>JBIKSF010000068.1:0-10670 GCA_044348785.1 Limnohabitans sp.
GCCCAGCTTGTGCAAGGGCGCTTCGTCGGCGCTCACGCCGGTGTAGCGGCCAATCAGCTGCAACTGGCTCACGGGGACATACAGCGTGGCTTGGTCGGCGTATTCGAGGTGCAAGAACTCTTGCAAGGCTGGGGTGCCGTCCTCGTTTTTCTGGCCCATGTCCATGTTGACCAGACCCCGGTAGCGGCCGATGCCGTGCTGGCTGTGCACCACCGGGTCGCCCACGTTCAGCTCGCTCAGGTCTTTGATCAGCGCTTCGACGTCGCTGACCTGTTCTTGCTTTTTGCGGCGTCGGGTGGTAGCCCCTGCGGCAAAGAGTTCGGTTTCGGTGACCAAGTCGATGTTGTGCTCGAACCAGTGGAAACCGCTGACCAACGCCGCCGTGGCCATGCCGACTTTTTCATCGCTGACCAAAAATGCCTGCAGGCTGTCGAACACCGGGGGCGTGAGGCCACTGGAGCGCACAAAGTCGAGCAGGCTCTCTCTGCGGCCATCGCTTTCGGCCAAGATCAGTACACGGGATTTGCTGCTGCGGATGTGCGCTTGCAGCCGGGCCAAGGGGTCTTCGGCACCGCGCACCACCGTCAGCTCGGGCAAGGGCTGGGCGAGGGTGTTGTCTGGCACGTCGCTTGTGCCGGGGCGCAATGCCAGTTTCGCATGGCCGTTGGTCAGCGTGTAGAACTGCTCTGCGCTCAAAAACAGCGATTCGGGCGGCAGCACCGGCCGCTCGGGGTCACCTTGCACCAGGCGGTAGCGGTCTTTGGTGTCTTGCCAAAAACGCTGGAAGGCGGGCTCCAGATCGCCGTGCAGCACCACAGTGGCCGAATCTGCTTGTCCAGCGCCCAAGTAATCGAACACCGTGGCGGTTTCTTCAAAGAACAGTGGCAGGTAGTACTCAATGCCCGCCGTGGCCACGCCGTTGCCCATGTCTTTGTAGATGCGGCTTTTGGTCGGGTCGCCTTCGAGCAGTTCGCGCCAGCGGCTACGAAAGCGCGCACGCGCTGCTTCATCCATCGGGAATTCGCGCCCCGGTAACAAGCGCACTTCCGGCACTGGGTAGAGGCTGCGCTGACTGTCGGGGTCAAAGGTGCGGATGCTGTCGATCTCGTCGTCAAACAGGTCCACCCGGTAAGGCACCAAAGAGCCCATGGGGAACAAGTCAATCAGGCCGCCACGCACCGCGTATTCGCCGGGGCTGACCACCTGGCTCACATGCGAGTAACCCGCCAGCGTGAGCTGGGCTTTCAATTGCGCTTCATCCAGCTTTTGCTTGACCTTGAATTCAAAGGTGTAGCCCGCCAGAAAAGACGGCGGAGCGAGGCGGTAGAGCGCCGTTGTGGCAGGCACCAGCACCACGTCGGCGCTTTCTTCGTGGTTGCGTTGCTTGATGCGCCATAGCGTGGCCAGCCGTTCGCTGATCAGGTCTTGGTGCGGCGAAAACGTGTCGTAGGGCAGGGTTTCCCAGTCGGGGAACATCACGCAGCGCAGACCCGGCGCAAAAAACACCAGCTCGTCCATCAAGCGCTGGGCATCGGCCGCGTCGCTGGTCACGATGGCGGTGAGCTTGCCTGCTTTTTTCTCGCGCTCGGCCAGCTGAGCCAGCAACACGGCATCGGCAGATCCGGCAGGGCGGGGCAGGGTGAAACGTTTGCCGGAGATGAGGCTGGGCAGTTGCATGGCGTGGTCGATGAAAAAAAGCAAAACACCCCCCGCCGGGAAGGAGGGGGGTGTGAAAGTGATCGAATTGGCCTGATTTTAGAGGCTATGCGTTACGAATCAGGCCGCCATGCTGTGACAACCACAGTGTTCAGTAGGTCGGTGGCTTCAGCCCCGACAATTGTTTGTGCGCCATCAACCCATATCGGGGCTAAAGCCACCGACCTACAATCCAAATCCATGCCGATCACCCCCAACACCCCCCGTTTCCACGCCCTGATTCCTAGTGCAGGCACAGGCAGCCGCGCGGGCACGCCTGTCCCCAAGCAATACCAACTTGTGGCGGGGCAGCCGATGGTCATGCACACCTTGCAGGCGTTGGCCCAGGTGCCGCTGATGGCTCGGGGTTGGGTGGTTGTGTCGCCCGGCGATGACTTCGCCTGGCCCGAAGGCGCGCGTTGGCCAGACCGTTTTACCCGGCTGAACTGCGGCGGGGCGACCCGTGCCGAGAGCGTGTTCAACGGCTTGGGGGCCATGTTGGCTGCAGGCGTTCCGGCGGAGGATTGGGTGCTGGTGCACGACGCAGCGCGTTGTCTGGTGACACCTGAGGCGGTGAGCGCGCTCATCGACGCTTGTCGCGACGACCCGGTGGGTGGTTTGTTGGCTTTGCCGCTGCCTGACACGCTCAAGACCCAAAAGTCCGAAGGTCTGCCGCGTGTTGAAGCCACGGTGCCCCGCGAGGGCAAATGGTTGGCTCAAACCCCGCAGATGTTTCGCCTCGGCGCTTTGCACCATGCGCTGGATCAAGCAGCCCAAACCGATTTTTCAGGCATCACCGACGAGGCCAGCGCCATGGAGCGACAAGGTCTGTCGCCCCGACTGGTGCCAGGTTCGGCCATGAATTTGAAAGTCACTTACCCGGCAGACTTTGCGTTTGCCGAAGTTGTTTTAAAGGCAAAGCCATGAATATCCGCATCGGTGAAGGCTGGGACGTGCACGCTTTGGTGCCAGGGCGCAAGCTGATTTTGGGCGGGGTGGAGATACCGCACTCGGCGGGTTTGCTGGGGCATTCGGACGCCGATGTGCTGCTGCACGCCATCACCGACGCGGTGCTGGGCGCGGCGGGTTTGGGCGACATCGGGCGGCATTTTCCGGACACGGATGCGCAGTTCAAAGGGGCCGATTCGTCGGTTTTGCTGGCCGAAGCCATGCGGCGCGTGCGCGAAAAGGGCTGGGAACTGGTGAATGTCGACAGCACCATCGTGGCGCAAGCCCCGAAACTCGCCCCGCACATGGCGGCCATCAACGCTTCGGTGGCCAAAGCGCTGAGCGTTCAGCCCGATCAGGTCAATGTGAAAGCCAAGACGGCAGAAAAGCTTGGCCCCGTGGGAATGGGCCAAAGCATGGAAGCGCGTGCGGTGGTGCTGATAAACAAAGCCAGCTGAAGCTGGAGTTTGTTTAGCCAGCTTCGGCTTGGCGGAACTTCATCAGCGCCATCAAGCCGCCCGCGTTGCTGTTGAACACTGAAAACGTGCCGCCCATTCGCTGAACCGAGCGTTCCACAATAGCCAAACCCAAACCAGAGCCTGTCGCGGAGGTTCTGGCCGCATCACCCCTGAAAAAAGGTTGTGTCAGGTTTTTCAGGGCCTCGTCGGAAACCCCGGGTCCTTGGTCCCGCACACGCAGCAAGACCCAGCCCTCGTGCACTCGGGCCACGATCTCGACACGTGTGATGCCGTCGCTGGGGCTTTGACCATAGCGGCGGGCGTTTTCCAGCAGGTTGGACAGCACCCGGGACAGCTCCACTTGTTCGGCCTTAACTTGCAGGTCCTCGGCCACGTCCACACTGATCTCGAAGCGCGGGTTGTTGCGCCAAGGGGCGATGCTGCGGCTGATGACGCCTGACAGCAAAACCGGTCCCAGCTCGGTGGGCTCAGGGCGGGCATAGTCGAGGAATTTGTCGATGATGGCGTCGAGTTGTGCGATGTCTGCGGCCATCAAATCGCGGGTTTCGAGGTCGGCCACGCTCAGTTCGGTCTCTAGGCGCAATCGGGCCAGAGGCGTTCGCAGGTCGTGCGAGATGCCCGCCAGCATCAAGGCCCGTTCTTGCTCAATTTTGGCCAGGCGCTCGGCCATGCGGTTGAAGCCGATGTTGACCTCGCGGATTTCGCTGGTGGCGGCGTCTTCGTCCAATGTGGATGTGGTGAAGTGACCTTCGCGCACTTGGCTGGCCGCAAAAGACAGGCGTTTCAGTGGACGATTGATCAAACCAGCCATCATGGCCGCGCCCGACAAAGACAGCGCCAGGGTGACGGCCAGCCAGGTCAGCCAGGCAGAGCCGCCCAATGGACGAAGCCGTTCGGGGTCCATTTGCAACCAGTAGCTGTCACTTTCGATCTTGAAGCCCACCCACAGTCCGCTTGTATCGTTCACACGCGAAGCAATCACCGTGTCGGGGCCCAGCCGCTTGAGCATTTCTTGCACCAACCGGCTTTCCATGTCCGAATCGCCAAAAGGGCGAATGCGGTCTGAGGGCTCCCGCAACTCAATGCTGACATCTTCCTCGTCGGACAACATTTTGAGCAAAGAGACGCGCGCAATGGCATCGGTGTGCATCAAGGCGGTTTTGGTCAAATTAACGACGGTCGCAATCTGATGGGCATTGCGCAGAATTCGCGGCTCGTACTCTTGGGTACGAAACATTTGCAGCCAAGCCAGGCTGCTGAACAAAATCAGCAAGGCCAACAAGAAGAAGGTGCGCCAAAACAGACTCAGCTTGAGCCTGCGAGGCAACTTTTCAGGGACGGTACCCTCGGGCATTGCGCTTTGGGCTGGGTTCACGGCTGCCCATCAGGCACAAACACATAACCCACGCCCCAGACGGTCTGAATGATTTTGGGCGATGCGGGGTCGACCTCGATCATTTTGCGTAGCCTGGAAATCTGGACATCCAGGCTTCGGTCGAAGGGCTCGAATTCACGACCACGGGCCAATTGCGCCAGTTTGTCGCGTGTCAAGGGCTGCTTCGGGTGTCGCGCCAAGGCCTTGAGCATGGCGAATTCGCCGCTCGTCAAAGGCATGTCTTGGCCACCTTTGGACAGGGAGCGGGTGCCCAAGTCGAGCGAAAAAGCACCAAACACAATGACTTCGTTGTCGCCGGAGGAGGGCGCACCGGGCACCTCGCCTTGCGGCCTGCGACGCAAGACGGCGTGAATGCGGGCCAATAACTCGCGTGGATTGAAGGGTTTACCCAGATAGTCGTCAGCCCCAATCTCAAGGCCTGTGATGCGGTCCACGTCTTCGACCTTGGCGGTGAGCATGATGACGGGCGTTTTGACGCCCGAGCCCCGCAGCCGTTTGCAAATGCTCAAGCCATCTTCGCCGGGCAGCATGAGGTCGAGCACGATCAGGTCAATCGTTTCCCGCTGCAAGATGCGGTCAAGGGCGCGGCCATCTTCGGCCAACAGGACGTCAAAACCTTCTTGCGACAAAAAACGGCGCAAAAGGTCGCGGATACGGGTGTCGTCATCAACAATGACGATCTTGTCCAAGCGTGCAGATGTACTCATGGTTTTACTGGGCGGTCCAGCCGCCGTCCATGTTCCAGGCCACGCCGCGCACGTTGTTGCCTGCTGCTGAGCAGAAGAAAACGGCCAATTCGCCCAGCTCTTCGGGGGTGGTGAACTGCATGGAGGGTTCTTTTTCCTGCAACAGAACTTTTTTGGCCTCTTCGTTGGACAAACCCATGGCCACCGCTTTGGCGTCCACCTGTTTTTGCACCAAAGGTGTCAGCACCCAGCCTGGGCAAATGGCGTTGCACGTCACGCCTGTGGTGGCGTTTTCTAGGGCTGTGACTTTGGTCAGGCCCACAACGCCGTGCTTGGCCGCCACATAAGCCGACTTTTCGGCCGAGCCAACCAGTCCGTGGATGGAGGCGACGTTGATGATGCGGCCCCAGTTGGCGGCTTTCATGGCGGGAAGGGCCAGGCGTGTGGCGTGGAAGGCGCTGGTCAGGTTGATGGCGATGATGGCGTCCCAACGCTCGACAGGGAAGTCTTCGATCTTGGCCACATGCTGAATGCCGGCGTTGTTCACCAAAACGTCCACACGGCCGAAGGTGTCGGCGGCGAACTTCATCATGGCTTCAATCTCAGAGGCTTTGCTCATGTCGGCACCGTGGTAGGCCACTTTGACGCCCAGGGCTGCGATCTCGGCCTTGGGGCCTTCGACATCGCCAAAACCGTTCAGCACGATGTTGGCGCCTTGCTTGGCCAAAGCCTTGGCAATGCCCAAACCGATACCACTGGTTGAACCTGTGACCAGTGCTGTTTTACCTTGCAACATGTTTTCCACTCCGAAAGATGAATTAGGATGTTCAAAAGTCCATTATGGCGCTGCCCAAGCCCGGTTTGGCGGGCAGCCCCTTCAGATTGTTTCCGATTGTCATGACCCTCACACCCGACGTCCCCCCACCATCTCCAGAGCTTGAATGGGTGACTTGCCCGCACCCCGAAGGCCAGCACCGCATGGCTTACTGGCGCTGGGGCGACGCGAATGCCCGCCGTGTGGTGGTGTGCGCGCATGGTTTGACCCGCCAGGGGCGCGATTTTGACCGTTTGGCCCAAGCCCTTGTGGCACAAAGCCCCGAGCCGGTGCAAGTGATCTGCCCCGATGTGGTGGGGCGAGGGCGCAGCGAATGGCTGAGTGAGCCGGCGCTGTACCAAATTCCGCAGTATGCGGGCGACATGCTGGCCATGCTGGCCCAGATTCAGCGGCAGTTGGGCGCAAACAAGCCCCTGCAAACGCTCGATTGGGTGGGCACCAGCATGGGCGGCTTGATCGGCATGGTGCTGGCAGGGCAACCCGGCCTGCCTTTGCCTTGCGCCATTCGCCGCCTGGTGCTCAACGACGTGGGCCCTGCTATCACTTGGTCGTCGGTGCAGCGCATGCAAGCTTATGTGGGGCAATACGGTGAGTACCGCGACCTCGACGAGGCTGCTGCAGCTTTGTGGACCTTGTCCCAAGGCTTTGGTCCGGTCTTGCCCGAGGTCTGGCGTGACATGTCGTCGCACATGACGCGCCCAAGCACCGACGGCCGCTTGACGCTGCATTACGACCCGGCGATCGGTGTGCCTGTGCGGGCCCTGACGCCCGAAGCGGCCGCTGCTGGCGAGGCGACTTTGTGGTCCTTGTACGACCAGATTCTGTCGCAAACCCTTTTGATTCGGGGGCAGGACTCGGACTTGCTGACACCCGAAACCGCTTTGCAGATGACGCAGCGCGGCCCTCGTGCGCAGCTGGACACTTGGCCCGGTTTTGGTCATGCGCCCACCTTGACGGGGGACGATCAAATCGCTGTTTTGACTTCATTTTTATTGGCTGACTAGGTTTCATGGTCAGCCCCACCTCCAGCCACTCTGCAAGCCCGATGTCCACACCGGGCCGTTTGCACGCGCCACATTTGCCTCCTGTGGTCCGGGCCACATCGGAAGTTTCGGAACAAGCCGAAACCTTGGCCAAAGCCCGAGCTTTTGCCGAGCCCCTGATTGCCGGTGAAACCCTGGACACCGGAGAAAACATCCTGGCGCATGCCGATGCGGTGGCAGCCATTTTGGCGGGTATTGGCGGCTCTTTGGCCATGCAGGCGGCCAGTTACCTGGTTTATGCCTGCCCGCACCTGAACAAGCCCGAAGAGGTGATCGCGAAGGCCTTTGGCCCGCAGTTGGCCCAATTGGCCATGCAGACCAACCAGCTGGTGCATGTGCAGCGTCTGTCGCGGGCGGCTGAGTCCGGCACGCATGGCCCTGACAACACGCCGCTGAGCCCCCGCATCCAGACCGAAAACGTGCGCAAGATGCTGCTGGCTTTCAGCCGCGATTTGCGGGTGGTCATGCTGCGCTTGGCTTCCCGTTTGCAAACCCTGCGCCATTACGCAGCCACCAAGCTGCCGGTACCGCCCGCTTTGGCCAGCGAGTCGCTGCAAGTGTTCGCGCCCTTGGCCAACCGTTTAGGTATTTGGCAGATCAAATGGGAGATGGAAGACCTGTCCTTTCGTTTTCTGGAGCCCACAACTTACAAAGACATTGCCCTTCTGCTGGATGAAAAACGCACCGAGCGCGAGCGCAATATGGTGGCGCTGCGGGAGCGACTACAGCAAGCGTTGGCTGGTCAGGGCATTGCGGCTTTGGTCGAAGGGCGGCCCAAACACATCTACAGCATCGTGCGAAAAATGCGCGGAAAATCGCTGCCCTTTGAGCGCGTGTTCGACATCCGGGCGCTGCGCGTGGTGGTGCCCAGCGTGGCCGATTCCTACCAAGCACTGAGCTGGGTACACGAGCACTTTGTGCCCATCCCTGAGGAGTTTGACGACTACATTGCCAAACCCAAAGCCAACGGCTACCAGTCGCTGCACACCGTGGTGCGCGATGCCGACGGCGGCCCGATCGAGGTCCAAATCCGCACCCAGGCCATGCACGACCATGCCGAGCACGGCGTCGCCGCCCATTGGGCTTACAAAGAAGCCGGTACCAAAGGCTATGCCGGGGTCTCGGCCACCAGCGAGTACGACACCAAAATCGCCGTCTTGCGCCAGCTGCTGGCCTGGGAGCGCGACTTGTCCGGGGCTGCGCAAGCCAGTGCGCCGGGCAGCGGCTTGTTTGACGACCGCATTTATGTGCTGACGCCCGACGCTGCCGTGGTCGAGCTGCCGCAAGGTGCCACGCCCATCGACTTTGCCTACACGGTGCACACCAACCTGGGCCACCGCTGCCGTGGGGCCAAGTTAGATGGCGCCATGGTGCCGCTGAACACCCAGTTGGCCAATGGTCAGACGGTGGAAATCACCGCCATCAAAGAAGGTGGGCCGTCGCGCGACTGGCTCAACCCCGAGTTGGGCTTTTTGGCCAGCCCCCGAGCGCGGGCCAAAGTGCGCGCTTGGTTCAACGCGCAAGTCATTTCTGAAACTGTGGCCCGTGGGCGCGAGGCGGTGGAAAAATCCCTGCAGCGCTTGGGCCGCACCGCCATCCGCCTGGAAGACCTCGCCATCCAGCTGGGCTTCAAGTCGGCCGATGGTCTGTTCGAGGTGGTGGGCAAGGACGAGTATTCTCTGCGCAACATCGAGGTGTTGCTCAACCCGCCTGAACCAGCGCCAGAAGCCGACGAATACCTGCACAAGAAGTTCAAAGGTGCGGTGGCCCGCAAATCACCCTCGGGCGTGTTGGTGGTGGGGGTGGATTCCTTGCTCACGCAATTGGCGCGCTGCTGCAAACCCGCGCCGCCCGATGCGATCAGTGGCTTTGTCACACGTGGAAAAGGCGTGAGCATCCACCGCCAGGACTGCAGCAACTTCCGCGAACTGGTCGCACGCCACGGCGAGCGCGTGATCGAGGTGCGCTGGGGCGAAAACAAAGGTGCCGATGCTTCGGTTTACCCGGTGGACGTGGCGGTGGAGGCCTTTGACCGCCAAGGCCTGTTGCGCGACATCTCCGAAGTGTTTGCCAAAGAAAAGATGAATGTGATTGGCGTTCAGACCCAGTCCGTCAAAGGCACGGCTTGGATGACCTTCACGGTGGAGATTGGCGACGCCGACCGCCTGAGCAAGGTGCTGGGCACGGTGCGCAGCGTCAAAGGGGTGCGGGCAGCACGAAGGCGGTAAACACGTCTTATTGAAACGTTCCCTGAAAAGGCCATTTTTGACGCTATAATTCGAGGCTTAGCAGGCGCGTAGCTCAGTTGGTTAGAGCACCACCTTGACATGGTGGGGGTCGCTAGTTCGAATCTAGTCGCGCCTACCAAATTCGGTAGGAAAAACAAGCACTTAGCAGTATCGCTCGGTGCTTTTTTTTCGTCTGTTCGGATTTATGGTTTGCCCACTGGTTTGAGCGCGCAGGACTGCAACTGCGCCAGTGTCACAAACCGAAGCGCGCGCTCGTGCGTGCATTCCAGAACCACAGGCGGCGCAACGCCCGCGTCCAGCGCTTCTTTCCAGCGCATGGCGCACAGGCACCAACGGTCGCCCGCTTTCAATCCGGCAAAGCGGTAATCGGGGCGCGGCGTCACAAGGTCGTTGCCGCGTGTCAGCGAAAAGTCCAGAAACTCTTGTGTGACTTTCGCGCAAACGACATGACTGCCCTGGTCATGGTCGTCTGTGTTGCAGCAGCCGTCCCGGTAGTACCCGGTCAAAGGGTCATAAGAGCAGGGGACCAGAGCCTCCCCCAAGACGTTGCGTGCGTTTTCACTCATGATTTTTTTGACCTTGACAGCGTCGAATGACCGATTGGAGTCCCTGACAAATCAGGGCTTGGTGATGGCTTGTTGGCTCAGGCCGCGACCATGCCCTGATGGCGAAGCAAGGCATCCAGGCTCGGCTCGCGACCCCGGAAGGCCTTGAACGATTCGAGCGCCGGGCGACTGCCACCGGCTTCCAGAATGGCTTGGCGATAGAGGCGACCGGTTTCCACGCTGGGCGTGCCATCGGCTGCAGCGGTTTCTTCAAAGGCGGCGTAGGCATCGGCGCTCAGCACTTCGGCCCATTTGTAGCTGTAATAACCAGCGGCGTAACCGCCTGCAAAGATGTGGCTGAAGGTGTGGGCCATGCGGTTGAAGGCAGGCGGGCGCATCACGGCTACTTCGTCACGCACTTGGCTGAGAAGCGGCATGAAGTCTTGCGCCGGGTCGTGCTCTGAGTGCACCAGCATGTCGAACAGCGAAAACTCGATCTGACGCAGGGTTTGCAAGCCGCTTTGGAAGTTCTTGGCGGCCAGCATCTTGTCGAACAGGGCGCGGGGCAGGGGTTCGCCCGTTTCCACATGGGCGGTCATGTGGCGCAGCACCGACCATTCCCAGCAGAAGTTTTCCATGAATTGGCTGGGAAGTTCGACCGCGTCCCATTCCACGCCGCTGATGCCCGAGACATCGCGCTCGCTCACTTGGGTGAGCATGTGGTGCAGGCCGTGGCCAAACTCGTGGAACAGGGTGATCACGTCGTCGTGCGTCAGCAAGGCAGGTTGGCCGTT
>JBIKSF010000069.1:0-10656 GCA_044348785.1 Limnohabitans sp.
GCACCCGAAGCCATCATGGACCTGTGTCACCTGAATCCAGACGCTCGGCAGCACTGGCTGGCTTGTGTGGCGGACATGGCCGCACAAGGTTTGCGCGTGCTGGCGGTGGCACACAGCCGATTCGATGGCCAAAGCTACCCCGACACCCCCCACGATTTTGACTTTGTGTGGCTGGGCCTGATTGGGCTGACCGACCCCTTGCGCCCCGAAATCCCCCAGGCTGTGGCCGACTGCCAATCGGCAGGCATTCAGGTCATCGTGATCACGGGCGACTTTCCAGCCACCGCCCAAGAGATCGCCAGACAAGCTGGACTGCCGGATGGGCAAACCTTGACAGGTGAGGCCATGGAGGCCTTGGATGATGGGGCTTTGGGCGAGCGGCTGCGACAGGTCACGGTCTGTGCCCGCATCTCGCCGCACCAGAAGCTGCGCATCGTGCAGGCGCTGCAAGCCCAGGGCCAGGTGGTGGCCATGACAGGCGATGGCGTGAACGACGCCCCGGCCCTGAAAGCTGCACACGTGGGCATCGCCATGGGCGCCCGCGGCACCGACGTTGCACGGGAAGCTGCCGACCTGGTGCTGGTGGACGACAACTTCGCCTCCATCGTTCGGGGGATCCGTTTGGGCCGTCGCATTTTTGGCAATCTGCAAAAGTCCATGCAATACATCTTTGCCATCCACATCCCCATCGCGGGCATGGCCCTGGTGCCCATGCTCATGGGCTGGCCACCGCTGATGCTGCCCCTGCATGTGGCCTTGCTGGAATTGGTGATTGACCCGGCCTGCTCCCTCGCGTTCGAGAACGAGCCCGCACCAGAGAAGGTGATGCAGCAGCCACCCCGCGATACCCGTGCTGCCCTTTTTGGCGCTCAGGCCATCGGCCTCGCCCTGGGGCAAGGACTTTGCGTGTTGGCCTGCGTGGGATTGACCTTTTACCTGGCAAAGCTCTGGCCAAGCGCAAGCGCGGCGTCTTCTGCCATGCCGTGGACAACGCCGCATGAAGCGGTGCCTTTCGCGGCAGCTTTGAGCGAAGCACAAACCCGAGCCATGCTGTTCATCACACTGATCACCGGCAATGCCGCTTTGATCCTGTCCAACCGTGCAGGCCCTTGGCAGTTTTGGCGCAGCCTGCGCACACCCAATGCCGTCGCCTACGCCGTGATCGCACTGGCCGGTTTTTTTCTGGCTTTGGCCATCCATTGGCCTTGGCTCGCAGGCCCTCTTCAATTTGAGCCGCTGCCGCTTTGGCCCCTGATCATGGCTCTCGCATCGGGTTTGCTCAGTGGTATTGGGATTTCGGTTTTGCATGGGTTCATGAGCGCATGGCAGCGACACCCCAGGGGCCATCGCTGATTCGCCACACGCACTCGGACTGGCTTTGCAGCTAAGCGGAAGGCCAGCGCAAAGACACGAGCAAGCCGCCTAAGTCCTTGCTGCGCCCCAGCGTCACCTGTACGTTGTAGCGCCGCGTCAAACGCCACTGAAGGCAAGAGGGTAGAGCGGCGTTCATGCATTGACTTGCTGTTGCATCAAGTTCCGCCCTGCAGAACTCGGCTGAACGGCAGCAACAACTTGAAGGAGGAGCCCTGACCCAACACGCTTTCGATGCGCAGCTCGCCACCATGGCGTTGCATGACGTGCTTGGTGATGGCCAGGCCCAAGCCGGTGCCACCGGTTTCTCTGGACCGGCTGCGGTCCACCCGATAAAAGCGCTCAGACAAACGAGGCAAATGCTCGGCCGCAATGCCCGGGCCAGAGTCCTTGACGGTGAACATCAAACCCTCGGGCGTGCTGGTCCAGTGGATCTGGATGCGCCCCCCCAATGGGGTGTAGCGGATCGCGTTGCTCACCAAATTGGAGACCGCACTCAACAACTCCGAACGCGCACCCAGCAAATACACGTCGGGCACAGGAGAAAATTCCAGTTGGTGCACATGGCCCTCGCCTTTGTGGGCCATCCAATCAGAAAAAGCTTGCGCTTCAGTGGTCACTTGCAGCATCAAAGCAGCCAATGAAACTTTTTCTTGCGTGCTCGGCAACTGGCTGCCTTCGAGTTGCGACAGCATCAACAAATCGGCCACCAAAGACTGCATGCGGTCTGATTGAGCCGACATGAGTTGCAGGTAATGCTGGGTGGCCTGCGCATCCATGGGAATGGACTGCAGGGTTTCCACAAAGCCGCTGAGCACCGTCAAGGGCGTGCGGATCTCATGCGACACGTTGGCCACAAAATCGCGGCGCATGGCATCGGCCTGCGAAAGGGCTGTGATGTCACGACTCAAAAGCAGCGAGCGCCCTTCCCCATAGGCATGCAATTGCACCGACAGTTTTTGGCGGTTCAGGGCAGAACTGGCGCGCCCCTCAATGACCACCTCCGAAGCGTGGTCACTCTGAGCAAAATACCGCGCAAACACCGGATCGCGCACCAAGTGCACGATGTGCTGCAGGCGGTCTCTTTGCACATCCAGTCCCAGATGCGCCGCAGCGGTGTCGTTGCACCAGTCGATCCGGGCTTGCTCGTCCAGCATGATCACGCCATTCGGCGAGGCTTGAATGGCCTGCAAAAAATCCTGCAGCTGTTTTTGGTGCACAGCAGCCAGCTTTTCCTGCTGCCGCAGCATGCGCTGCACACGCACCGAAATCTCACGCCAAACACCACGCCAAGGCGGGTCTTGTCGTAAAGCTGGTGCACTCAGCCAGCGCTCAAGGCGGTCCAACCGCCACAACAGCGTGGCACCGTAGATGAACACCGCAATCAGCGCGCCCAGTAAAGCCCCAACGGCGCCGCCCAGAAACCAGCCGGGTACTCCCGCCAAGCCCACCAGAAAGAGCATTTCGAGAAGCCAAAAAAACATGCGTCACCTGAATTCAAACGGAGGGAGTGGGGGTGAAACGGTAGCCCGCGCCGCGCACGGTCTCGATCATGCTGCCAGCTTCGCCCAGCGACTCGCGCAGGCGTTTGACATGCACATCCACCGTGCGTTCTTCGATGTAGACGTGGTCGCCCCAGACCTTGTCGAGCAAAGATCCCCGACTGTGCACACGCTCAGGGTGGCGCATCAGGTAGTGCAAGAGTTTGAACTCGGTAGGGCCGACTTTGAGCGGCTTATCGGACAAACTGACACGGTGCGTGTCGGCATCGAGTTGCAAGTCACCCATCTTGACCACGCCACCAGAAGCCTCGGGCACGCGGCGGCGCAAAACGGCACGGATGCGGGCCAGCAGCTCACGCGGTGAGAACGGTTTGACGATGTAATCGTCAGCGCCAGCATCCAGCCCAGCCACCCGATCGGCCTCGTCGCCCCGCGCCGTAAGCATCAGGATGGGCACGGGCTTGGTGCGTGCCGATGCACGCCACTTGCGGGCCAGCGTCAAGCCACTCTCGCCCGGCAGCATCCAGTCCAGCAAGATTGCGTCGGGCAGGATTTCGTCAAGTTCGCGCTGGGCAGTTTCAGCATCGATGGCCCACACCGGCTGAAAGCCGTTGTGCCGCAGGTTCACCGCAATCAGCTCGGCAATGGCCGGTTCGTCCTCGACAATCAAGATCCGAGGGATGGTTCTCATTTCACCGCTTTTTCAATCTCAGTCAATGCGGTGTGTCGCACGTCGGACCCTTTGACCACGTAGATCACAAACTCGGCGATGTTCTTGGCATGGTCGCCGATGCGCTCGATGGCCTTGGCCACAAACAACAAGTCCAGGCTGGCCGAGATCGTGCGGGGGTCTTCCATCATGTAAGTGACCAGCTTGCGCACAAAGCCGTTGAACTCGGCGTCGATCAAATCGTCTTCTTTCAGGATGACCAGCGCCGTATTCACATCCAGGCGGGCAAAGGCATCGAGCGCTTTGCGGAGCAAGCCGGTGGCCAAATCAGCCGCCACACGCAACTCGGAGGCTGGCAAATTGTGTGGACTGCCCTGGACCAGGATCAGCTTGACCATGCGGGCGATGCGCTCGGCTTCATCGCCGGCACGCTCCAGGTTACCGGTGATTTTGGAAATCGCCATCAGCAAACGCAAATCACGGGCCGTGGGCTGACGGCGCGCGATGATCGATGCCAATTCGGCATCAATCTCAACTTCGAGTGCGTTGACCTGCTTTTCAGTGGCCACCACTTGGTCGGCCACCTCAGAGCTGAACTGCGCCAAGGCATACACCGCATGGCGGGTTTGCGATTCGACCAGGCCACCCAATTCCAGAACACGGGAAGAAACGCCGGTGAGTTCGGCATCGAATTGACTTGAAATGTGCTTGTCCATTTATTTCTCCTGTTCAGCCAAAACGGCCGGTGATGTAGTCTTCTGTTTCCTGCTTAGCGGGCTTCATGAAGATCTGTTCGGTCTGGCCAAACTCCACCAGTTCGCCCAAATACATATAGGCCGTGAAATCGGACACACGCGCTGCTTGCTGCATGTTGTGTGTGACGATGGCGACGGTGTAGTCCTTTTTCAATTCGCTCACCAACTCTTCGACTTTGGCGGTCGAGATCGGGTCCAGTGCAGATGTGGGCTCGTCCAGCAAGATGACCTTGGGCTTCACGGCCACCGTGCGGGCAATGCACAGACGCTGCTGCTGACCGCCTGAGAGCGACAGACCACTTTGGCCCAGCTTGTCTTTCACTTCGTTCCAGATGGCCGCCTTGGTCAGGGCCGACTCAACACGGTCGTCCATGTCGGAGCGGCTGAGGTTTTCATAAAGGCGCACACCAAAAGCGATGTTGTCGTAAATCGACATCGGGAACGGCGTGGGCTTTTGGAACACCATGCCGATTTGGGCACGCAGCAAATTCAAGTCTTGGCCTTTGTCCAGGATGTTCTGACCGTAGAACTTGATCTCGCCTTCGGCACGCTGACCGGGGTAGAGGCTGTACATGCGGTTGAGCGTGCGCAACAAGGTGGACTTGCCGCAGCCCGAGGGGCCAATGAAAGCCGTCACACGGTGCTCTGCGATGTCCAGATTGACGTTTTTCAGGCCTTTGAATTTGCCGTAATAAAAGTCCAGATTGCGCACTTCAAGGGCGTTTTGGGTCGGTGTCTTGTCAGGCATGAGAATTCCTGTAAATACAAATAGAAAAAGCAGTGGTTTTCGGAACCGTCAGCCTCAGGCTGATTTTTTGTCCCTGAAAAAAACGCGGGCCAAGATGTTCAAAATCAGAACCGTCAAGGTGATCAAGAGTGCCCCACCCCAAGCCAGGCGAATCCAGTTGTCATAAGGGCTCATGGCGAACTGGAAAATCACCACCGGCAAATTGGCCATGGGCTTGCTCATGTCATCGTTGTAGAACTGGTTGCTCAATGCAGTGAACAACAAGGGCGCTGTCTCACCGCTGATGCGGGCAATGGCCAACAAAACACCGGTGATCACACCGCTTTTGGCCGCGCGCAGCGTCACCGACAAGGACACTTTCCAGCGCGGCGCGCCCAAGGCAAAAGCCGCCTCACGCAAACTGCCAGGCACCAGGCGGAGCATGTTTTCAGTGGTTCGCATGACCACAGGAACGGCAATCAGCGCCAGCGCCAGGCTGCCGGCGTAGCCAGAAAACCCGCCCAAGGTGGCCACGGCGATGGCATACACAAACAAACCGATCACGATCGAGGGCGCCGACAACATGATGTCGGTCACAAAACGGGTGAGCTCAGCCGTTTTGCTTTGATCGCCGTATTCGGTGAGGTAAATGCCCGCCAAGATGCCCACAGGCGTCGCCACCAACACCGACAAGCCGACCATCATCAAACTGCCCACGATGGCATTGCGCAATCCCCCGCCATCGGTGCCTGGCGCAGGCGTGTCCTTGGTCAAGATGTTCCAGTCCAGTGCGGCAAAGCCGTTGGAAAACAAGACCACCAAAATCCACATCAAAACGGCCAAGCCCAAACCCATGGCGACCATAGAGGTGACCATGCCCCAAGCATTGGCCAGGCGACGCCGACGGTACAACCCGTGATTCATGTTCATCGACATGTCAGAACCCCTTGGCTTTTTCAGCACGATTGATCATGAGTTTGGCCAAGGCCAACACCACAAACGTGATCACAAACAACAAAAATCCCAGCGCAAACAAGGACGACATGTGGAAGTCGGCGGCTTCGCCGAATTCGTTGGCCAAGGTAGAAGCGATGGACGTGCCCGGCGAGAACAGCGAAGTGGGCATCCGGTTCGCATTGCCAATCACAAAGGTCACCGCCATGGTCTCGCCCAAGGCGCGCCCCAAGCCCAGCATGATGCCGCCAATCACCCCTTTTTGGGTGTAAGGCAGAACGATCTTGCGCACCACCTCCCAAGTGGTGCAGCCCAAGCCATAAGCCGATTCGCGCAAGATGGGCGGCGTGATTTCGAACACGTCACGCATCACCGCGGCCACAAAAGGCAAGACCATGAAGGCCAAAACAATACCGGCCGCCAAGATGCCCATGCCGTTGGGAGCACCACCAAACAAGAAACCAATGAGGGGCATGCCGCTCAAAACCTCGCGCAGCGGCACCTGGATGTAATCGGCAAACAAGGGCGCAAACACAAACAGGCCAAACATACCGTAAATGATGGAGGGCACCGCCGCCAACAATTCAATGGCCGTGCCCAAAGGGCGACGCAACCAGACGGGGCAGGTCTCGGTCAGGAAGACCGCAATGCCAAAAGCCAAAGGCACCGCCACCAACATGGCAATGCCCGCGCTGGCCATGGTGCCCACGATGGCAATGGCCGCACCAAACTCTTCGTTGATGATGTCCCACTCGACATACCAAACGAACCGCGCACCGAACTTGGCAAATGTGGGCCAAGCGTTGATGAACAAAGACACGATGATCCCGGCCAAGGCCACCAGCACCAACAGGGAGAACAATTGCGTCAAGCGGTGAAACAACACGTCTTGCAGCCGCTGGCGCTTGACCACGGCCAACATTCGGCTATTGTTGTCCACACTGGAGAGGGGGGATTGCATGTCTTGACCCATCAAACAAGGAGATTCTGATTAAACAAGAAATCCGTCGGTCGCTCGATGACAACCGACGGATATGGGACCGAAGTCTGGCTTACTTCTGGATTTGCGACCAGACTTTAGAACGGATCTGATCGGTCAAGCTGTCAGGCAATGCCACGTAGTCCAGATCGGCGGCCATTTTCTTGCCATTTTTGAAAGACCAGTCAAAAAACTTGAGGGCTTCGGCCGAGGCGGCTTTGTCGGCAGGGTTCTTGTACATCAAGATGAAAGAGGCTGTGCTGATGGGCCAGCTGTTGTCACCTTTGGCATTGACCATGGACACACCCATACCTGGAACGCTGAACCAGTCGGCACCGGCTGCTGCTGCAGCAAAGGTCAAGTCGTCAGGACTGACATATTTGCCATTGGCGTTTTGAACTTGCATGAAATTCATGTTGTTCTTTTTGACGTAGGCGTATTCCACGTAGCCCAAAGAACCCTTGACACGGTTCACGTTGGCCGCCACACCTTCGTTGCCCTTGCCACCGACCGAGGTCGGCGCTGGCCACTTCACTGCAGCACCCTTGCCCACCGAACCCGCCCAATCTTTGCTCACAGCGCTGAGGTAGTCAGTCCAGTTGAAGGTGGTGCCGGAACCATCAGCGCGGTGCACCACGGTGATGATCTCGTTGGGCAGGTTTTTGCCTGGGTTCAAAGCTGCAAACTTGGGATCGTTCCACTTGCTGATCTTGCCCATGAACATCTCGGCCAATACCGGACCCGTTACGCGCAATTCGCCGGGCTTGAAACCATCCAGGTTGATCACAGGGACGGTGCCACCGATGATGGCGGGGAACTGAACCATCCCGTCTTTGTCCAGGTCAGCGCCCGGAACTGGGGCGTCTGTGGCGCCAAAAGTCACGGTTTTGGCGCGGATTTGGCGAATACCACCGGAAGAACCGATGGACTGGTAGTTCATGCCGGTGCCAGTGGCGGCTTTGTAGCCTTCGGCCCACTTGGCATACACAGGGAAAGGAAAGGTCGCGCCAGCGCCGGTGATGTCTGCGGCAAAGCTGGCAACTGCGACGGCGCTCAGGCCAATGGCCGCCACAAAAGATTTCAATTTCAACATATCAACTCCTGGTTGAGGGTGTAAGTTCAAGATCCGCAAGCTGGTTTTCTCGAGGACTGAGGTCACTTTAGCGGCGGATTGTGACAGTCTTGTGTCAAAAAGTCTGGTTTTTTCCGGACCTTCTTGATCCAGTCCAAATCCACGGGGGCTAGAGCCTTTGCCAGGCCGTAGGCATCGGCCTGAAGGCCCCGAGAGGGACTCAAAACAGGGACCTTGACTTATATTGGCGCATTTCAAGCACAGGGAACCGCCGATGTCCGCCCCCAAATTGTCACTACTGGCTTTTAAAACGCGCAGACAAATGGCGCTGGGCTTGGGCCTGGGTGCTCTGTTGCCTTGGTTCAAGGCACAAGCCCAAAGCACCTCCGAGGCAGCCCTTGAAGCCATGGCACCCGCCATGCCCCGAGTCGGTGATGTGCTGAAAGTGCCACCTATTCGTTTGCTCAATGGACAAGACTTCCAGCACGAACGCCAGCCCTTGTTACTTTATTGGTGGTCCAGCACCTGCCCCTTTTGCGCCTTGCAAAGCCCCAGCATGCAGGCGCTGTGGCAGTCGCAAAAAAGCCGGGGTTTGCGCATGCTGGCCTTGTCCATCGACAAAAAGTCCGAGGACGCTCAGGCGTATCTGCAAAAACGCGGCTACACCTTTCCGTCGGCTTGGGCCAGCCCCGAGTGGCGCAAACAGTTTGCCAAACCGAAGGGCTTGCCCATCACGCTCGTGATGGACAGCCAGCAAAAAGTGCTGCTGGCCGAAAAAGGCCAAATGTTCGCCGAGGATGTCGAGGCCATCGCCCGGCTGCTCTGAACACTTGGCCCCTGGACTTTACAACCCGATCACACCACCATCCTTGCGCGTGATCACGATCGTGGCCGAGCGTGGACGGCCCTGGACACCGTAACCCTGGTTACCGGGCCAGATGCTTTGCGGGGCTTCGCCCGAAGCCAAGGGCTTGGACAACTCGCCAGGGTGCTGGATGTTGACAAACAAAGTGCGGCCGTCGGCGGTTTCCGTGATGCCAGTGACTTCCGCGCCCTTGGGGGCGACCAAGAAGCGGCGCAATTTGGCATCACCCAAAGCGGCACCCAAAAAGGTTTCTTGGGTGCCGGTTTGCTCAACACCACCGACCACCATTTTGTTTTTCACGGTGACTTTGCCGCCGTCGCCCACTTGGCCAGGAATGGCGGCCAGCATCATGCAGTTGCTTTCGTCGGTCATGGCGCCGTCGTCGGTCTGAATCCAGCAAATGCCGGTGGCCTTGCTGAACCACAGGCCGTCAGGCGATGAGAACGCATTTTTGGCGCTCAAGCCGGACAAGTTGGCATCACCCGAGTCTTCTTCTGCACCGAACAGGAAGATGTCCCAAGCAAAAGCTTTGGCTGTCGATTTGTTGTCCGTCTCTTTGAAACGGATGATGTGCCCGTGCGGGTTGCCAGTGCCTTTTTTGCCATCCATGTCCATGTGGGCGCGGGGGTTGGCCGGGTCCACTTTGGTAGGGGTGCGGTTGGCTGCGCTGTTGTTGGTCAGCGCAAAATACACCTCGCCGTTGCGGTAGTTGACAGCGCCCCACTCCGGGCGGTCCATCTTGGTCGCGCCCACCGCATCGGCAGCCAAGCGGGCATTGACGAACACATCGGCCTGGTTCGCGAATTTGTAAGCGCTGTGGTTAGCAATGCGTGGATCGGCAATGGTCAATTCCAGCCATTCGCCTTGGCCGGTGGCGTCAAAGCGGGCGGCATACAGTTTGCCCTCACTCAGGTACTTGTCGCCGGCCAGCATGCCGCCGCCCACATCGCGTGGATCCCACACCGCGGTGCTCACGAACTTGTAGATGTATTCGTTGCGCGAATCACAGCCCATGTAAAACGCCAAGGGCTCGCCCGCCTTGGGCAGGCTGCAAACGGCGGCCTCGTGGGCAAAACGGCCCATGGCCACGCGTTTGGCAGGCGTGGAGTTCGGTGCCAGTGGATCGATTTCGACGTTGTAGCCAAAGGTGTTGGCTTCGTTGCGGAAGTCACGCTCGGCATTGGCGCCTGTGGCCGCCAAATTCCAGCGGGCAAAACGGTCGTCCGTGGCCGAAACCGTGTGCCAGCCTTGGCTAATGGCTTTTTGCACACCGGCAGCGGGCGCTGCAGCAGCGACGCCATAGCGACGGCGTGCCGCCACTTCTTTGGGGGCCAGGCCGGTGCCGGTGCCCGTGGCCTGGAAGTAAAACGCCCAGTTTTCTTCACAACCCAAATACGTGCCCCAAGGGGTTTTTCCGTGGCCGCAATTGTTCAAAGTACCCCGCGACATGGCCCCGGCCGTGTCCCAACGGGTCACCATGAAACTGCGGATGTTGTCGATTTCAGCGCGTGGGCCGCTGATGCGGGCCGGTGTTTGGGCAGTGATGCGGCGGTTCAAAGGCGAGTCTTGCTTGATGCGCCAGCCTTGTGGGGTTTTGACCATCTCGACCACCGAAACGCCGTGGTGGTTGATTTCCTTGAGCACTTCCAACTCAGGGCGTGAACCCAAGTCCCAAGAACCAAATTGGTCAAATCTTTTGCCGCTCACGCCATTGGATGTTTGGCCATTGGGGTGCATGAAATGCGCATCGGCCGAGCTTTC
>JBIKSF010000166.1:0-2879 GCA_044348785.1 Limnohabitans sp.
GAAAGCCCGCGAACATTGGTTCGCTGGCCAGGCCTGAAGTCTGATGGAGGCTTGAACAAAATTATGTCCAGTACCACTGTTGCCGAGTTCGCCAATGAACTCAAAAAATCTGCCGATGTCTTGTTGGATCAATTGCGATCTGCAGGTGTTGCAAAAACTTCGGACAGCGACACGCTGACCGATACCGATAAGCAAAAACTGCTGAGTTATTTGCAAGCCAGTCACGGTACCGTGGCCGGTGATCGCAAGAAGATCACATTGGTGAAGAAGTCCACCAGTGAGATCAAGCAGGCCGACGCCTCGGGTCGAGCGCGCACGATCCAAGTAGAAGTGCGCAAGAAGCGCACGCTGATCAAGCGTGACGATGAACCTGTCGCGCAGCCTGAAGAACCCATGATCGACCATGCGGATCTGGCGCGTCGTGAAGAGGAAGCCCGTCACCAGGCTGAGTTGATCAGCCGCCAGGAGGAGGAGCTTGCCGAGAAACGCCGCTTGCGTGAAGCGCAGGAAGCGCAGGAGCGCACTGAACTGGCAGCCCAAGAGGCCAAGGCCCGTGCTGATGTTCAGGCTCTGGCCGAAGCTGCGGCCTTGGCCGCTGGCCAGGCGGCGCCTGCCAAGCCCCAGATGAGTCGGGAAGACCGTGAGCAACTTGCTCGCGCTGAAGCGGCCAGCATCAATGCAGCATCTCAGGCCAAGCCGGTGCCCGTTGTTTCTGCCGAAAGCCAAGCTGCAGCCAAGGCAGCCGAGCTGGCTGAAGCCGCTGCCGCAAAAGCCAAGACAGAGCAGTCCGTCCGCGAAGCGGCGACCTTGAAGGCTGCAGCCGACTCGAAGGCCAAAGCCGACGAAGAAACGGCCCGCGCTCAGGATCTGGATGCACGTCGCCGTAAGGCCTTGGCCGAGGCCGAAGCCATCCGCACCATGATGAATGCCCCCAAAAAGGTGTTGGTCGCCAAGAAAGATGAGCCCAAAGTTGAAGCCAAAGCGCCTGTCAAAGGCACTTTGCACAAACCTGCAGGCACGCCCGCACCGGGAACACGTGCAGCTGCAGCACAAGCTGCAGCCCCTTCCGCTCCCGGCGCCAACAAGGAAGTTAAGTCGGCCA
Organism: Limnohabitans sp.; assembly: GCA_044348785.1. GTDB lineage: Bacteria > Pseudomonadota > Gammaproteobacteria > Burkholderiales > Burkholderiaceae_C > Limnohabitans_A. The sequence goes on from JBIKSF010000166.1 coordinate 1,103, forward strand.
AACTGTCGTCCAGCTGGGCGGGCGATCCGGCCAAGAAAAAAGCCATTCCCACGCGTGGTGACACCAGTGGTGGTGTGGGACGCAACAATTGGCGTACCGGACCCCGTGGTCGCCGCGGCAATGAACGCGATCGTGACGATGGCCACAGCCAACAGGCGCCAGTTGAAGTGCGTGTGCTCGAAGTCCACGTGCCCGAGACCATCACCGTGGCCGAATTGGCCCACAAGATGGCGATCAAGGCCTCCGAGGTCATCAAGCACTTGATGAAGCTTGGCCAAATGGCCACCATGAACCAGCCTTTGGACCAAGACACCGCCATGATCGTGGTGGAAGAAATGGGTCACAAAGCGGTGATCGCTGCGCTGGACGATCCAGAAGCCTTCACCGACGACGAAGTTTTGGATCAACACGCCGAGTCGTTACCGCGTGCCCCTGTGGTTACCGTTATGGGCCACGTTGACCACGGTAAAACTTCGCTGCTTGACTATATTCGCCGTGCCAAAGTGGCTTCGGGTGAAGCGGGTGGCATCACACAGCACATTGGTGCATATCACGTTGAAACGCCTCGCGGCATGATCTCTTTCCTGGACACCCCTGGTCACGAGGCCTTTACGGCCATGCGTGCCCGTGGTGCACAAGCCACCGACATCGTCATCTTGGTGGTGGCGGGTGACGACGGCGTGATGCCCCAGACCAAAGAAGCCATCAAGCACGCCAAAGCAGCCGGTGTACCGATCGTGGTCGCCATCAACAAGATGGACAAGCCCGACTCGAACATCGAGCGCGTGCGTGCCGAGTTGATTTCCGAAGAAGTTGTGCCCGAAGAATTCGGTGGCGAATCGCCTTTTGTCTCCGTGTCGGCCAAAACCGGTATGGGCATTGACGACTTGCTCGAGCAAGTGCTCTTGCAAGCCGAAGTGCTGGAACTCAAAGCTCCGGTGCAAGCCGCTGCCAAGGGTCTGGTCATCGAAGCCCGTTTGGACAAAGGCCGCGGCCCTGTGGCCACCATCCTGGTGCAGTCCGGTACTTTGAACACGGGCGATGTGGTGTTGGCCGGTCAAACATTTGGCCGCGTGCGTGCCATGCTGGACGAAAATGGCGCGGCCATCAAGTCTGCAGGCCCATCGATTCCCGTCGAAATTCAGGGCTTGACCGAAGTGCCGCAAGCCGGTGACGAGTTCATGGTCATGAGCGACGAGCGCCGTGCCCGCGAGATCGCCACGTACCGCGCAGGCAAGTTCCGTAACACCAAACTGGCCAAGCAACAAGCGGCCAAGCTCGAGAACATGTTCACCGACATGTCGGCTGGCGAAGTCAAGATGCTGCCGATCATCATCAAGGCCGACGTGCAGGGCTCGCAAGAAGCCTTGGGCGCATCCTTGCTCAAGCTGTCCAACGAAGAAGTCAAAGTCCAGCTGGTTTACTCCGGCGTGGGCGGCATCAGCGAATCGGACATCAACTTGGCGATCGCCTCCAAGGCCATCGTGATCGGTTTCAACGTGCGTGCCGATGCCGGCGCGCGCAAGTTGGCCGAAGGCAATGGTGTTGATCTGCACTACTACAACATCATTTATGACGCTGTGGATGAGCTCAAGGCAGCGATGTCGGGCATGTTGGCCCCAGAGCAGCGCGAAGAGATCATGGGCATGGCCGAAATCCGGACCGTGTTCGTGGCTTCCAAGATCGGTACCGTTGCAGGCTGTATGGTCACCTCGGGTCAAGTTACCCGCAGCGCCAAGTTCCGTCTGTTGCGCGACAACGTGGTCATCTACACCGG
>JBIKSF010000070.1:0-10460 GCA_044348785.1 Limnohabitans sp.
CGATCTCGCGCAGCAAGTCATTCGGGAACTCGATGTCAGCCTTGTCGATCTCGTCGATCAGGATGGCCACAGGCGTCTCGGACGTGAACGCCTGCCAGAGCACACCTTTGATGATGTAGTTCTCGATGTCCTTGACCTTCTCATCACCGAGTTGGCTGTCACGCAGACGGCTCACGGCGTCGTATTCGTACAGGCCTTGCTGGGCCTTGGTGGTCGATTTGATGTGCCACTGCAACAAAGGCAGCCCCAGGGCGGCGGACACTTCTTCGGCCAGCATGGTCTTGCCGGTGCCGGGCTCACCCTTGACCAACAGGGGGCGTTTGAGGGTGATGGCGGCGTTGACAGCCAGCATCAGGTCCTGTGTGGCGACGTAGTTTTCGGTACCTTGGAATTTCATGGTGGACAGTTCTCAAAAACAGGAATAAAGCTTGTCAGGATTATGAGGGCCAGCCCGATATAATCCGCAGTTGATTTTTATCAATCATTTGGATTGTGTGAGCAAAATGAACAAGCTGTTGACCTCGATGTTTGCCCTGGCTGTCGCCTCTGTGACCGCTATTTCCGTTCAAGCCCAAGAAGTCAAGGGCGACGCCAAAGCTGCTGAGCAAAAGATTGCCATGTGCATCGGTTGCCACGGCATCAAGGGCTACCAAGCCAGCTTCCCCGAGGTCTATCGCGTGCCGATGATCTCTGGTCAAAACGCCAAGTACATCGTGTCTGCCCTGAACGCTTACAAAAAAGGTGAGCGCAAGCACCCCACCATGCGTGGCATTGCAGACAGCCTGAGTGAGCAGGACATGGCCGACTTGGGCGCGTACTACGAACAGCACGGCAACCCCCAACCCGTGACAGCTGCCCCCAAGGCACCTGATGCCAAAGTTGCAGCCTTGCTGCAAAAGGGTGCTTGCATTTCCTGCCACGGGGACAACTTCAACAAGCCAATTGACCCCAGCTACCCCAAATTGGCTGGTCAGCACAAAGACTTTTTGTTTGTGGCGCTCAAGTCTTACAAAACCGAAAACCTGTCCACTTGGGGCCGTAGTAACGGCGTGATGGGTGGCATCGCCAAACAATTCACCAATGCTGAACTCAAAGCCATGTCCGCGTACATCGGTTCGCTCGAAGGCGAAATGAAAGTCTTGCCGCAGTCCAGGTTCCGCTGATCAGGGTCTAAGCCAAAGTAAAAAAGCCAGTCTGTTGACTGGCTTTTTTCGTTGTGGCGGGTTGATTTCATGGCCCCTTGTTCCAAGGGGCCAGTTCTTCAGGCTCCGTTCAGGCTTGTCCGTTGATGACCTGCTGCAGTTCGCCCGATTCGTACATCTCCATCATGATGTCCGAGCCGCCAATGAACTCGCCCTTGACGTAGAGCTGGGGGATGGTGGGCCAGTTGCTGTATTCCTTGATGCCTTGGCGGATTTCGGCGTCGTCCAGCACGTTCACGGTCTTGACGGTCTTGGGGTCTACACCGCAAGCCTTCAACAGTTGGATGGCACGGCCCGAAAAACCGCACATGGGAAAGTTGGCGTTGCCCTTCATGAAGAGGGTGATCTCGTTGCCTTTGACGAGTTCGTCGATACGTTGTTGGGTGTCGCTCATGTTGTTGCTCCAAGTGGGGTCGGTGTCAGATAAGGTGAATTATGTCTCTGATTGAAAGTCTGCCATTTTTGCAGGGATGTTGCTGTCACGCAGGCACGGCCGCGCCTGTACAGCGCTCGATACCGCTCAGATCGCGGCGCGACTGCACCTGCACAAAACCAGCTTCGCGCAGCAGGGCCTGCACCGGTGCAGCCTGGTCCCAGCCGTGTTCCAGCAGCAGCCAGCCGCCCGGGGCCAGGCGGCTAGGGGCTTGGGCAATGATCTGGCGGATGTCATCCAGGCCATCGGTGCCACTCGTGAGCGCGCTCAGGGGTTCATGGGTCAGGGCAGCCAGGTGCGGGTCGCCTTCGGCCACATAGGGTGGGTTGGAGACGATCAGCTCAAACGGGCCCGGCACGTCATCCATCCAATCGCTCAGCACGCACTGAACCGGTAAGTTCAGTCGCGCGGCGTTGGCAATGGCAACGGCCAGGGCGTCGGCACAGGCGTCCACTGCCGTCACCTGTGCGGCAGGGCGCTGATGCTGCAGGGCCAGCGCCACAGCGCCACTGCCAGTGCCCAAGTCCAGCACGCGGGATCGCTGGCCCGCGGGCAGCAATTCCAGCGCCCATTCGACCAATATTTCCGTGTCTGGGCGCGGGTCCAGCACACGGGCATCCACGTTCAGGGTCAGGCCGAAAAAATCCTTGCGCCCGGTGATGTAGGCCACGGGCTCGCCTTGCAGGCGGCGCTGCAGTGCGTTTTGCCACGCGGTTTCTTGCGCCGTCGTCAAAGTGTCGCCGTCATGGGCCAGCAGCCAAGCACGGTCGTGCAGCGGGCGCAGCAGGCCATGCAGCAGCAACATTTGAGCGTCCACCCGGGCCAAACCCAGGGTTTGGGCTTGGCGCAGGCATTGGGCCACGGTCGCAGGGTTTTGCATCAGGCGCTGGCCCCGATTTCCAAAGCGGCCAGCTGTTCGGCGGCTTCGTAGCTTTGCAAGGCTTGGACCACGTCTTTCAAATCGCCTTCCATGATGGTGAGCAGCTTGTACAGCGTCAGGTTGATGCGGTGGTCGGTGAGGCGCCCTTGCGGGAAGTTGTAGGTGCGGATGCGGTCGGAGCGGTCGCCGCTGCCGATCAGGCTTTTGCGCTCGGCCGCGTCTTTGGCGGCGCGTTCGGCCCGGTCTTTTTCCTGGATGCGGGCCGTCAGCACCTTCAGGGCTTGGGCCTTGTTGCTATGCTGGCTGCGCCCGTCCTGGCATTCGGCCACGATGCCGGTGGGCAAGTGGGTGATGCGCACCGCCGAATCGGTCTTGTTGATGTGCTGTCCGCCCGCACCGCTGGCGCGGTAGGTGTCAATGCGCAAGTCCGAAGGGTTGATTTTGATGGCCTCGGCTTCGTCGGGTTCGGCCAGAACGGCCACGGTGCAGGCGCTGGTGTGGATGCGGCCTTGGGTTTCGGTGGCGGGCACGCGCTGCACCCGGTGGCCGCCCGATTCGAACTTGAGCGCGCCATACACGCCATCGCCCGATGTGCTGCCTTCGATGCGCACCACCACTTCTTTGTACCCGCCCAGCTCGCTCACCGATTGAGACACGATCTCGCAACGCCAACCCTGGGTTTCGGCAAAGCGTGTGTACATGCGCAGCAAGTCGCCCGCGAACAGGGCCGATTCGTCGCCTCCGGTGCCTGCGCGGATTTCCACAAACGCCGGGCGGGCATCGTCCGGGTCTTTGGGCAGCAGCATGCGCTGCAATTCGGCTTCCAGGCTTTGCAGCTCGGCGCTGGCGCTGGCCATTTCTTCTTCGGCCATTTCGCGCATATCGTCGTCGGCCAGCATGGTTTGGGCTGTGGCCAGATCGGCGCTGCGCTGCTGAAAGCGGGCAAAGCGCGAGGCGACAGCACTGACCTCGGCATGCTCACGCGAGAGCTTCAGGAACTGCGTCATGTCGGCCATGATGTCTTGGCGGGACAGCAGAAAGTCCAGCTCGGTCAAGCGCAGGGCGTAGCGTTCGAGTTGTTGGATGAGAAAGGGTTTCACGCGACAAAATTTTTGTAGGTCGGAGCTTCAGCTCCGACGACCAGCGCACACAGGTGCACCGAGATTTTGTCGGCGCTAAAGCGCCGACCTACAAGTTCAGCCGCTAACGCTCTTTGCGCAAGAACACGCGCTGCACTGTGTGCATGGTCTGCTCGCGGTGTTCCGGGGTGGCGCCGCGCAATTCGGCCAATGCGCCGTGCAGCATTTTCTGGGTCAGGCCTTTGGACAAGGCCTCCATGACCGCGATCGGATCGTCGCCCCTGGCCAGCAGTTTGCGGGCTCGCCCTAGCTCAGCTTCGCGCCAGGCATCGGCTTGGGTTTGCAGTTGCTGAATCAGCGGGACGGTGTCGCGTTGGCCCAGCCAATGGTTGAAACTTTGGACACCGGCATCGATGATGATTTCGGCCTCTGCCACGGCGGCTTGGCGATGCGCTTGTCCTTCTTGGACCACGCTGGCCAGATCATCGACGGTGTAAAGGTAGACATCGTCCAGCGATTTGACTTCGGGTTCGATGTCACGAGGTACCGCCAAGTCGACCATGAACATGGGGCGGTACTTGCGTTTTTTCAGAGCCCGCTCTACTGCACCCAAACCGATCAGAGGCAGTGTGCTGGCGGTGCAACTGATCACGGCATCGAACTCGTGCAGCCGGTCGGGCAGATCGGCCAAGCGCATGACTTCCGCCCCAAAGCGGTGGGCCAGCAATTCGGCGCGGTCCAGGCTGCGGTTGGCGATCACCATGCTTTTGGGCTGCTTGGCTGCAAAGTGGGTCGCCACCAACTCGTTCATTTCGCCCGCGCCGACAAACAGGATGCGGATGTCTTGCAGGTTTTCAAACAACTGGCTTGCCAGTCTTACCGAAGCGGCGGCCATGCTGATGGAGTGGGCCCCAATTTCGGTGGCGCTGCGCACCTCTTTGGCCACCGCAAAACTGCGTTGAAACAGCTGGTTCAGGGTGCTGCCCAGTGCGCCGGCTTGCTCTGCTGCCCGCACGGCATCCTTGAGCTGACCCAGAATTTGGGCTTCGCCCAGCACCATGGAGTCCAGTCCGCTGGCCACGCGAAACGCGTGGCGCGCAGCTTCGTTGCCTTCTAATAAATAGGTGTGTGCATGCAGTTCAGAAGCACTCACGCCCCCAGTTTGGGCCAGCCAGCGCAGCGTGTCGTTGGTGGCAGCCTGGTCGGCGGCGCAATAAATTTCGGTGCGGTTGCACGTCGACAAGATGGCCGCTTCGGGCTCTTGCGAAATTCGGTTGGCCAGATCTCGTCGCAGACCATGAAGGGTGGGGACCAGTTTGTCCACGGCGAACGCGAACCGACCGCGCAGATCCAGCGGTGCAGTGGTGTGGTTCAAACCCAGGGTCCAGACAGCCATAAGGGTCATTATAGGCATGACATGTCAACTTTGCTTGACACATTGCGGCGGTTTAAAAGTTGACGTGGCTTTCAGGGCACAATTTGAAGGCTGTGGACTGTCACATGGGCAGGGCCACTTGGAAAAATGGAGGTTCCATGACGTTTGGCTTGTTGGTCTTGCACCTTTGGGGTTTTGTGATGCCCGCCTTGGCCATGGCCCTTTTGATGCCTTGGGCCGGTCGCTGGGTCATGGGACCGAGCGAGAGGCCGATGCGCCGCCACATGCTTGTCCATGCCGTGAGCGGTTTGCTGGTTCTGGTCGCCGGTTTGTGGCTGCATGACCAGGACGGCAAAATGAGCACCTACATGGCTTTGGTGCTGGTGGCCGCCACCCTCGAATGGGTGATGCACCGGGGTTGGGCCAAAAAATAAGATGAGGCACAAATTGCCAAATGTCTACGAAAAGCTGCTGGGGAGATGAACATGACCGAAATGAAACGCCGTGCTTGGCTGGCCTTGAGTGGCTTGAGTTTGGCACTGACCCTGGGCAGTGCCTGGGCTTTTCCCACCAAACCAATCCGGGTGGTGATGGGTTTTCCAGCGGGTGGCCCGCTCGATCAGCACGCCCGCTTACTGACCGACCGACTTCAGGCCCAGCTCGGCCAGCCCATTTTGGTGGATTACAAAGCTGGAGCGGGTGGCACCGTGGGTGCTCAAGAGGTGATGCGCGCTGCACCCGATGGCCACACACTCATGCTGGCCAACACCGGGGTCATGGTCATCAACCCGGCGCTGTACACCAAGCTGCCTTACAGCACCTTGCGTGATTTTGTGCCAGTGGCCCGCACGGCCATGCAGCCACTGGCCTTGATGGTCAACCCCAAAGTGCCGGTCAATACCCTGCAGGAGTTTGTGGCCTATGCCAAAGACCGACCCGGCCAGATCAACTACGGCTCGGCGGGCAACGGCGGCAGCAGCCACCTGGTGCCTGAAATGTTCAAGTCGGCCACAGGACTGTTCATGGTCCACATCCCCTACCGGGGCAGCGCACCCGCTTTCACCGACCTGATGGCGGGGCAAGTTCAATTCATGGCCGAGAGCATTCCGCAAGCAGCGCAGTATCACAAGCAAGGCAAAGTGCGCGCCTTGGCCGTGACCAGCCGCGAACGTAACCCGGCCCTGCCCGACATCCCCACCGTGATGGAAACCGGCATCAAAAATTTTGAGGTGGTGGGCTTTTATGGGTTTTTGGCCCCTGCAGGTACACCGAAAGACGTGGTGAACAAGCTCAGCGACGCCTTCAAGGTCGTGATGAACCAAGCGGATATCCGTCAGCGCATGGTGGCGCAAGGGGCGGATCCAGCCTATTTAGGGGCCGATGACTTTGCGAAATTCTTGACCTCTGAGATGCCGCGCTGGGCGGCGGTGGTTCAGAAGTCGGGGGCCAAACTCGATTAAGCAGTACTCAGGCCGGGCTGAACACATCCACCCGGTCGGTGATGATGCCGTCGGTACCCAGAGCCAGCAGGTGCTGGGCGGCCCAGTCGTCGTTGACGGTGTAGCTGAGGCACCGCATGCCTGCACCGTGGACTTGGGCCACGGTGGCCGCGTCCCACAGCGCGTAGTTGGCCACCACGGCCACGCAGCCGAGATTTTGAGCTTTCTCAAACCAGCCTTTCCAAAGCGTGTCGACCAACAGTCCGCGTGGCAGTTCGGGTGCCGCTGTTTGTGCGGCCGCCAATGCATCAGATTTGAACGACGTCAACAGTGGCTGCACGGCAGCGCCGGCCCAAAGACGGGCGGCCAGACGGGCCACAGCTTCGCCTGTAGCGGCTTCGGTGCCCGGGGTGGGTTTGATTTCAATGTTCAGCAGGTGGCCGTTGGCTTGGCAAAAACGTGCCAGGGCTTCCAGCGTGGGCAGGGCCTCACCCGCAAAAGTGCGTGAATGCCAGCTGCCCGCGTCCAGCTGCGACAGGTCATGCCAAGGTAGATCGCCGCCGATGCCTTGGCCATTGGTGGTTCGCTCCAGCGTGGCGTCGTGCATCAGGAACACCACACCGTCGGCGCTGAGCTTGGCGTCGCACTCGAACATGCGGTAGCCGTGCGCAGCGCCCAATCGAAAGGCGGCCATGGTGTTTTCCGGGGCGAGCTTGCCTGCACCCCGGTGAGCGATCCAGCGTGGATAGGGCCAGTCGGGGAGGGCGGTCTCGGCGTTAGTAGGCTTCATGCTGTGGCGATGCGTTGGCCCGTTTTGGCGTCAAACCAGTGCAGTTTGTCTGCTCGGGGGGTGATGCAAAAGGACTCGCCAGATGCGGGTGCGGGCAGGGATGCGTCCAGGCGAAGCGTCAGGCTTTCTGTGCCCAAACGGGCGTGCACCAGTCGCTCGGCACCGAGCAGCTCCACGGTTTCCACCTGCAAAGGCCAACCCGTGGGCGTGATGTCCATGTGCTCAGGGCGAATGCCCAAGGTGCGGCCTGCGGGGGTGTCCGGGGCTTGTTGGAGCAAGTTCATCGGTGGCGAGCCAATGAAGCTGGCCACAAAGGTGCTGGCGGGGCGGTTGTAGACCTCTTCGGGCGTGCCGAACTGCTCCATGTGGCCGCCGTTCATCACGATCATGCGTTGGGCCAGGGTCATGGCTTCGACCTGGTCGTGCGTGACAAACAGGCTGGTGATACCCAATTCGCGGTGCAGTTTTTGAATTTCGAGCCGGGTCTGGGCGCGCAGTTTGGCGTCCAGATTCGACAGCGGCTCGTCAAACAAAAAGACCTGGGGCTGGCGCACGATGGCGCGGCCCATGGCCACGCGCTGGCGCTGGCCGCCTGAGAGCTCGCGCGGTTTGCGCTGCAGCAGGTGGCTCAATTCGAGAATGCCAGCGGCCTTGTCCACCCGGGCCTTGATCTCGTCCACCGGCACTTTGGCGATTTTCAGGCCATAGGCCATGTTGTCGAACACGCTCATGTGCGGGTACAGCGCGTAGTTCTGAAACACCATGGCGATGTCGCGCTCGGCCGGCTCCAGGTCGTTGACGACCCGTTCCCCGATCGAGATGGTGCCGCCCGAGATGTCTTCGAGGCCAGCCACCATGCGCAGCAGGGTGGATTTGCCGCAGCCTGAGGGACCGACGATGACGACAAATTCACCGTGTGCGATCTCGGCGCTCAGGTCGTGGATGACGGTGTTGGCTTTGTCGCCTGCACCGTAGGTTTTGAGGATGTGAGAGAGGGTGATGGAAGCCATATGTTTTTTGATCAGACGGGGACAGAGCAACGCTTCAAATGGGTCTGTCTCCGGGTTATTGATTTGACGAGGACAGAGCAACGCTTCGCATTGGTCTGTCCCCGAATAAATTATTTCTCCGTATCAACCAGGCCCTTGACGAACCATTTTTGCATCAGGATCACGACCAACGCCGGGGGCAGCATGGCCAAAATGGCGGTGGCCATGACCACGTTCCATTCGGTGTAAGCCTCACCCGCGATCAGGCGCTTGATGCCCATGACCACCGGGTACATGTCTTCGTTGGTGGTCACCAAAAGTGGCCACAGGTATTGGTTCCAGCCATAAATGAACTGGATCACGAACAGGGCGGCGATCGAGGTGCGTGTCAGCGGCAGCAAGATGTCGATGAAAAAGCGCATCGGCCCCGCGCCGTCCATGCGCGCGGCTTCGACCAGCTCGTCGGGCACCGTGAGAAAAAACTGCCGGAACAAAAACGTGGCCGTGGCCGAGGCGATCAGCGGCACCGTCAGGCCCGCGTAGCTGTTGAGCATGCCCAGGTTGGAGACCACTTCGTAGGTTGGGCCGATGCGCACTTCAACGGGCAGCATCAGGGTGACAAAAATCATCCAGAACACCAGGTTGCGCAGCGGAAAGCGGAAATACACGATGGCAAAGGCCGAGAGCAAAGAGATGGCGATCTTGCCAATGGCGATGACGAGTGCGCTGACGAGGCTGACCCACATCATGGGCGCTGCCGCCGGGATGCGGCTGCCTGCGCTGGTTTCGCCGCCAAAGAGCGCAGTTTTGTAGGTCTCTAGGGCGTGGCTGCCGGGCCACATGGACATGGGCACCGATTGGGCGATTTCGGCGGCGCTTTGGGTCGAGGCCACAAAAGTCAGGTACAGCGGGAAAGCCACGATCACCACCCCCAGGATCAACACCAGGTGGGACAGGACCGTGAGGCCGGGGCGTTTTTCAATCATGGGGCGGGCTCAGTACTGGACTTTTTTCTCAACAAAGCGGAACTGCACCACCGTCAGCGCCACCACGATCAGCATCAGGATCACCGACTGTGCGGCCGAGCCACCCATGTCCAGTGCCTTGAAGCCGTCGTAATAAACCTTGTAGACCAAAATGGCCGTGTCTTTGCCAGGGCCGCCCTGGGTGGTGGCGTCGATGATGCCGAAGGTGTCAAAAAAGGCATAGACCACGTTGATGACCAAAAGGAAAAACGTGGTGGGTGAAAGCAATGGAAAGACAATGGTCCAAAAGCGGTGCCAAGGACTGGCCCCATCGATGGCTGCTGCCTCCAGCAGCGATTTGGGGATGGACTGCAGCCCAGCCAGGAAAAACAGGAAGTTGTAGGAGATTTGTTTCCACACGGCGGCCACCACGATCAGCGTCATGGCGTGGCCCGAATCGAGCAGGTGGTTCCACTCGATGCCCACCGAGCGCAGGTAAAAAGCGATCACGCCCATGGGCGAGGCAAACATGAACAACCACAAAACGCCTGCTACCACCGGGGCCACGGCGTAAGGCCAGATCAACAAGGTTTTGTAGATGGCTGCGCCCTTGAGCACGCGATCGGCCATCACGGCCAGCAAGAGCGAAATGACCAGACCCGAAACGGCCACCAGCAAAGAAAAAACAGCCGTGGTTTTGAAGGATTCGAGGTAAGTGCTGTCAGCAAACAGGCGCTCGAAGTTCTCCATGCCGACAAATTCGGTGCTCAGGCCAAAAGCGTCTTGCGACAACACGCTTTGGTACAGGGCCTGTCCTGCAGGCCAAAAAAAGAAGACCAGCACAATGGCCATTTGCGGTGCCACCAGCAACCAGGGCAACCAGCGGGACTGAAAGCGAACGCGTTTTTCCATAGGGGCAGAGTTTAGGCGAGCCACAAAAGCTCAAAAAGCAGGGGCGCGTGGCCCCTGCTTTCAAGGCAAGACCCGGGCAGGCAGCCCGGGTTCAACACTCACTTGTTGGCTTTCTGGAAGCGCTCGAGTTGCTCGTTGCCCCGCTTGACGGCGGCATCCAGGGCTTCTTTGGGGCCTTTTTTACCGGCCCAGACTTGTTCGAGCTCTTCATCATTGATGGTGCGGATTTGCACAAAGTTGCCCAAACGGATACCGCGTGACTTCTCGGTAGTCTTGCGGATCATCTGCTCCACCGACACATCGGTGCCAGGGTTTTGCTTGTAGAAGCCCGATTTTTCGGTCATTTCAAACGAGGCGGGTGTCAAAGGCAGGTAACCCGTGCGCTGGTGGCTGCGG
>JBIKSF010000071.1:0-10439 GCA_044348785.1 Limnohabitans sp.
GTAGTAACCATGCGACAGCACATAGGCGCCCGTCATGATGCGGCGCTTGACCTCGTTGCCAAAGCCTTCGGCGCGGGTCTTTTTGTACATGTCCACCAGGTCGGTGTAGTCCTTGGCGCGGTGGCCGAACTTCACGCCGTCAAAGCGGCTGAGGTTGGAGCTGGCTTCGGCCGGGGCAATGATGTAATAAACCGGAATCGACAACTCGGTGCGCGGCAGGCTGATGGGCACCAGCTTGGCGCCCAGCTTTTCATATTCGCGCAAAGCACCGTCCACTGCAGCGCGTACATCGGCGTGCAGGCCTTCGCCAAAAAACTCTTTGGGAATGCCAATGCGCAGGCCTTCAATTGAATTGTTCAGCGATGCGGTGAAGTCTTCGGCAGGCACGTCCAGCGAGGTCGAGTCGCGGTCGAGGTCTGGGCCGCACATGGCGCTGAGCAGCAGCGCGCAGTCTTCGGCCGTGCGGGCCATGGGGCCGCCTTGGTCGAGGCTGGAGGCGTAGGCGATCATGCCGTAGCGGCTGGCGCGGCCATAGGTGGGCTTGATGCCGGTGATGCCGCAAAAGCTGGCGGGCTGGCGGATCGAGCCACCGGTGTCGGTGCCGGTGGCAGCGGGCACCAAGCGGGCCGCCACCGCGGCGGCGCTGCCGCCCGACGAACCGCCGGGCACGCGGGCCGTGTCCCAGGGGTTGGTCACTTTGCCAAAGGCCGAGTTTTCGTTGGCCGAACCCATGGCGAACTCGTCGCAGTTGAGTTTGCCCACGGTGACCATGCCTGCGCCGCCCGATGCGGACGCGCCGAGCTTTTGCACCAGCGTGGCGTCAAAGGGCGAGCGGTAGCCGGTCAGGATTTTGGAGCCAGCGGTGGTGGCAAAGTCGCGCGTCACAAATACGTCTTTGTGGCCCACAGGCACGCCCTCGAGCAGGCCTGCGGTGCCAGCGGCCAGACGGGCGTCGCTCGCTTGCGCTTGCGCCAGCGTCACTTCGCTGTCGATATCGAGGAACGCATTGTGTGGGTTGCCGCCCAAACGGGCCAAAAAGCCGGTCGCCACTTCGACGGCGCTCATTTTTTTGGCCTTGAGGGCCTGGGCCAGTTCGGCCACAGTCATGTCATGCAGAGAATTCATCGTGCGGCTCACTCGATCACCTTGGGCACCAAAAACAGGCCGCGCTCGACGGCGGGGGCACTGCGCTGGTTCAGGTCGCGTTGGTTGGGTTCACTGGCCACATCAGGGCGCAGGCGCAGCGTGATGTCCTGGATGGCGGCCACGGGGTGGGCCATCGGCTCGATGCCGGTGGTGTCCACGGCCTGCATGGCTTCGACGATGCTGAAAAAGCCATTGATTTGAGTGAGCATGCGCTCGCTTTCATCGGGTTTGAGCTCCAGCCGGGCGAGGTTGGCAATCCGGGCAATATCCTGCGGGGTCAGGGACATGGTTTGAAAAGAGTTGTAAAGGACGTATTTTCCGGCCCAAACAGAGTGGGCGAGCACCTGTTTCACCGGGGGATCGGGTATTATCCTGCGTTTGATGCCGTTTACTGCGCAGTCTCCGAACACGCCCTGACGCCCCCCCTGATTTGACAGCCGCGCTTACTCCAATATGCCACCCACGCGCTTGGTGTATGGCGCGTCAAAGGACTCCGAATGTTTTCTTCTTTCCGCCGTTATTTTTCCAGTGACCTGGCCATCGACCTGGGCACCGCCAACACCCTGATTTTTGTGCGCGACAAAGGCATCGTGCTGGACGAGCCCTCGGTGGTTGCGATTCGACACGAAGGTGGTCCGCAGGGCAAGAAGACTTTGCAAGCCGTGGGCCACGAAGCCAAGGCCATGCTGGGCAAAGTGCCTGGCAACATCGAAGCCATCCGCCCCATGAAGGATGGCGTGATCGCTGATTTCACGGTGACCGAGCAAATGCTCAAGCAGTTCATCCGCATGGTGCACCCCCGCAGCACCTTCCGCCCCAGCCCGCGCATCATCATTTGCGTGCCTTGCGGCTCCACCCAGGTCGAGCGGCGCGCCATCCGCGAATCGGCGCTGGGCGCTGGCGCTTCTGAGGTGTACTTGATCGAAGAACCCATGGCCGCAGCCATTGGTGCTGGCTTGCCGGTGTCGGCAGCTTCGGGCTCCATGGTGGTCGACATCGGCGGCGGCACCACCGAAGTCGGCGTGATCTCGCTCGGCGGCATGGTCTACAAAGGCAGCGTGCGTGTGGGTGGCGACAAGTTCGACGAAGCCATCATCAGCTACATTCGCCGCAACTACGGCATGTTGATTGGCGAGCCTACCGCCGAAGCCATCAAAAAGACCATCGGCTCGGCCTTCCCGGGCAGCGAAGTCAAGGAGATGGAAGTCAAGGGGCGCAACTTGTCCGAAGGCGTGCCACGCAGCTTCACCATCAGCTCCAACGAAATCCTCGAAGCCCTGACCGATCCGCTCAACCAGATCGTCTCGGCCGTCAAAACCGCGCTCGAGCACACCCCGCCCGAGTTGGGTGCTGACATTGCCGAGCGCGGCATGATGCTCACCGGTGGTGGTGCTTTGCTGCGTGACCTGGACCGCCTGCTGGCCGAAGAAACCGGCTTGCCTGTCTTGGTTGCCGAAGATCCATTGACCTGCGTGGCCCGCGGTTGCGGCATGGCGCTGGAGCGCATGGACCAGTTGGGCAGCATTTTCACCAGCGAATAAGGCTTGTGTCGGGCTGTCTTCCAACGGTCAACGATCCCACCTTTTCCTACCTGAATCCGGCGCAACACACTCATGGCTCTGGATACCTTTGAACGGAGTGCTCCGCCGATCTTCCGGCAGGGCTTGTCTGCGACTTCCAAACTGGTGTTGCTCTCCTTGCTGTCCATTTTGTTGATGGCCTCAGATCACCGTTTTCAGATCTCGCAACCCCTGCGATCCGGTGTTGCGCTGCTGCTTGCGCCTTTGCAGTGGTTATCACTTCAACCCGGACGCGCGCTGAGCGGTTTGGGTCAATACTTTGGCGATCTGGAAGCCGCGCAGGATGCCGCGCAAATATTCCAGACACGCACCATTGCACAAGCTCAGCGACTGCAGCAAGTGGAGCAGCTGACCCGGGAAAACGCCCAGTTGCGTGAGTTGCTGGACTTGCGTGAACAAATGGCAGGACCGTCCAAGGCCGTCGAGGTGCTTTATGACACGGCAGACCCTTACACCGATCGCATCGTGGTGGACAGAGGACAAGTCGCGGGCATTGTGCAAGGCTCTGCGGTCATTGATGTCGGCGGCGTGGTGGGGCAAGTCACGCGTGTGTATCCCTTGGTCAGCGAGGTGACGCTGCTGACCGACCGTGGCCAAAGCATTCCGGTCATGAACGCCCGCACGGGCAGTCGGCATGTGGCTGTGGGCAATCCAACCATCCCGGGTGGCGCACTCGAGCTGAAGTTCGTACCTTCAGGGACTGACGTCAAGCAAGGTGATTTGCTCACCACCAGTGGCATCGACGGTGTCTATCCGCCGGGTTTGCATGTGGGACAAGTCAGCCAGATTGACCGCCGTGTGGACTCTTCGTTTGCCCGGGTGCATGCCACCCCGGCAGCCAAGCCGCGAGGGCGTCATTTGTTGGTGTTGATGCCGGTGAAAGACTGGCCCACTGTGCCTGCGGCTGCGCCAGAGCCCAAGCGAAGCGGTAAAGGTCGACCACCTTCTGCTGCGCCATCGGGAGTCAAACCATGATCATGCCCGCAGGGCGACCCCTGCTCTTGCCTGCTAACCCCCGTTTCATTGCTTTGACGGTGGTGGTGGGTTTGCTTTTGAACATGTTGCTGGGATTGGTCGGCTGGCGCTGGCTACCCGATGTGCTGGCCATTGTGGTGGTGTTCTGGAACGTTTATCAGCCGCGCCGTGTGGGGGTGGTGTTGGCGTTTGTGCTGGGTTTGGCCCTGGATGTGCACGAGTCGGCTTTGCTGGGGCAAAACGCCTTGTCTTACGTCGTGCTCAGCAGTTTGGCGCTGGCGGTTCAGCGTCGGATGTTGTGGTTTCCGTTGCGTGAGCAAACCCTGCAGATCGTGCCCTTGTTTTTGGCGGCTTCCTTGCTCGAGTGGGCCACCCGCCTGATCGTCCATGATGTCTGGCCGCATTGGAGCCAGTTGCTGGTGCCATTCATTCAGGCTGCCCTTTGGCCCTTGGTGGGTGCGTTGTTGCTCGCGCCACAGCGGCGCGCGTTTGACCCTGACAACATCCGTCCCCTTTGACCATGTCACTCAGGCTGCCCTCCCTTGCCGAGTTGCGCGACAGCCAGGCCGAACTGCAACGGTTCCGCACGCGGGTGACTGTGATGCAGCTGGTGGTGCTGGCGTGCTTTTTGTTGTTGGTTGCTCGGCTGTCCTATTTACAGATCGTCCGGCACGAGGATTTGCACGAGCAAGCCGAAAGCAACCGCACGGCTGTTATCCCGACGGTGCCGCCACGCGGCACCATCCTGGACCGCAACGGCGTCGTGCTGGCCAGCAATTACTCGGCCTACACCCTGGAAATCACGCCTTCGCGGGTGCCCAACCTGGAAGCCACCATCGACGCTTTGTCGGAGGTGGTCGAGATTCAGGGCAAAGACCGGCGCAGGTTCAAACGGTTGCGCGAGGACTCGCGCAGCTTTGACTCGCTGCCCATTCGCACCCGATTGAGCGATGAGGAGGTGGCGCGTTTCAGCGCTCAGAGCTACCGATTTCCGGGGGTGGACATCAAGGCCCGCCTATTTAGGCAATACCCTTACGGTGAATTGGCCAGCCACGTGGTGGGCTACATCGGGCGCATCAACGCCAAAGAAAAAGAACGCATTGAAGAAGAGGACGACGCCGGCAATTACCGGGGCACCGAGTACATCGGCAAGCTGGGGGTGGAGCAGCGCTACGAGCGTGAGTTGCATGGCATCACCGGGGTGAACCGGGTGGAGACTTCGGCCGGAGGCCGCGCCACCCGCAGCCTGTCCAGTCGCCTGGCCACGCCGGGGCAAAACGTGGTGTTGTCGATCGACATTCAGTTGCAAAAAATGGCGGAGGACTTGTTCGGTGATCGGCGCGGTGCATTGGTCGCGCTGGATCCCAACTCGGGTGAGGTGCTGGCTTTTGTCAGCAAGCCCACCTTCGACCCCAATTTGTTTGTCGAGGGCATTGACGTCGAAAACTGGCAAAAGCTCAATGAGTCGATCGACAAACCCTTGCTCAACCGAGCTTTGCGTGGCACCTACCCGCCGGGTTCGACCTACAAGCCCTTCATGGCCATGGCCGCATTGGCCACAGGCAAGCGCAGCGCCAACACCATCATCAACGATGCCGGTTCATGGACCTATGGCGGGCACACTTTCCGCAGCCATGGCGACAGCGGTCTGGGGGCTGTGGACATGGTGCGCTCCATCGTGTTGTCCAGCAACGTGTACTACTACTCTCTCGCCAACGAGATGGGCGTCGATGCGATCCACGACTTCATGAAGCCACTGGGCTTTGGTCAGATCACCGGCATTGATTTGCCCGGTGAAGTGCGCGGCATCCTGCCCAGCACTGACTGGAAGCGCAGTTATTACAAGAAACCCGAGCAAAAAAAATGGTACGGCGGAGAAACCATTTCTCTGGGCATTGGGCAGGGTTACAACACCTTCACTATGCTCCAGTTGGCCTCTGCTACGGCCACGCTGGCCAATGCAGGTGTGCAGTTCAAGCCCCGCGTCGTCACGGCCACACAAGATGCCTTGACCCATGCGCAAACCCAAGTCAATGCGACAGAGCCTGTGAACCTGGGCTACAAACCCGAGCACATGGAAGTCATTCGCAATGGCTTGGTGGGCGTGGTGACTTCGGGCACCTCGGCGCGTGTGTTTGCCGGGGCTGGATACACCAGCGCAGGCAAGACAGGCACAGCGCAGGCCGTGACCATCGGCCAAAAGGAAAAGTACAACGCCGCCAATTTGTCCGAATACCAGCGTGACCATGCTTTGTACATGGCCTATGCCCCGGCCGACAAGCCGCAAATTGCGGTCGCGGTGGTGGTGGAGAACGCTGGTTTCGGTGCGGCTTCAGCCGCTCCCATTGCGCGGCGTGTGTTTGACTATTGGCTGCTTGGACAATACCCCAGCGAAGAAGACATGGCGGCCACCCAAAAAGGCCAGACAGCTGCACCGATAGGCAAGCCGCGCACCAAGCAAGAGGTGCCCTTGGAAAGCCGAAGGCTCAATTCAGTCAATTGAGTGCAGACGGCGGCGCTTCAGTGTGGCCAGCTTTGCGCCAGCGACTTCAAGCCCCGGATCAGCATCTCGACGGAGATGGACACCAGAATCAGGCCCATCAAACGTTCAAAGGCCGAGACCACGCGCAAACCCACCACGCGTTGCAAGCGTTCTGCCAGCAGCAGCACCACGGCGCACACCAGCATGGTCACCGTGAGCGCAGCGACCCACTCCATGCGCCTTTCGGGTGCTTGGCTGACCAGCAGCAACACGGTGGCCATGGCCGAAGGGCCCGCCAAGGCAGGAATGGCCAGGGGCACGATCAAGGGCTCAGCCACAGGCACGGGTGTGTCTTGGGGGGGGGGTGGAAAGATCATCCGCAAAGCAATCAAAAACAGCACCACCGCACCGCCGATTTGCAGTGAAACGTCCGACAGGCTCAAGGCCTTCAGGAACGATTGCCCCGCGAACATGAAAGCCAGCAGCAGGCCGAAAGCAATCAACACTTCACGCACGATGACGCGGGCGCGGCGCTCGGGGGGCACGGCCCGCAGCGAGTTCACAAAAATCGGGATGTTGCCCAGCGGGTCGGTGATCAGCAGCAGCAAGATGGTGGCCGAAGCAAAGGTGTGCTCCATGCCCATCAGCTCGCGTAAACCGTGCTCAGGTCGGCAAAGCCTTTGACTTCAATCGGGTTGCCGAAAGGGTCCATGAAAAACATGGTCCATTGCTCGCCGGGCTGACCGGCAAAGCGCAAGTGGGGTTCGACCACGAAGTTGAAATTGGCCGCTTGCAATCGGTCTGCCAAGGCTTGCCAATCGTCCTTTTGCAAAACCAGGCCGAAGTGCGGCATGGGCACCATGTGGTCGCCGACACGGCCCGTGAGGGTCGTTTTGAAAGGCTCGCCCAGATGAAGGGAAATCTGGTGTGTGAAAAAGTCAAAGTCCACCCAGGTGTCGGTGGAGCGACCCTCTTTGCAGCCGAGTAGGCCGCCATAAAAATGGCGGGCCTCGTCGAGGTTGGTGACATGAAAAGCAAAATGAAAAAGGCTGTGCATGCCCGAAAGCATATCAGTCAGTCAGGCGCTAGGGCAGCCGGAAGAACCCGAATGTACCCACCCGCCTGAGCAGGGCTGCCGCAAGCGATCAGGTCTGAGAGGGGTCTGCCGCCATCGCATCAAATTTTTTGAAGTACTGCTTGGCCATGGCCACCAGTTGTGCATCAGAGGGGTGATCGCTGGCGATGCTGGCGACAACAGCCGTTGCAATGCTTTTTTGGTGGCGGGTGCACCAATCTCGGAATTCATTGCGTGTCAATCCTGGGCCCGTCAACAACACTTCGCGTGTGCCCGCCAGTGCTTTGGCCACCTCGGCATAAAAGGCTGCCGTGTCACCCGCTTTGCCTTGGTGTTTGTGGTGGCTGCGCGATTTGATGCGCTGGGCTTCAACGTGCTCACGGTCAAACATGACCACATGGGCTTCTTGGTGGTCCATCCAGACCACAGCATGAAAAGTGCTCATCAAAATCCTTGGTTAAAAAATCAACGGCGCTGCTCGGCCACGGTCTGGCAATCGATGCAGCGTTTGGCGGTTGGGTAAGCGTTCAGCCGTGCAGACGGAATGTTCACGCCGCAGTCGGTGCACTGGCCATAGGTGCCCGCATCCATGCGTTCCAGTGCGGCTTCGATGTCTCCCAGCTCAGCCGTTTCGTGTTCGTTCATCGCGAACTCGTCGTCTCGCTCAGAAATGGCTTGGGCTTGGTCATCCAAACTGCGCACATCGTGCTCAGCGGCCATGTCAGCTCGCGAGATCAAGCCGCCGCGCTGTTCTGCGATCCGCTGCAGCAGTTGCGCGCGCTCGTGCAAGAGGCGCTCGCGGTGGACGGAGGGTGAAGGGGTGTGGGATGAAGTCATGGCTTCATCCTAGGCGCCTGTGGTGGCGGGGTATTGATGTGGGTCAACCCCTGCTGCCGCAGGGCAGCAGCCATGGGCAGGGGGTTATTGCGCCTTAAGTGCTCAAACACACAGACTCAGCTTTTGGCTTTCATTCGGGCCATCATCAATTCCATATTGGCTTTGCGGTCGGCATTGATCTTTTGCATGTGCGGGCGCTCACCCATCATCTTGATGTAATCGCGGGCGGGCAGGTCCGCCAAAAAGTCTTTGCCGTAAATCACTTTGGTCACGCCCGAGATCAAGGGCAGGTGGGTCACTGCCGCGCAGTCGGCCAGCGTCAGGCTGTCGCCCGCCACAAAGGGCGAAAACTTGGCCAGCTTAGCAAACGCTGCGACGTTCTTTTCGAGTTGCGCGCCGACTTTTTCTTTCACCGAGTCGCTCACCTTGCCGCCGAAAAAGGCTTCTGGGTAAAGGTTGCGCGCGACCAACTCCAGGTGCAGGTCCAGGAACAGCGCCAATTCGCGGACTTTGGCGGCGGCAAACGCATCAGCAGGCAGAAGTGGGTTTTGCGGGTACTTTTGCTCGATGTATTCCAGCATCACGGCCGATTCGCACATGACACCATCGGCCGTCTTGAGGTAAGGCACTTTGCCCAAGGGGCTGGCCGAGGCGTCGGTGGCACCCACCCAAGCCAACTCTTCTTCGAAAGGCACGCCTTTTTCGAGCAGAGCCAATTTGACTTTGTTGTGGTAGTTGCTGGCAGAAAAGCCGCAGAGTGTGAGCATGACAGTTTCCAGTTGAATGTGAAAAACCCAAGATTAGCCCAAGGTTCTGCGCCAAATAGTCACCAAGATGCCTGCAAGCCCATTGCGATCAAGTCTGGGTCAGCGTCGAAACCAGCGCATGGACAGACCCATGGCCAGCAAAGCCAAAACACCGGCCAGCGCCGCCAGCAAAGCGGTGACTTCGGTGTCACGCCGCTCGAGCGTGAATTTGGATGAAAGGTGCTGGTAAATGTTGGCCAGTTCGCTGGCGTTGGTGGCCCTGAAAAACTCAGCGCCCGTGGTCTCGGCCACTTTTTGCAAGGCCTCTTCATCGACCTTGGCATAAAAAGAAAAGCCCTCCAAACCAGGGATGAAGCCATTGGGCGTGCCAAAGGCTACGGTGTAGACACGCACCCCCTTGGAAGCTGCCCACTTGGCCACTTCGACCGGATCGGGCCCGGTAGTGCGGCGCCCATCGGACAACAAAATCACCGCACCGGCCGTGTACGAGCCCACAGGCACGGGCTTGGCAAGCTCTGCTGCGCCCTGGGCAGGACGCTGGTCCAGCGAACGCCCTGCCATTCCACTTCCTTGTACCAGGCTGCCCGACTTGAACTCTGCACCGTACAACACCGACTCCAGGTCAATGGCCGATTCGGGCAACAAGGTATTCAGAGCCACCAGCAAGCCGCTGCCGGTGGCCGTGCCACGCTGCAATTGAAAGCCATCAATCGCTGCCAGCAACTCATCTTTCTGGTCCGTCACACCTTGGACCAATTGGGCATTGCCCGCAAAAGACACTACGGCCACCCGCACATGGCGTGGCAGTTCTTGCAAAAAAGATTTGGCCGCCTGCTGGGCCGCAACGATGCGGCTGGGTGGCACGTCTTCGGCCAGCATGCTGCGCGACACGTCCATGGCCAACACCAGGGTCAGGTAGTCGGCAGGCAAAGAGATCCGGGCGCTGGGCCGTGCGGTGCCCAGTAACACCAAGGTCAAGGCGCACAAGAGCAAAGCGGGTGGAATGTGCCTGCGTATCCGGTGCCCCGGCCCCAAAGCCGGCCGGATCAGGTCCAAGCTGGAATAACGCACCACCTCGGTGCGTTTGCGGCGCAAAGCCCGGATGTACCCCAACACCAACAGGGGGATCAACAGCAATAGCCAAAGCAGCTCGGGCCAGATAAAGTGCATGTTGTGTGGCGTGCAGTGAAGTCTGGCCACTGTATCACCGAAGGCTCCAACAACGATGAAACGCGCCTCACTCTACAGCCGAAAGCCCTCTGCACAAGGGGCTGACAGACGGCCTGCTGCAGCGGCAATACCGGCTGTTGAACATCCGCCAGTGAAGGCTTCACACAACGCTATGCCCATCACCCAGCGCCTGCCGCTTTGGGCCGCTTTGCTGCTGTGCGCCGTGCTCACCGCCACGCTCACTTGGGCCCTGACCCGGCAGGTTGGTGCACCCCAGCGGCTGACCCAGGACGACATCAACGCGGCGGTGCTGCACACTCTGAACACCCAGGAACTGCCTTCGCGGGCTGCGCGCGCCGCGCAGCTGATCGCGCCTTCGGTGGTGCGTGTTCACACCCAGGACGAAG
>JBIKSF010000072.1:0-10385 GCA_044348785.1 Limnohabitans sp.
GCCAACACGCTCACCGGCAACAGCGGCAACAACACCCTCGACGGCGGCGCAGGGGCCGACACCATGATCGGTGGTGCAGGCAACGATACCTACATCGTCGACAACACAGGCGATGTGGTCACGGAAGCCCTCAATGGAGGTAACGACACGGTCGAGGCTTTCGTCAATAATCACACCTTGAGCGCCCACGTCGAAAACCTCATCCTCAAGGGCGAAGCCACCGTGGGTACAGGCAATAACATGGCCAACACCATCACAGCCAACAACCTAGGCAATACTTTGAATGGCGGTGAGGGTAACGACAACCTGATCGGTGGCGATGGCAACGACAACCTGGATGGTGGCATCAATGCCGACAGCATGTCGGGTGGCAAAGGCAACGACACCTACATCGTGGACTGGTCAGGTGATGTGGTCACAGAAAATCTCAACGCTGGCATCGACACCATCGAAGCTTCGGTCTCCTACACCCTGTCCGCCAACGTCGAGAACCTCACCCTTACGGGCACAACTGCCCTCAATGGCACCGGAAACAGCCTTGACAACATCATCTTGGGCAACAGCGCTGACAACATCCTGGCAGTTGGTGGAGGCAATGACACGTTAAATGGTGGCGCAGGCATTGACACGGCATCCTTCGTGGGCATCACGACTGCCATCATCGCAACCTTGGGTTTGAACGGTTTGAACGGATCTGCCTCAGGTGACGGCAACGATGTGCTTATTAGCATCGAAAACTTGCTGGGTGGCAATGGCAATGACACCTTTAACGGCAACGAGCAAGCCAACCGACTGGATGGCGCAGCCGGGGCTGACAGCCTGAATGGTGGTGCAGGCAGCGACACCTTGGTTGGTGGCGACGGCAATGATCAGCTCAACGGTGAAGAGGATGATGATTTGATCTTCGGTGGTGCGGGTTCAGACACCATCAACGGTGGCAATGGGATCGACACCGCCTCCTATTCAGGGTCCGATGCTGGCGTCACAATCGGCTTAGGAAATGGCACAGACATAGGCACAGCCTCCGGCGGCCACGCTCAAGGCGACAAACTGAGCAACGTCGAAAACCTGATCGGTAGCAGTTCGCATGGCGACACACTGACGGGTAACTCAGGCGTCAACCGAATCGAAGGTGGCGGAGGAAATGACACACTGAATGGTGGCGGCGGAGCCGATACCTTGGTGGGGGGAGCAGACAACGACACCTATGTCATCCACAACGCTGGTGTCACGATCATCGAAACCGCCAACCAAGGCACCGACTTGGTGCAAAGCAGCATTGATTTCACCTTGGGTGAGCACCTTGAAAACCTGCAGCTCATGGGGACTGCCAACTTGAACGGCACGGGCAATACGGTGAACAATACGATCACAGGCAATGCAGGTGACAACCTTCTCGATGGCGGTGTTGGCAATGACACCCTGATTGGCGGGGCCGGCAACGACAGCTTGATCGGTGGTACTGGCGAAGACAGTCTTCAGGGTGGCGCAGGCAACGACACTTTGATCGGCGGGATTGGTGACGACACCCTGGACCTGCGCACCTATAACCCCACGCTGGTGGGCGACTGGGCTGAGGGTGGTGACGGCACCGATAACGTCAACATCAACCAGTCGGCTTTGGGGGGCGGCGTGGTCAACCTAGACGGCGGCGCAGGCACCGACACGCTGCGGGTTTTCGGCAGCGCTGGCGCGCAGTTGGACCTAAAAGCCTTAAACGCCAAAAACTTCGAAACCTTGGATCTTCGCAGCGATACGGAGACCAATAAAGTTTTAATCAGCAGTGAAGGCATCATGAAGTTGGTGAACAACACCAGCGCTGCTGATGTGCTCACCTTACGCATGGGAAAAAACGACTCCTACACCATTGCAACGGAGACCAATATCAGTGTGACCCAAGGTGAAATCATCGGTTTCTACAACAACGCCAACACCCTGATCGCCCAAGTCAATTTCGAATATGCATAAGCCCGTCGCGATCAGTGCCTCCCCCATGCCCCCAGACCTCAGCAACCTCAAAGCCTGGTTAGGCTTTGTTTTGCGGGGGCGTTTGGGGTGGCTGACTTTGTCCAGCTTTTTCATCAATCTGGGTGCTTTGGTGCCGGCTTTGTTTGGCATGTTGGTTTACGACAAGGTGGTGCACAACGGCGTCTTCGAGACGCTTTGGGCCTTGGCCATTGGCGTGGCCCTGTATCTGGCCATCGAGTTGTGTTTGCGCACTTTGCGTGTGCGCGACATCGAGCGTGTGGCCATGTCGATCGACCAAGTCATTGACCACCGCTTGTTTGCCGCTTTGTTGCAGCCATCGGCCCGCAGCGGCGCGCAGCCGGGTATGGCGGCGCGGTTTCTAACGCTTTACCGCGACTTGGCTTCGGCGCGCGACTTCTTCTCCTCGCAGTACCTGCTGGCCATGGCCGATGTGCCGTTTTTGATTGTCATCTTGGTGGTCATTGGCCTCATTGCCTGGCCGCTTTTGTTGGTGGTCTTGATTTGGGTGGGCCTGTATGTGTTGGTGGGCCAATGGCTCAAAGACCGCACCCAACAGCAAACCCGCACCAGCAACGCGGCGCAAGCCAACAAGCTGGCTTTGCTCACCGACACCTTGTCGTCGCTCGACACCCTGCGCACCAGCCACGCGGGCAGCCGCATGCAGCGGCGCTTTGGTTCGTCGGCGCTGCAAACGGCCAAATCGGCCAGCGTGTTACGTCGATCCATGGTGTTGCAAACGCACTGGCAAATGGCCGTGTCTTTGCTCAGCTACGCCAGTTTGTTGGTGGTCGGCGCCTATTTGATCTTTGGGCAACACATCACCGTGGGGGCGCTCATTGCGGTGTCCATGCTCAGCGGGCGCACGCTCGCCACCGTGGGCCAGGTCTTGCTGGCTCTGGGCCGCTGGACCGAGCTGCGCCAGTCCATGCAGCAACTCGCCCCCTATTTGCAAGCCGAAGCAGGGCAGGGCGAAGCACTGTTCAAGGCGACGCCAGTCACCGCTGCCCCTGCAAGGGACAACCCCAGCGATTTGACCGCCGTCAGCGACAGCCTGCGCCGCCCAGCTGGCACCGTGCGCGGCCACATTGCCACGCACCGGCTGGTGCACCGTTATGCCAACGGCCAAACGGGCTTGAACGAGCTCAACCTCACCATCCAGCCCGGCGAGCGCGTGGGCCTGTTGGGGCGGCCCGGCTCCGGCAAATCCACCTTGCTGCGCATTTTGGCGGGGGCCATTCAGCCCACGCACGGTGAGGTCCGGGTAGACCATGCCTGGTTGCACGGCATCGCTGCGCAAGACCGCGTGACTTGGCTGGCCTTCAAGCCACAAGAAGCGCCGCTCATGGCGGGCACGCTCGAATCCAACATCTTGCTCAACCTGCCCGAAGACGCGAGTCCCCAAGCGCGTATGGACGCGCTGGCCCATGCTGTCTACATGTCGGCCTTGGACGCCGACCTCGCTTCGGGCGCGCTGCGTCTGGACCTGGCGGTGGAAGAATACGGCGCCAACCTCTCGGGCGGACAGCGCCAAAAAGTGGCCCTGGCCCGCGCCTTGGCCACCCGCCCGCGCTTGCTGCTGCTGGACGAGCCCACCACGGGTTTGGACACCGAAACCGAAAAAACCATCGTTGAGCGCTTGGCCGCCCTGACCGATGTGACCCTCATCATGGTCACCCACAGCGCTGCAGCCCTGGCCATTACCCAGCGTTTGGTGGTTTTGGAGCATGGCCAGTTGCTGGCCGACGGACCCACGGCCAAGCTTTTGGTCGGCTGATTAGAATGACCCCCTTGTTAGAGAAGATTCCTATGCACATCGCTTTGCTTGAAGACGAAACCACGTTGGCCCAGGAAATCCGGACACTGCTGACCGGTGCCGGACACACTGTTGAGCATTACGTGGACGGGCACCTCATGATGCGGGCCTTGCTCAAAGACACCTTTGACCTGTTTGTCCTCGACTGGCATGTCCCCGGCCCCAGCGGCATGGAGGTGATGCAGCATGTGCGCCAAACGCTCAAGCTCAGCACACCCATCATCTTCTTGACCAGCAACAGCGCCGAAGAGCAAATCGTGCAGGCGCTGGACGCCGGTGCCGACGACTACTGCGCCAAACCCGTGCGCACCCATGAATTCATGGCCCGTGTGGCTGCATTGCTGCGTCGCGTGGCCCCGCCAGCGGCCATGAACCTGGGCGGTGAGTTGTTGCCTGGCTATGTGTTTGACCACGTCGAGCGCGTTGTGCGCGTGCAGGGCGAGCCGGTTGTGCTGACCGAAAAAGAATACGAACTCAGCCGCCTCCTGTTTGAAAACCCCGACCGCCCGATTGCGCGCCAGCGCATCATGAAAGACATCTGGGGCCGCGAAGAAGACGCGCTCTCGCGCACGCTGGACGTGCACATCTCCTGGATCCGCCGCAAGCTCAACATTGGCGCCAACGCCGATCAGGTCCGCTTGGTCGTGGTGCACGGCTTTGGCTACCGGCTCATGAACATGACCAACCCAGCGGCAGACAACCCATGACACACCCCCACAACACCAAAGCATGGTTAGGCTGGCGGGGCAGTTTGCAGAGCTTGGCCTTGGCGATGTCGCTGGCCTTGTCTGGCGCAGCCGTTTGGGCGCAGGCCGCTGGCTCGCCCGCGCCCGATGCGGACCACTTGGTCTACCCAATGAAGCCCGGCGACACCCTCATGGGCCTGGTCAACCGCTTCATGGAGGGGCCAGACCCCCTTAAGCAGCTCATGTCGGCCAACCGCATTGCCAACATCAACCGCATTCCGGTGGGCGCCAAGATCAAGATTCCTCGCAGCCTGCTCAAGCACACACCTTCCACCGCTACGGTGACAAGGCTCAATTGCAAATCGGTCATCCAGATCGACGGCAACGCCGCTGTCCCCATCAAAACCGGCACGGTGCTGGGCGAGGGCGCGGTGGTACGCATCCCGGCGGGCTGCCAGTTTGCCCTGACCCTCGAAGACGACTCCACCTTGCGCCTCATGTCAGGGGCGGTGATCCAGCTCAAAACCCTGCGCCGCAACCCGCTGGAGGCATCGCCCGAGGTCAAGGTCGAACTGCTCGACGGCCGCATGGAAATTGATGTACCCAAGAAGCGGCTGCAGACCGATGCGCCGTTTCAAGTCATCACGCCCACTTCGGTGGCGGGCGTGCGTGGCACCGAGTTTCGGGTCGGCTTTGACGCCAAGCAACGCAACAGCCAGGTCCAAGTCAAAGTGGGCGTGGTCGGCGCACGCGGCCTCGGAGAGACCACCGAAAATCGCGCAGGCCCAGGCCAAGGTGTGGCCATCACGGCCGATGGCAAGGCGCTCGACATCGAAACCCTGCTCATGCCCCCCCGCTTTGACAGCGGCCAAGCCCAGCCAGGTGGCCAAGACTGGCTGCTCAAGTTCAACGCCGACCCGAAGGCCCAGCGCTTCTTGCTGGTGACCGCCGAAGACGCCAACTTCAGTGCCCTGGCTTCGCAAGATCAGCCCACCCAGCCCCAGGTGCTGGCGTCAGCCCTGGGCACCAAGCCGGTGTTTTACCAATGGTCGTCCATCTCGGCCACTGGCCTCATGGGCAATGCCCAGGATTACGCCATCTGCAAAGGCTACAAACGGCAAGACATCTGGCGCTGCAATGTGCCCTTCAATGTGCTGGGCCTGAGCAACCCGCATCTGCTGTTCCAGAAAATCGAAAGTACAGGCCAGGTGTTTGACTTGCTCAATGGTCCGGTGCAAGTGGTGGATAACAATTTGCTGGTGTTTCGGGGCTTGCCCTCTGGCGTGTACCGCTGGCGCATCGAGCACGAGGCTTCCACCAGCATGAAAGCCACCATCAACGGTCAATTTGAACTGGTGGCCATGCCCGGAACCGACTGATGGCCTCACCTTTGGCGGAACTGGCAAAGATCTGGCCCACCCTCAGCCAAAAGCACCACTCCCGGGACGAGCGGCGCTTTTATTTCGAATGGTTGGTGGCGGCCCTTTTGGCGCTCAGCACCCTCAGCCTCTTTACCTTGATGGGCTGGGGCAAACCGCCGGGGCACATCATTTATGACCAGTTTCACCGTTGGCGGGCCCCGTTGCCCTCCAACGATATTGTCATCATCGGCGTCGACGACGCCAGCCTGCAAGAGCTGGGCGGGTGGCCCCTCAAGCGCTCGGTCTACGCCGACCTGTTGCAAAAACTGGCCGACACGGGCAACCAGCCCAAAGCCATTGGTTTTGACATCCTCTTCCCCGACCCCAGCCCCCACGACGCGGCCCTGGCCGCCCAAATGCGCCGCCACACCAGCTATTTGGCGGTCGAGCAACCTCGCCGCAGTGGCCTGGCGTCTGTGCCCATCCACAAACCTCAGGCCGTGCTGCAGGATGCAGCCAAGGGCATGGCGCACATCAACGTCACCTTCGAAAGCGACGGTTTTTCTCGTGGTGCTTACCTGCAAGAAGGCACATTGCCCCACCTGTCCTTGGCCGTGTCCGGCATGCCCGCGACCCAGTACCTCTCTCATGGGGCCTACCGCCGATTCAATTTGGTGGACCCCGAAATCGGTTTTCCCATCGTTTCGCTGGCCGATGCGCTGTCGGACAACTTTCCCATTGGCCTCCTCAAAGACAAATATGTCCTGATCGGCTCCATCGCCCCCAGCTTGGGCGACCACTTTCCCACCATTTACTCGGGCCGTGAAGGCACAGGCACCCCCGGCGTGGTGCTGCACGCCAACTTGCTCAACGACATCCTGCGCGGCAGCCTCATCAGCCCCGTGCCCATGGCGGGGCAGCTGGCGCTCAGCCTCTGGGCCGTGTTGTCGGTGCTCATCGCGCTCATGGTGCTCAGCCCGTTGGCCGAGCTCATGGTCACCTTGATCACTGTGGGCTGCGCGCTGGTGGTCAGCTTTGTGCTGCTGCTGGCCGCCGATGTCTGGTTTGACCCCGGCCTGTGCATCTTGGCCATCGGCCTGCTCAAACCTGCCTGGGCCTGGCGGCGCACCGAGATGATCGTGCGCTTCATGGGCGACCGCGCCGCCAAGCTCGAAAAAGTCCAGCGCTCGCGCAAAACCCTGGCCTCGGGCGGCCTGAAGCTGCGTCACTTTGCCAGCGACACGGTGCTGCAGTACTCTCGCCTGCTGGACAAAGCCATTGGCGCATCCAACGAGCGGCTGGAGTTTTTGAACCGCATCGTCAACGAAATCCCCACCGCCATGCTGGTGGCCGATGCCGAGCAACGCATTTTGCTGGCCAGCCCCCGCATGCGCGAAGACATCCCGGCGGGTCTGTTGAGCACAGGCCAGCCGCTGCTGCCGCTCATGTTTTATTTGGGCATGCACAAAACGCAAGACCTGCACCAGCTCAGCGGCCAAGACCACTACGTCAGCGGCGTGGACACCAACGGCACCATCCGTTATTACATTTTTCGGGTGGCGCAGCTGCCACAAAACGACGACGGCAGCCTGTGGGTTTTTGCGCTGACCGATATCACCCAAATGCGCCAATTCCAGAGTCAGCGCGAGCAAACGCTGCAACTGCTCTCGCACGACATGCGCACGCCCATTGCCTCCATCATCGCGCTCAGCCGCCAAAGTGGGGCCGAGGCGGGCACCGTGGCCCCGCAAACGGCGGCCAACATCTACCGCCACGCCGACACCCTGCTCAACATGATGGACGACTTCATCTTCTCCATCAAAGCTCAGGCCCACGAATACCAGCTGAGCGAAACCTTGGTCGATAGCGTCATCGACGACGCCATCTACCAAGTCAAAGACCTGGCCCACGGCCGGCAGATGCGCTTGGTGCAAACATTTGACGACGAGCCCCAATTTGTCATGGCCGACCAGCGCCTGCTGACCCGCATGCTGGTCAACCTGCTGGTCAATGCCGTGCGCTACGGCCAGCCCGAGACCGACATCCACATCACCCTGAGCCACGATCACCCTGTGCTTGCCCCGGCCACCGCTGGCGCGCCCGCTGCAGACGAGCCACCCCAAATGGTGCACATCACCCTGCGCAACACCGTGGGCGAGCCCGACGACGCCAGCCGCCCCCGCCACATGGCCAGTCAGGGCTTTGGGCTGGGCCTGACCTTTGTCAAAACCGTGGTGCGCAAACACCAGGGCCACATCCAGCTGGATTTGCCCACCCAAGCCGGCGCAACCGCAGAAGTGCGTGTGCAAATGCCGATGGCCAAGCCATATTGTTAAATTCGAAACTTGTAACTTTTTGCATTTAAAAGATTTAAATCAATTTTTAGCACTGCTTAAGAATCAAAACTAACGCAAATTCTGAGAATCACCCCCAGCAAAGGCTTTTGATGCCTTTGGTTCCAAACACCTTGGGGGTTTCAGATGAATGCACGCAGTTACAAAACCGTATTTTCCAAACGCCTTGGCGCGCTGGTGGCCGTTAGCGAACACGCCAGCAGCCAGGGCAAAGCCAATGGCGCAGGCTCCGGCGGCGGGGCTGGCGCATCGGGCACCCTTGGTTACATCGCAGCACTGACGGCCAGCTTCGCGCTCGTCAGTCTGGCTTGGGCGGCCCCGGCCATTAACGCACTGCCCACCGCAGGCCAAGTGGTGCAGGGCAAGGCCAGCATGAGCCAGGCCGCTAACCAACTCACCATCAACCAAAGCACCCAGCGCGCCGCCATCAACTGGCAAAGCTTTGACATCGGCGCAGCCGCCCGTGTGCAGGTGAACCAACCCAACGCGCAGGCGGTTTTGCTCAACCGCGTGGTGGGCCAAAGCCCCAGCCAAATCTTTGGCCAGCTGCAAGCCAATGGCCATGTGATTTTGGTCAACCCCAACGGCTTGCTGTTTGGCAAAGACGGCAGCGTCAACGCCGCCAGCTTCACCGCGTCGACCTTGGGCATCTCTGATGCCAACTTCATGGCGGGTAACATGGTTTATGAGCGCAACGGCAGCACTGCCGGCATCGTGAACGAGGGCACCATCACCACGGCCCCCGGCGGTTACGTGGCCCTGCTGGGTGCCAGTGTCAGCAACCAAGGGCAAATCAACACCCAAGGCGGCAACGCCTTTTTGGGTGCCGCCGACACCATCAAAGTGCCCGTGAGCAGCACCGGCCGCATCAAGCTGGAACTGACCGCCGCCGACATGAACGCCAACGTCAGCAACACCGGCAGCATCATCACCCAAGGCGGGCAGGTCTACATGCAGGCGCTGGCTTTGAACCGCGCGGCGGCGCAAATCATTCAATCGGGCAGCATCGACACCACAGGCGAGCAGGGTGGGGCGGTCAACCTCTTGGCTGATGGGGGTCTGATCCGGTTGAGCGGCAGCATCAAAGCCAACAGCAACAATGGCTCAGCCGGTGGCGACATCTTCATTGGCCGTGACAAAGACACCAACGTGCTGGCGGCGGTGGGCGACGCCAGTGGTGCCAAGTTGGAGTCCAAGGGCGGATTTGTAGAAACCTCGGGCGATCACCTCAAAACGGATGGCATCACGGTCAAAGCCAAAGAGTGGTTACTCGACCCCTCGGACATCACCATCTCCAACAGCGCCAGCAGCAACGTCACCGGCACCAGCCCGGCAGACATCACGCCCAACGCCGGCGCAGGCACCAGCAGCATCGTGCAGGTGAGCACCATCCAAAGCGCCATCAACGCTGGTACCAACGTCACCATCAAAACCACCAATGCCGCAAATACCACGGGCGCAGGCAACATCACCATTGCCAATGCGCTGGCATTCGCCAACAACAGCGACACAAACGCCACCTTGAGTTTGATGGCAGATAACGGCATCACACAAAACGCTGGCGCATCGATCACCACCTCCGCAGTAGCCGGGAAAACTGGCTTGGTCAACATCAACATGACGGCCAACGGCAACTTCCAGGGCGTAGATGCAGCGAGCACCAGCAGCCAAGGCATCATCCTCAACGCTGGCATCACCACCAACGGCAACGTCACCCTCAGTGGTACCAATAAAAACACCAATAGCAATAATCGAGGCGTGACCTTCGCCAACAACTCAGGCATCACAGCCAACACCATCACCGTCACAGGCACTGCCATAGGAACTGCGGAGGGCAATCAAGGTGTGTTCTTCACTGGCACCAGCAGCATCAAGGCGACAGGCACTGGCAGCAGCGTCATCAGCGGCATCAGCAGCAGCACTGCTGGCGCGATCAACTCAGCCGTTGTCTTTAACGATGGCTCTAATGTCACCTTAGATGGCGGTACGGGTGGTCTGACCGTTCAAGGCACACACACCGTAGGCGGTTATGGCGGCATTCGTTTTGGCGCCTATGGTGTCAGCTCCGCCAACCCCAGTCTCACCACGCGCGGCAACGTAACCCTAGGTACCCAAGACGCCAATAACGCCAGCCTGAACGCTGCTTTCATGGTGCGTGGCGGATCGATCACCTCGGACGCAG
>JBIKSF010000073.1:0-10382 GCA_044348785.1 Limnohabitans sp.
GTCTGGTCGGGTGTGGTCTCGGTGGTCGCCTTCAAGATCGTTGACCTGACCATTGGTCTGCGCGTCACCGAAGAAGAAGAGCGCGAAGGTCTGGACATCGCATCGCACGGCGAGTCGGCTTACCACGGCTAAAAGCCTGTCACTGCAAGTTTCATTGCAAAGGGTGGCGCAAGTCACCCTCTCATCAGCCCGCAGCGCTTTGGCCCTGCGGGCTGTTTCTTTTTGAGCGGTTTGAGGTCGGGCCTCGGGCACAATGGTTTTCATGCACGCACCTGCCTTATTGACACCCACCTGGACCGCTATCACCACCGATCCTTACGGCCTGAGCGAGTCGCCGTTTTGGCACCCGCAGGAGGAGCGCCTGTATTGGGTGGACATCCCCGGGCGGCGCATCGCGCGTGTGACTGTGCAGGGTTTGCGGGCCGAAGGGCCGGTGGATTATTGGCCCTTGACGCAAGAGCCAGGCTGCATCGCACCGGTGCAAGGCGGCGGCTTGGTCATGGCACTGCGTGACGGCATTTATTTGGCGCGGGACTGGCAAGGCGATTTGCAGCCCTTGGCCCCAGCGCCTTACGACACCACGCGTTTGCGTTTCAACGACGGAAAGTGTGATGCGCAAGGCCGCTTTTGGGCAGGCAGCCTGTATGAGCCCAAAGACCAGGCGCTGGGCGTGCTCTACATGCTGGATGGTCAAGGCTTGCACGCCATGATGGACGGTGTGGTGACGGCTAACGGCCTGGCCTGGTCACCCGACGGCCGCACGGCTTACTGGGCCGACACCGCGGCGCACCAGGTGCGTGCGTTTGATGTGGATGCGGTCACGGGCCATCTGAGCGCGGGGCGGGTGTTCCACCAAATGCCGCCCAAGTCCGCGGGCTGGGTTTGGGGCAGTGAGATGCCCCATACGCCCCGGTATGGCGGTCGCCCCGACGGTGCCGCCGTGGACAGCGAGGGCTGCTACTGGAGTGCCCAGTACGAAGGCCAGCGCCTGCTGCGCCTGTTGCCCACCGGCGAGGTGCTGGCCGAAGTGGCCACGCCCGTGCCTTGCCCCACCATGCCCTGCTTTGGCGGACCGGACCTCAAAACCCTGTTCATCACCACCTCTCGCCAGGGCCGTAGCGCTCAAGAACTGGCGCAGTACCCGGGGACGGGGTGTGTGTTTGCGATGCGGGTGGAGGTGGCGGGGTTGCCGGTAAATGGTTATCGGGCTTGACCCACGCAATTTCCCACAACCCCATCGTTCAAAAAATTCACACAGTCTTTTAGGGCCGGGGGTTACCATCTTGGCCCATGGAAGTTCAACTCAATTCCCTCATCGACGCCGTGCGCCAGGCCGCTGCGGATGGCCGCACTTTGCGCTTGCGCGGTGGCGGCAGCAAAGATTTTTGGGGCCAAAGCCTCACGGGCGAGGTGCTGGACACCCGGGCCTACCAAGGCATTGTGAGCTACGAGCCCAGTGAGCTGGTGGTCACGGCCCGGTGCGGCACGCCGCTGGCCGAGTTGGAGGCTGCATTGGCCGAAAAAGGCCAGTGCCTGGCGTTTGAGCCGCCGCATTTTGGCCCCGGTGCCACGGTGGGGGGCATGGTGGCCGCAGGCCTGAGCGGACCCGCTCGCGCCACCGCTGGCGCTGTGCGCGACTATGTCTTGGGCGCCCGATTCATCAACGGCCTGGGCGAGCACCTGACCTTTGGCGGCCAGGTCATGAAAAACGTGGCTGGTTATGACGTCAGCCGCTTGATGGCATGCAGCTGGGGCACGTTGGGACTGGTCACCGAAGTCAGCCTCAAGGTTTTGCCGGTGGCCCCAGCCGAAGCTACGTTGGTGATGGCGGGCCTGGCTCAAGGCC
Source organism: Limnohabitans sp. (assembly GCA_044348785.1). Lineage (GTDB taxonomy): Bacteria > Pseudomonadota > Gammaproteobacteria > Burkholderiales > Burkholderiaceae_C > Limnohabitans_A. The sequence continues at coordinate 1,847 of JBIKSF010000073.1, forward strand.
CGGCGCTGGATTTGCTGCACCGTTGGGGTGGCCAGCCGCTGCCCTTGAATGCCAGTGCCTGGCTGCGCGACCCCACGGCTCAGCCCGAGGCTGATTACTTGTTTGTGCGCCTGCGTGGTGCGGTGGCGGCGGTGCAGTCGGCCACGGCCCGGATGAGTGCCGATGCTGTGGCGTTGGGCGCTCAGGTGCAGGCCATGGACAACGCTGAAGCCGCTCAAGACTGGTGCGCCAGCGGTGAGCAAACACTGCCATTTTTTGATGCACCCAGTCCTGATGCCTGCCTGTGGCGTTTGTCAGTGCCGCAAACCGCGCCTTTGCTGGACTTGCCCCATGCCCAATACATCGAATGGCAAGGTGCGCAGCGTTGGCTGTGGGCACCCGCTTCGGCAGCGGTGACTGTACGTGAACTGGCACAAAAGGTCGGCGGCCATGCCACGCTGTTCAGAGCCAGCGCCAAGCATGCTGAAGCGGACAAAGCCGTCGGTGTGAACACCCCGCTGGACGCTGTGCAAAAACGCATCCAGCAGCAATTGCAAAAGCAGTTCGATCCGAAAGGCGTCTTCGCCACCGGTCGACTGCACCCCCTCTGAGGCGAATCGTCATGCAAACCAATCTCGCCCCCGAATACCAAAACACCCCCGACGGCCTGGCAGCCGAAGCCATTCTGCGCAAGTGCGTGCACTGCGGCTTTTGCACCGCCACTTGCCCCACCTACCAACTGCTGGGCGACGAGCTGGATGGCCCGCGTGGCCGCATCTATTTGATGAAGGCGGTGCTCGAAGGCGAAACGCCCACCCGCAAAACCCAGATGCACCTGGACCGGTGCCTGACCTGCCGCAATTGCGAAAGCACTTGCCCAAGCGGCGTGCAATACGGCCACCTGGTCGACATCGGCCGCAAACTGGTGGACGCCAAAGTCGAGCGCCCCGCCAGTGAAAAGTTGGTGCGTTGGGCGCTCAAAGAAGGTCTGCCTTCTCCCCTGTTTGCGCCCGCCATGAAGATGGGCCAAATGGTGCGCGGCCTGCTGCCCGACAGCCTGAAAGCCAAAGTGCCCGCGCCACAAGACGCCGGTGCTTGGCCCACTCGCCAGCATGCGCGCAAGGTGCTGATGCTGGCCGGTTGCGTGCAGCCGAGCATGAGCCCCAACATCAACACCGCCACCGCCCGCGTGCTGGACGCCGCGGGCATCCAGGCCGTGACCGCCCCCAAGGCCGGTTGCTGCGGCGCGCTCAAGTTCCACCTGAACGACCACGACGGCGGCAAAGACCACATGCGCACCAACATCGACGCCTGGTGGCCGCTGGTCGAGAGCGGCGACGTCGAAGCCATCGTCATGAACGCCTCGGGCTGCGGCGTCATGGTCAAAGACTACGGCCATGTACTCAAAGACGACCCGCAGTACGCCGACAAAGCCGCCCGCATCGGCGCGCTGACCCGCGACCTGAGCGAGTTGTTGCCCGAGCTGGTGCCGCTGCTCAAAGACAAGATCAAGCCCCAAGCCCTGCAAGCCGCAGGACTTCAGGCCTACCACCCGCCCTGCACGCTGCAACATGGCCAGCAACTCAAAGGCGGCGTCGAAAAGCATTTGGGCGATCTCGGTTTCCAGATCAAGGTCACTGCCAATGAATCGCACCTGTGCTGCGGCTCAGCGGGCACCTACAGCGTGCTCAACCCGGATTTGTCCAAACAGCTGCGCGACCGCAAGTTGGGCCACTTGAATGCGTTGGAGCCGCAAGGTGTCATCAGCGCCAACATCGGCTGCATCACCCACCTGCAAAGTGGCAGCGGCTTGCCTGTGCGGCATTGGGTGGAGTTGGTGGATGAAGCGCTTGGCAGTGCACACTGATCGGTTCATCAAAGTCCTTTTGGCCACACGGCAAGCCGAGCACTGAGCGGCGCCATCACGATCACCCGGGTAGTATTCAAGGCTGGATGTGGGATCGCGCTTGCTCAGCGCAAACAAAGGACAAGACGATGGCGATACCTTGGTTGATGGCGCTGAAAGTGATTCCTTGGGGCGATGTGATCGAACATGCGCCTTCGGTGCTCAAAGCTGCGCGCAAACTGATGGATCGCCAACCGACTCAGCCGACCGACCCAGCAGGCACCCCCGTCACGACCACGCCCGTGAGTGCAGTGCCCAGCTTGGGCGAACTCAAAAACGCCTTGATTGCCGCGCAAGGCCAGATTGACCGCCAAGCCCAGACACAGCGGGAACTGACCGAAACCTTGGCCGAGTTGGCCGAACAAAACGCACGCCTGGTCAGCGCCGTGGAAGTGCTTCGCTTGCGTACGCGGTTGTTGCTGTGGGGTGGCGCGGCGATGTTGGTTTGGTTGGCGGTGCTGACTTGGAAAGTCTGAACGAACAGCGACCCGAGATAACGAAAGTCCCGTGGGCGCCGTTGGTCAAGCCGCCAGCGCCATCTCAATGTCCTTGGCCATCTTCTCAGGCGAGTCCTGCGGCGCATAGCGCTTGATCACCCGCCCGTCCTTGCCCACCAAAAACTTTGTGAAGTTCCATTTGATGGCCTTGCTGCCCAAAATACCGGGGGCTTCGGCCGTGAGCCATTGGTAGAGGGGGTGGGCCCCGTCGCCATTGACCTTGACCTTGCTCATCATCTGAAAGCTCACGCCGTAGTTCTTTTGGCAGAAGTTGGCAATTTGCGCGTCGTCGCCCGGGTCCTGGCTGGCGAACTGGTTACAAGGGAAACCCAGCACGGCCAGGCCTTGGTCGGCGTAGGTTTTGTGCAGTTTTTCCAGCCCGGTGAACTGAGGCGTGAAGCCGCAGGCGCTGGCGGTGTTGACGATCAGCATCACCTGACCTTGAAAGCGCGACAGTGGCACGGTTTGGTTGTCGATACTTTGTGCTTCGAGGTCGTACAGGCTCATGGGGTTCTTTCGAATATTGAAAATTTAATGGATGACAAAATTGAAATCCAAATGAAGCAATGCTTGTATTCAGGACCTAGGACCGAATACAAACTTTTCAATGGCTGTGTAGGCTTCTTCGCTCGCACCATAAAACATGTGAAAACCTGAGCTGCACGGATTTTGGGGTTGCGCCTCTCCTCCTTTTATCAGAGTGAACTCGGTTTTTGATGGGTTGGTTTTTTGCTGCTGCTCAAATACCATTTTGGCGCTTGAAGGAAGTGACTTGGGGCATTGTTCGCGCTCATGACCCAAGAAAAGAATGGGTAAACGTGTTTTGTCATTGAAGTTGGAACCAATGCGCGCTGAACTGTAAATGGCACCTTCAATCAAATCTTCTTTTTTTGACTTTTGAAGCATCTTGTAAAACTCAGTGATGCTGACGGCTCCGTTGCTGTGACCCATGATCCAAACAGGTAAACCGAATTGGTCTTTGAAGTGACGCACAACGCTTTCGATTCGGAGCAAGTGCTCGGAACTTTGTCTGGAAGTCGGGAATTCAACGCCGGGTAATTGAATCGGGGAGTCAAAAACTACCACGTTCAACTCTCCACGAGATAAAGCCGGGTCGCTCAAGGGTTTGAGGGTGCTGCCATAAAACCCACCTAAATTCTTGCGGTCCAGCGTGATGCCCAGTCGGCCTTCGCCGCCGGGAATGAAGATCAACGTTGCCTTGGCTTGTTTGGCTGGCCAGAGAAAATTCAAGGTGGGTGCGTCACTGAACATGAACCCTTTTTCTTTGAACTCGATGCTCACCACTTGCGCCAGTGCCAAAGATTGCGTCAACACACACAGACATAAAACGATCCATTTGGACATGGCGATCCTTTGAATAAAAAATTGAAATCGAATTAAACGTTTCAATGGCCCTTATGTCCAGGCCCCACGATAGACAGCAAAGCCGCCACCAAGATCAAGGCTCCGCCGATCAGGGTGAGGCTGTCCCAGCTGGAGGCACCCAGCAACACCGACGACACGCTGGCAAACAGCACCTCGGACAGCATGACCAGGGCCGTGGTGTGGGCGGCCAGGCGGGCGGCGCCGTATTGCAGCGCCAGGTTGCCCAACAAAAACGAAATGCCCAGCAGGGCCACCAGGGGCAACCAGCCCCAGGTGGGGGCCGCACCGATGGCCACCACGCCTGTGGCCAATCCCGCGAATGCCGCCAGCGTGGCCATGACCGCGCCGCCACCAAACATGGCCAGGGTGCGCGACGAGCTCGGGGTGTCCTTGAGCTTGAGCAGCAAGGCGTTGGTGATGGCAAAAGTCAGGCCTCCCATCAGCGCTAGCCCATCGGCCAAGCTCTCGGGCAAGGGCCAGGGTGTCTCGGGGGTTTTGAGCACGATGAACAAACCGGCCAGCGCCAGCACCAAGCGCAGCAAGGCCATGGGGGTGGGTTTTTCACCCAGCAGCCACCAGGCCACCAGCACCGACCAGGCGGGCATCAAATAAAACAACAGCACCACGCGCACCACGTCGCCCACCGTCACGGCCCAGTTGAAGCCCACATTGGTCAGGCCCGAGGCCAGCAGCAAGAGCCACAGCCCGGGGTGGCCTCGCCAGCTTTGCAGTTGTCCGCTGCGCCACAGCCACAAACCGATGGACACAAAAACGAAGGCGTAGACCAGTGCGGTGGCCCACAGCGGATGCAGGCCCTGGGCTTCGAGTTGTTTGAAAGGCCACCAGCACACGCCCCAAACAAAGGCGTTGAACAGGAGCCCTGCAACCGCCAGGCTTTTGGGGGAGGTCTGGCCCATGCGTGGGGCAGCTTAAGAGGCGTCGCCGGGAGCTTTGGCGGCCAGAGTTGCTTGGCGCTTGCGCCACCAGCGCCAGCCCAACCAGACAATGCCGATGCCCAGCAGGGCAAAAATACCGTGCTGGAATTGGCGCAGCACGCCAAACATCCAGTCCCAGTTTTGCGCGCCAAAGTAACCCAAGTACACCCAGATCGGCACGCTGATCAAGGCGGCAAAACCGTCCATGAAAAACCAGGTAGCAAAGCTCACGCGCTGGCTCATGCCGGCCGAGAAAAACACCGGGGTGCGCAAGCCCGGCAAAAAGCGGGCGACGAACATGACCCATTTGCCGTATTTCTGGAAGGCGTCTTGGGCGCTGGCAAAACGCTCGGGCGTGAGGATTTTGCGGAAACCTGGTAATTTGGAAATGCGCTGGCCGTACAAACGGCCCAAGGTGAACATCAGGCCGTCACCGACCATGACGCCCGCCATGCCCACGGCAAACATGGTGTGCACATCGGCGTGACCCAAACCAGCGATCACGCCACCCGTGACCAAGGTCACATCTTCAGGCACAGGCACGCCAAATCCGCAGATCAACAGCATCACGAACACGGCCAAATAGCCGTATTCGGTGAAGATGGGCATCAAGAACTCAAAAACTTCCATGGATGACAATGTTCAGCCGGCGCCTGAACAGCTCAGGCGGAATGCGTGGGGTTGACAAGCTGCGGGCCAGTGTAAATCATTTGTAAGCCCCTTCTTGGCAGGGGAAAGGCTGTGTTTACCCGATGGATAGGCCTCATTTCGGGTGTCACGAAGCTGGCATACTTGATCGGCACATTTCGCCTTGAGCCACATGCCCCGCCCTATCCAAGCCACGATCCACACTGCTGCCCTGCGCCACAACCTGAGCCGGGCTCTGAAAGCTGCCCCAGATGCCCAGGCTTGGGCGGTGGTCAAGGCCAATGCTTATGGGCATGGCATCGAGCGGGTGTTTGAAGGTCTGCGTGGGGCCGATGGTTTTGCCCTGCTGGACTTGGCTGAGGCCGAGCGCGTGCGCGCCTTGGGCTGGCGAGGTCCAATCTTGCTGCTCGAAGGCGCTTTTGAGGCGCGCGACTTGGAGCTGTGTTCGCGCCTGCACCTGTGGCACACGGTGCATTGCGACGAACAGATCGACATGCTGGCGCTGCACAAGACGCACGAGCCGCACCGGGTCTTCCTCAAAATGAACTCGGGCATGAACCGGCTGGGTTTTGCGCCGCAGCGCTTTCGTTCGGCCTGGACGCGGCTGAATGCCTTGCCGCAGGTGGACGAAATTTCGCTGATGACTCATTTCAGCGACGCCGACGGCCCCAAAGGCATCGCCGAGCAGATGGCCCGTTTTGAAGAAGCCACCCGCGACTTGCCCGGCGAGCGCAGTGTGAGCAACAGCGCGGCCACCTTGCGCCATGCGCAAGACGCGGCTGTGAAAGCCGACTGGATTCGCCCCGGTATCGCGGTGTATGGCAGCTCGCCCGACTTTCCAGAACACAGCGCTGCGCACTGGGGTCTGCAGCCCGCCATGAGCCTGAACGCCCAGATCATCGCGGTGCAGCATTTGCAGGCGGGGGACAACGTGGGTTATGGCTCCAGTTTTGTCGCTGACCAAGCTATGCGCATCGGCGTGGTGGCTTGCGGCTACGCCGACGGCTACCCGCGCATCTGCCCCACGGGCACGCCGGTGTTGGTGGATGGCGAGCGGGGACGCACGGTGGGCCGCGTCAGTATGGACATGCTGACGGTTGACTTGAGCCCCTTTCCCGATGCGGGCGTGGGCAGCACCGTCACGCTCTGGGGGCAGTCGGCACAAGGCGCGGTGCTGAGCATCGATGAAGTGGCGCAAGCGGCGGGTACCGTGGGCTATGAGCTGATGTGTGCGCTGGCGCAGCGTGTGCCCGTGGTGGTGGTCTGAGGACCCACAAAAAGCTTAAGGGGCTCTGTCACCTGCGCGCTGGCCTTCAAGTCAAATGCCGTTAGAGTGGTCTTGGCCTTGAGAAAGTTGTTTTTCGGGGCGATTTCAATACAGGAGACATCGATTGCCCTCCATCGCTCAAAAAGACGCATTGGCCGCTTTGTACCTGTGCATGGCCCGCATCCGGGCCTTTGAAAATGCCGCAGAAATCCTGAGCCAAGGCGGCGTCAGTGCCTACAACAAAACCGCCGACGGCAGCGCCAAAGTGCGCGGCCCCTTGCACCTGTCTACCGGGCAAGAAGGCGTGGCCGCTGGCGTGTGCGCCCACCTCACCCCGCGTGACTACCTGACCTCTACACACCGTGGCCATGGCCACACCCTGGCCAAGGGGGCGGACCTTAGCCGCATGATGTGCGAGCTGTACGGCAAAGCCACGGGGTTCAACGGGGGCAAAGGCGGCTCCATGCACATTGCCGATTTTTCGGTTGGCATGTTGGGGGCCAACGGCGTGGTGGCAGCGGGTTTGCCCATTGCCGTGGGTGCCGCACATGCCCAGAAATTGCAGGGTTGCAGCGACATCACCGTGTGCTTTTTTGGCGACGGCGCGACGAACCGGGGGCCGTTTCTCGAAGCCCTCAACTGGGCGCAGGTGCACCAGTTGCCGGTGCTGTTTGTGTGTGAAGACAACCGCTGGAGCGCCACCACCGCCAGCGGCCCGATGATTGCAGGTCCTGGCGCTTCGGCGCGCAGCGAAAGCCTGGGCATCGCAGCGTACCAGGTGGACGGCAACGATGTGTGGGCAGTTCACGAAAAAGCCGCCGAGCTGGTGCAGACCATTCGTGCGGGCCAAGGGCCGCGACTGTTGCATGCCAGCACTTACCGCGTCAAAGGCCATGTGTCGGTGGACCTGGCCGCTTACCGAGACCCCCGGGAAGTGGAAGAAGCCCTGAAAAATGACCCCATCCAGAACGCCCGCCGCGCGCTGTTGGCGCTGGGCAGCACCGATGCCGCGTGCGACCAGATGGACCAGCAAGCCCAGGCCGAAGTGCAGTCCGCCATGAAGGCAGCGGACGAGGCGCCTTGGCCCGATGTGTCTGCCGCTTACACCGACATCCAGACCACAGGAGAAGGTCAATGGTTTTGAACACGATGAGTTACAGCCAGGCCGCCGTGCTGGCCGTGCAGCGAGAAATGGAAGCCGACGAGCGCGTGGTGGTGATGGGCGAGGACGTGGGACGGGGCGGCATCTTTGGCCAGTACAAAGGCCTGCAACAAACCTTTGGCACGCACCGCATCATCGACACCCCGATCAGTGAAGCGGCCATCATGGGCGGCGGCGTGGGCATGGCGTTGGCGGGCATGCGCCCGGTGGTGGAGATGCGCGTGGTCGACTTTGCCCTGTGCGGCATGGATGAAATCATCAACCAGGCCGCCAAAAACCGCTACATGTTTGGCGGTCAGGGTCGTGTGCCCCTGGTGGCCCGCATGCCCATTGGCATCTGGGATGCCTCGGCGGCGCAGCATTCGCAGTCACTCGAGGCTTGGTTTGCCCACATGCCTGGCTTGGTGGTGGTGTGCCCGGGCTCGGTGCAAGACAACTATTCCTTGCTGCGCGCAGCCATGCAGTGTGGTGACCCTGTGGTCTACATGGAGCACAAGACGCTCTGGGGCCTGGAAGGGCCGGTGGACGAAAACGTGCAGGTGCCCTTGGGCAAAGCGGCTGTGCTGCGTCCGGGTGACCACCTGACGATGGTCAGCTGGAGCCGTCAGGTGCAGGTGTGCCAAACGGCTTGCGATCAATTGGCGGCTTTGGGCGTTCAGGTCGAGCTGATTGATTTGCGCACCCTGTGGCCTTGGGATCGGGAAACCGTGCTCAAGTCTGCGGCCAAAACAGGCCATCTGCTGGTGGTGCACGAAG
>JBIKSF010000074.1:0-10320 GCA_044348785.1 Limnohabitans sp.
TCGATACATCACCATGGAAATCTTTGGCATACCCTCGCAAGCCCTGTTCGGGCAATTGCTGATCGGGCTGATCAACGGCTCTTTTTACGCATTGCTCTCGCTGGGCCTGGCCGTGATTTTCGGCTTGCTGAACATCATCAACTTCACCCACGGCGCCCAGTACATGCTGGGCGCCTTCGTGGCTTACCTGTCGCTCACCAAATTGGGCATCAACTACTGGGTGTCGCTCATCGTGACGCCCATTTTGGTGGGTGCCACCGGCATGCTCATTGAGCGCACCATGCTCAAGCAACTGTACAAGCTAGACCACCTGTATGGGCTGCTGCTCACCTTCGGTCTGGCCTTGATCATTCAGGGTTTGTTCCGACACGAATTCGGCTCTTCGGGCATGCCTTATCCGGTGCCCGAAGTCTTCAAGGGTGCTTACAACACCGGTTTCATGTTCCTGCCCAAGTACCGTGCCTGGGTCATTGTGGCCTCGCTGGTGGTGTGCTTCACCACCTGGTACGTGATCGAGCGGACCAAGCTGGGCGCTTATCTGCGCGCCGCTACTGAAAACCCCAGCCTGGTGCAGGCGTTTGGCATCAACGTGCCCCGCATGATCACCCTGACCTATGGCTTCGGCGTGGGCCTGGCCGCTTTTGCGGGTGTGATGGCCGCACCCATTTACCAGGTCAACCCGACCATGGGCGCCGACATCATCATTGTGGTGTTTGCGGTGGTCGTGATCGGCGGCATGGGCTCCATCATGGGTGCGATCCTGACCGGTTTTGGCTTGGGCCTGATCGAAGGCTTGACCAAAGTGTTCTACCCGGAAGCTTCCAGCACGGTGATTTTCATCATCATGACCATCGTTCTTTTGATCAAGCCTGCAGGCCTGTTCGGCACCCAGAAGTAAGACCATGACCACTGTCTCGACCCCCTCACTCAAGACCCAGTCTTTCACGCACCAGTGGGTGGCCTTTGCCATCATGGTGATGGTGCTGGTCATCGCCCCGATCTGGGTGTACCCCATCTTCCTGATGAAGGTCATGTGCTTTGCCTTGTTTGCATGCGCCTTCAACCTGCTGATCGGTTTTGGCGGCTTGCTCTCGTTTGGCCACGCCATGTTTTTGGGCACCGCAGGTTATGCAGCAGCCCACGCGGCCAAAGTCTGGGGCTGGAACCCGGAGCTGGCCGTGTTGTTTGCCACCGCTTGTTCCGGCTTGCTGGCACTGGTCACCGGCATGCTGGCCATTCGCCGGCAAGGCATCTATTTCGCGATGATCACCTTGGCGTTTTCGCAGATGGTGTTCTTCTTCTACCTGCAAGCACCTTTCACAGGTGGCGAAGACGGCATCCAGTCGGTGCCACGCGGCAAGCTGTTTGGCGTGTTTGACTTGTCTGAAAACACAGCCATGTACATGTTTGTGCTGGCGATTTTCCTGGCCGGTTTTGCCCTGATCTGGCGCATCATTTATTCGCCCTTTGGCCAAATCCTCAAAGCCATCCGCGAAAACCAGGACCGCGCCATTTCGCTCGGTTATGACACCGACATGTTCAAGTTGATCGCCTTTGTGATCTCGGGTGCTTTGGCGGGTACCGCTGGCGCCACCAAGTCGCTGGTGTTCCAGTTGGCCTCGCTGACCGACGTGCATTGGTCCATGTCGGGTGAGGTGGTCTTGATGACCCTGTTGGGCGGCCTGGGCACCTTGTTTGGCCCTGTGGTGGGTGCAGCGGTGATCGTGAGCATGCAAAACTACCTGGCGCAATTCGGGGCTTGGGTGACCATCATCCAGGGCGCCATCTTTGTGATCTGCGTGCTGGCTTTCCGCCGGGGCATCATTGGCGAGATTGCCAACTGGATCAAGAAGCCGCTGTAAGACAGCTTCATCGAGCTGCGGCTCAACAACAAAAAACCGCTCCTTGGAGCGGTTTTTTTATGGGCAGTAAAGCCGTTCAGCGCATGAATTTTTTCACGTAATCTGCGCCCAAGCCGACGGCCTCAAAGTGGGCACGGTACTTCTCGATGCGTGTGAACACATCGTCATAGCCCGTGGAATTGCCTTGCGTGTCCACGTACATCAACGCGCCATGCACCGTGAACATGGTCACCATGTCCTGGCAATCATCGGGCACCACCAGGGTGTGGGTTTCACCCGGGGGCTCGAACACATAGCTGCCTTCTTCGGCCACCCAGTCGTGTTCCAGATACAACCATTTGCCGCGCAGCACATGGGCATGCACCTGGCCCGAATGGCGGTGCCGCTGCAGCAGGCCCGAGCGCTTGACTTTGAGCAGGTGCACGTAAAAGCCACCCGTCACGTTCAGGTGCAGCGGGCGTGACCAAATGCCTGGAGCCACAGGGGCCCACAAGCGTTCGTCTTCGGTTTGCACGTCGTGCACCACCATGTCGGGGGCCATGCCCCAAGGTTGGGGTTTGGCGTAGGGCACGCGGTCGTCGGTGTCACTCATCGGTAGGTCTCCATTGAACTGTCCATCACCATAATGCCAACGGTGCCGCGTGTCTGCTCTTTGGGTGACAGCCATGGGACGGTTGCGTGGAACAATGCCGACATGCACGCCCCCCACTTCACCCCCGACAGCGTCCAGGTTCTGGCATTTGATATTTTCGGTACTGTCGTCGATTGGCATGGCAGCATCGTGCGCGAGGTGCAGGCTTTGTACCCCCAAGTGGATGGCGATGCCTTGGCCCTGGCCTGGCGGGCGGGCTACAAACCCGCCATGCAGCGGGTGATGAGCGGCGAGCTCGGCTGGACCTTGATCGACGATTTGAACCGCATGATTTTGGACCAACTGCTGCCCGAATTTGGCCTGGCACATTTGAAAGAAGCCGAACGCCAACACCTCAACCGCGTCTGGCACCGACTGCATGCCTGGCCTGACAGCGTGTCGGGGCTCACGCGTTTAAAGCGACGCTTCACCATCACCACCTTGTCGAATGGCAACATCGGATTGCTCACGAACATGGCCAAGCGGGCCAGCTTACCTTGGGACTGTGTCCTCAGCGCAGAAGTATTTCGCGCCTACAAACCCGATCCGACCACCTACCTGGGCGTGGCGAAGGTGTTCAACCTGATGCCCGAACAAGTCATGCTGGTGGCGGCGCACCATGATGACCTGGAAGGCGCGCGTGCATGTGGTTTGCGCACCGCCTACATCGAGCGCGCTTTAGAGTTTGGCGCAAGTCAGCCCAAAGATGTCTCGCCCCAAGAGGGCCATGACCTGCATGCGCGGGATTTGAATGCGCTGGCCGATCAACTCGGTTGTTGAGGCATTCAGTGACCGTCGTAGGCCATCAAGGTGAACAATTTCAAACCCTCACTGCGCAAGCGTTGTGAGCCGCCCAACTCAGGCAAATCCACAATGGCTGCGCCCTCGATCACGGTAGCGCCAAGTTTTTCGAGCAGCTTTTTGCCCGCCATCATGGTGCCACCCGTGGCGATCAGGTCGTCAATCAACAGCACGCGCTGACCCGGCTTGACCGCATCGGTGTGAAGCTCCACCGTGGCACTGCCGTATTCCAGCTCGTAGGTTTCTTCCACCGTGGTGAAGGGCAGCTTGCCTTTTTTGCGAATGGGCACAAAACCCAGACCGAGCTCGTAGGCCACCACCGAGCCCAAAATGAAACCGCGTGCGTCAAGCCCCGCCACCACGTCTGGCCGCAGGGCGGGGTGCATGTAGCGGTGCACAAAGGCATCGATCAACACCCGAAAGACGCGCGGGTCTTGCAGCAGCGGTGTGATGTCTCGAAACTGCACACCCGGCGCAGGCCAATCAGGCACCGTGCGGATATGGCTTTTTAAATAATCGTTGACGTTCAGATCGTCCATGCGTCAGCCTCTGAGGAGTTTTTCTTCGGCCACGGCCAGTGTTTGGGATTTGCCCGACAGCACCAGCGTGTCGCCCGGGTGCAAGGCAGTGTCTTCGCTCACGGTTTCGGGTTGGCCATTGGCGCGGCGCAGGTTCACCACACGCACGCCCATGGCGTGAAAAGCCAGGTCCTTGATCTGTTTGCCCAACCAAGGGGAGGCCATGGGCAAGCCCACGGTGGTCAAGCGCTCGTGATCGATTTCGTCGAGCGTGTCATCGTCGGCGCCATGAAAGTAACCGCGCAGCAGGTTGTAGCGCGCATCGCGCTGGTCTTGCACGATGCGGATCACGCGGCGCATGGGCACACCCACCAGCGCCAGCGCATGGCTGGCCAACATGAGCGAGCCCTCCAGCGCCTCGGGCACCACTTCGGTGGCGCCCGCAAGCTGCAGTTTTTCCAGGTCCAGGTCGTCCTTGGTGCGCACAATCACCGGCACCTGCGGCGCGTGGCTGTGGGTGTGGTCCAGCACCTTCATGGCAGCGGGCACATCCAGGTAGGTGATGACCACCGCGCTGGCGCGGGCCAGGCCTGCGGCCATGAGCGATTGCAAGCGTCCTGCGTCGCCAAACACCACCGAATCTCCGGCCGCAGCGGCTTGGCGTACCCGGTCAGGGTCCAAGTCGAGCGCCATGTAGGGGATGTTTTCCTTTTCGAGCATGCGCGCCAGGTTCTGGCCGCAACGCCCGTAGCCGCAGATGATGACGTGCTTGCTGGTGTTGATCGACTTGCGGGCAATCGTCGTCATCTGCAAGGATTGCTGCAACCACTCGCTGGCCACCACCTTGAGCACGATGCGTTCGCTGTGCATGATGATGAAAGGCGTGGCCATCATGGACAGCACCATGCTGGCCAGCACGGGGTTGAGCAAGGCAGGCGGAATGATGTTGCTTTGGGCCCCAAGTGTGAGCAACACAAAGCCGAATTCACCCGCTTGCGCCAGATACAAACCGGTGCGCAGCGCCACCCCATTGGGCGCACCTGTGAATTTGGCCAATGCGGTCACCAAAACTAACTTGAACAAAACGGGCAAGGTGGTCAGCAACAGGACCAGGGGCCAGCGTTCGACCACGATGTGCCAGTCCAGCATCATGCCGATGGTGATGAAAAACAGGCCCAGCAACACGTCGTGGAAGGGCCGGATGTCCAGCTCCACCTGGTGCTTGTATTCGGTCTCTGAAATCAACATGCCCGCGATGAAAGCGCCCAGTGCCAAGCTCAGGCCCGCCATTTCGGTGATCCAGGCCAGGCCCAGCGTGACCAGCAACAGGTTCAGCACAAACAGCTCTTCGCTCTTGCGCCGCGCCACCAAGGTCAGCCACCAGCGCATCACGCGCTGCCCGCCCGTCATGAGCAAGGTGATCAGGACAGTGGCTTTGAGCGCGGCCATCAGCAAGGCGGTGAGCATCTCGTCGGCCGGGGCGCTCAGGGCTGGGATCATCACGATCAGCGGCACCACCGCCAAATCCTGAAACAAGAGCACGCCCACCACCCGCTTGCCGTGCTCGGACTCCAGCTCCAGCCGATCGGCCACCAGCTTGATCACGATCGCCGTGCTGCTCATGGCCATGGCACTGGACAGAGCCAACGCGGTTTGCCATTCCATTTTCCAGAGGGTGGGCGCCATCGAGGCCACGAACAAGGAAAAAACCGTCACGATCACCAGCGTGAGCAGCACCTGCAACAGGCCCAGACCAAACACATGCTTGCGCATGGAGCGCAGCTTGGGAAGGTTGAACTCCAGCCCAATGACAAACATCAAAAACACCACGCCGAACTCGGCCAGGTGTTTCACGCCCTCGGAGTTTTGCGCCAGCGCCAGCGCATTGGGGCCAATCACCACGCCCACCGCCAGATAGCCCAGCATGGGCGGCAGCTTGAGCATGCGGCAGCCCACCACACCCAGCACGGCGGCCAGCAAATACAAGAGGGTCAACTCCAAAGCGCTCATGCTTCAATGGTAACAAGTGCATGTGCAACCCTCCGCGACGCGGGCCATCCGTTCACCCCCGTTGTGGGCTTGGGCATGCTGGTTTCGGGACACCACACGCCGCCCGATAAAATGTCTTTCATGCTCGCCCATTCCGCCCACACCCTGCAACTCGCCCGCGAGACCCTCGACATTGAGGCCGCAGCCCTGTTGCAACTCAAAGACCGCTTGGACGAGCGCTTTGTCCAAGCGGTGAATCTGGTGCTGGGCGTGCAAGGCCGGGTGGTCGTCACCGGCATGGGCAAAAGTGGGCACATCGGCCGCAAGATTGCCGCCACCCTGGCATCGACTGGCACCCCGGCCATGTTTGTGCACCCCGGCGAAGCCAGCCATGGTGACCTGGGCATGATCCAGGGCATCGATGTGGTCCTGGCCATCTCCAACAGCGGCGAAAGCGACGAGCTTGTGGCGATTTTGCCGGTCCTCAAGCGCCAAGGCGTGCCGCTGATTGCACTGACCGGCGGCCTGCAGTCCTCCTTGGCTCGCCATGCCGACGTGGTGCTCGACTGCTCTGTCGACAAAGAAGCCTGCCCCCTGAACCTGGCCCCCACCGCCAGCACCACCGCCCAGCTCGCCATGGGCGATGCCTTGGCCGTGGCCCTGCTCGATGCGCGGGGCTTCAAACCCGAAGACTTTGCACGCTCGCACCCCGGGGGGTCGCTGGGGCGCAGGCTGCTGACCCATGTGGCCGATGTGATGCGCAAAGGCAGCGATGTGCCACAGGTCGGACCCGATGCCGAGTTCACCGCCCTGATGCGGGAGATGAGCAGCAAGGGCTTGGGCGCAACCGCCGTGACCGATGCCAAAGGCCACGTGCTCGGCGTGTTCACCGATGGTGACTTGCGCCGCCTGATTGAAAAGGGCGCCGACTTGCGAAGCCTGAACGCCCGTGACGTCATGCATTCCAATCCGCGCACCATCCGGGTCGACTCGCTGGCCGTGGAAGCGGCTGAAATGATGGAGCAATCGCGCATCACCAGCATCCTCGTCATCGACGAAGCCGGGTGTCTGTGCGGTGCCCTGAACACCAACGACCTGATGCGGGCCAAGGTGATCTGAGATGCAAGCCCTGAAAGCGCTCACACCGGCCCTGCACTACCCGCCCGAATTGCTGCTGCAAGCTCAAGGCATTCGTGTGGCTTTTTTCGACATCGACGGTGTGTTGACCGACGGTGGGCTGTATTTTTCTGAAGCGGGCGAGACCCTCAAGCGCTTCAATACGCTGGATGGCCAAGGCCTGAAACTGCTGCAAAAGGCCGGTATCACGCCCGTGGTCATCACCGGCCGCGACTCGGCACCCCTGCGCCTGCGCCTGAAGGCGCTGGGCATCACCCACGCCCGCTTTGGCACCGAAGACAAGCGCCCGGCGGCCGAGGCATTTTTGAGCGAACTGAACCTGAGCTGGGCACAAGCGGCCGCCATGGGCGACGACTGGCCCGATTTGCCGGTGATGCAGCGGGTGGCCTTTGCCTGCGCACCCTCCAACGGACACGCCCAAGCCAAAAACCTGGCACACCACATCACCACAGAGCGTGGCGGCGAAGGTGCGGCCCGTGCATTTTGTGACCTGTTGCTGGTGGCGGGCGGTCACTACGCCCGCTTGCTGGCCGAGGTCGGCATCAGCGCGCACACAGGCCCGTCGGCATGAACCGCTTGCGCCAACTGCTCGACAGGTTGAGCATTTACTTGCCCTTGATCGTGATGGCCTTGCTGGCATCGGGCAGCTGGTGGCTGGTCAGGAGCGTGCCGGCGCTGATCACCCCCGAAGCCAACAAGCCAGTGCGACAGGACCCCGACTACCGACTGGGCGATTTTTCTGTCAAGTCTTTCAACGCCAGTGGGCGCATGACACGTGAGCTCATTGGCGACAAAGCGCAGCACTATCCGGCCACCGAGGCCCTGCACATTGACCAGGTTCGCATTTACGCCGAAAACGACAGCGGTGCCAGGATGAATGCCCGCGCCGACAAGGGCATCGCCACCGACGACGGCACACAGGTCACCTTGATCGGCAACGCCTACGCCATCAAACACCCCCAAGATACCCGCCCCCAAATTGAACTGCGGGGTGAGCGCTTGGTCGCCTTGCCCGACGAAGACCGCGTGGTGTCTGCTGACCCGGTGCAGATCACCCGTGACCGCGATGTCTTCACGGGCAACACCATGGACTTCAACAGCAACACCGGCGAGCACGTGTTGCAAGGGCGTGTGCGCGGCACATTGGCCCCCAAGCCACGAAAAACACCCTGACGGTTGCCACTGGCCAGAGGCAAATGGCCTGAGCACATCCCAGAAACGACAAAGCCCTGCAATGCAGGGCTTTGAGAGGATTCAAAGGCCTGTCAGTGGACAGGCCGGGTGCGTGAATCAATAACCGCCGCCGTAGCCGCCGCCACCGCCGCCGCCACCTTCACGGCGACCGCCACCACCACGTGGGCCAGCTCCGTAGGGGCTGCGGAAACCACCGCCGCCGCCTTCGCCACCACCGTAGCCACCGCCGCCTTCGCGACGACCGCCACCGCCGTAGCCACCACCGCCCTCACGGCCGCCACCAAAACCGCCGCCACCGCCGCCGCCTTCACGACCGCCGCCGTAGCCACCGCCACCGCCCTCACGGCGACCACCGCCGTAACCGCCGCCGCCACCGCCGAAACCACCACCGCCAGTGCGGGGAGGACGGGCTTCCATGGGACGAGCTTCGTTCACCACCACGTTACGGCCGCCCAGAGGCTGGCCGTTCATGCCGTTGATCGCCGCTTGTGCCTCGTCATCGCTGCCCATTTCCACAAAGCCGAAGCCTTTGGAGCGGCCAGTGTCACGTTCCATCATGACTTTGGCGCTGGTCACAGCACCGAATTCACCGAAGGCTTGTTCCAGATCGCCGTCGCGAACCGAGTAAGGCAGGTTGCCGACGTAAAGTTTGTTGCCCATGAAAGGGACTCCTCAAAACACAAAGAAAAAAGCGATGGAGCTTCGACAACGCATTCGACATACCTGAAAACATCGTAAGGAAAGCGAAACTGATGGGGTCACCGCAAACAAGACCTTGAGGCAGCACGCCCCAATGTCATCGGATTATGAGAGAGAAAACAAAGCAAAAGGCAAGGGGGAAACCCCCCAATACCTGTTAAAAGCAGGGCTTTCACTGGTTTTCTGTTGTTTTACCAACTCACTTCACGGTCAGGGCTGGCGCTGATTTTGTGAATACTCAAATCGGCACCGTCGTATTCCTCCTCTGGGCTGAGTTTCAGGCCCATGGTGATTTTCAAAAGGCCATAAATCAACAAACCGCCCAACAAAGCCCATGCCACGCCCAAGAAGGTACCGATCAGCTGGGCCATCACATTGACCCCGCCCAAGCCACCCAAGCTGGTCGCTCCAAAAATGCCCGCCGCAATGCCGCCCCAAGCGCCACAAATGCCATGCAAGGGCCAGACACCCAGCACATCGTCGATCTTCCATTTGTTCTGGGTCAGGGTGAACATCACCACAAACAGGGCACCCGCCACTGCACCCGTGACCAACGCACCAAATGGGTGCATCAGGTCAGAGCCTGCACACACCGCCACCAAACCGGCCAAGGGACCGTTGTGCACAAAGCCGGGGTCATTCTTGCCCAAAACCAAAGCCGCCAAAGTGCCGCCCACCATGGCCATCAGGGAGTTGACCGCCACCAAACCCGAAATCTTGTCCAAGGTCTGGGCACTCATCACATTGAAGCCAAACCAGCCCACGATCAAGATCCATGAACCCAGGGCCAGAAAAGGGATGCTCGACGGCGGGTGCGCCGACACCACGCCATCCTTGCGGTAGCGGTTGTAACGGGCACCCAACAAGACCACGGCAGGCAGTGCGATCCAGCCGCCCATGGCGTGGACCACCACCGAGCCTGCAAAGTCATGGAACTCATTGCCCGTGACGGCCTTGATCCAGGTCTGCACGCCAAAGTGCTGGTTCCAGACAATGCCCTCAAAGAAGGGGTAAACAAAGCCCACGATCACCGCCGTGGCGATCAACTGCGGCCAGAACTTGGCCCGCTCGGCAATGCCGCCCGAAATGATGGCGGGGATGGCGGCGGCAAAGGTCAGCAAAAAGAAGAACTTGACCAGGTCATAACCGTTCTTGGCGGCCAATTGCTCGGCCCCTACAAAGAAGGTGGTGCCATAAGCCACGCTGTAACCGACCACAAAATAAACCACCGTGGACACGGAAAAGTCCACCAGGATTTTGACCAGCGCATTGACCTGGTTCTTTTTGCGGACCGTGCCCAGCTCCAGAAAAGCAAAACCAGCATGCATGGCCAACACCATGATGCCGCCCAACAAAATAAAAAGCGCATCTGCGCCCTGTTTTAGTGCTTCCACGATCGTCCTTTGAGGATTTTTGATTTGATTTGGTGCATTCCGGGGGCGATCCACCCCCGCGCACCAAAGAAAAGCAAGAAACGCACCCAAAGTAA
>JBIKSF010000075.1:0-10297 GCA_044348785.1 Limnohabitans sp.
ATCTTGTCGTCAGCGCGGAAAACCACTTCGGTGCCGAAGTTGGCGATCAAGCTCTTGAGCTTCATGCGCACGGTGGACGAGCCACGGCCGCCACGTTGGTATTCGGTGCGCAGGACGACCATGGGGTCTTTGCCGTGCATGATGACGTTGCCGACGCGGATTTCTTGAGCGGTTTTCATAGGAATTGAGTCTGAAATGAAAAGGGGTGGCTAAAAGCCAAGCCGCTTATTCTAACCCGTGGGGTTTGGTTTTCTGGCGGGCGTTTTGTGCTAATTGGTTCACCAAATCAGTTTGACGTAACAGTCCTTGCTGGGCATGTTTAAAGCATGGGTCCCACTCGGACAGCGAAGGCAGATCAATCACAGCCCAATTTTTTGCGGGTATGCCATTCCACACTCGATGCGCCAAGCGCAAGCTCTCCGGCGCCTGTATCCAATCCAAAAATGCTTCCAGCTTGGCATGGTGGGCGTTGTCGTCTTGCGGGTAGATGTGCCAGATGAAGGGCTGGCCTGCCCAGAGGGCCCGTACCAGTGAGTCTTCTCCGCGCACAAAGTTGAGGTCGCAGGCCCAGAGCATCTCGTCGAAGCCGTTTTGGTCGGTGTAGGGCAGGGCGCTCCAGTTTGGGTGTACGTCCATGCCTGCCATCGCTTGCTGCACCGCCGCCATCGGGCGGCCGGGGGTGACGAGCAGGTGGTGGGGTGTACCCGCCAGTTCGGCCAGCAGTTGGGGCAGAGCGGCGGGTTCGTAGCAGAACAGGCTGATCAGCAGGGCGTCTGGGGCCAAGTCGGGGGCGTGTTTCTTTCTCCAGGCCGTGCGGTCAAAGCGTTGTTGCCGTTCCTGCAAATCGGTTTCGCGCAGCAGACCGCCCGTGTCTGCCGTGAAGCCGGGGTAAAAGAAGGTCTTGGTCCAACCTTTGGCGGGGCCGCTCATCACGGGCGAGGGCAGGCCGTGCATCCGCGGCACCCAGTCTTCGGCACTGAGGTATTCGAGGTTGATCCACTTGGGTTGATGCGTGCGAGTGACCTGCGCACGCTCTACAAAATGGGCCACAAAGGCTTCGGGTAGGTTGCAGCCAAAGGCTTCAATCCAAAAATCGGCAGTGGGCAAGTCTTGCAGGCTGCTGCCCTGGTTGGCACTGGCCCACGGGCGCACTTCGATGTCCGGCTCTTGGTGGGCGGTGGGGGCCATCCAATTCAGGGCCGAGGCATCGTCCACCCACAGGCGCACGCGCTGGCCTGCGTCACGCAGCTGGCGCGTCAGGCGCCAGCACACACCCAGGTCGCCGTGGTTGTCGATGACGGTGCAGAAGATGTCCCAGAGTTGGCCAGTTTGCATGCGGCGATTGTCGCTGGAGTTTTCAAAGACAATAGCCGCCATGTCGCACACCCATGATGAAGCCCTGCTCGCGCAAGTTGCCGCGCTGCCCGCCTTGCCGGGGGTGTACCGCTACTTTGACGCTCAGGATCAGCTGCTGTATGTGGGCAAGGCGCTGAACCTCAAGCGCCGGGTGTCGAGTTACTTCCAGAAGGACCATGGCGGCACGCGCATTGGCCACATGGTCAGCAAGATCGCCCGCATGGAGACCACGGTGGTGCGCTCAGAGGCCGAGGCGCTGCTGCTGGAAAACAACCTGATCAAGACGCTGCACCCGCGCTTCAACATCCTGTTTCGGGACGACAAGAGTTACCCCTACCTCAAGCTCACGGGCAATGGCCGCGTGGCGCTGCCCGCCGTGGTCAAGACACCCGAGGCGCAACATTACCCGCGTGTGGCGTATTACCGGGGTGCCGTGGAAAAGAAGCACCGCTACTTCGGGCCTTTCCCCAGTGCCTGGGCGGTCAAGGAGTCGATTCAGCTGATTCAGAAGGTGTTCAGGCTGCGCACCTGCGAGGACACGGTATTTGCCAACCGCACCCGGCCTTGCCTTTTGTTTCAGATCAAGCGTTGTTCGGGGCCGTGCGTGAACTTGATCAGCCCTGAGGACTACAAGGCCGATGTGCAGCACGCCGAGCAGTTTTTGCGAGGCGAGACTCAGGCGCTGATGCGCGAGATGGAAACGAGGATGATGGCGCACGCTGAGCGCTTGGAGTTTGAGCAGGCCGCCGAGGTGCGTAACCAGCTGACGGCGCTGTCGCGGGTCTTGCATCAGCAGTCGGTGGACACGGCGGTCGACACCGATGCCGACATCCTGGTGGCCAAAGTGCAAGGCGGGCGCGCCTGCGTGAATCTGGCCATGGTGCGCGGTGGTCGGCATTTAGGGGATCGGCCTTATTTTCCGGTGCATGTTCAGGACGCGCAGGACCTGTTGGGCCTGGAGGAGGGCGAAGCGCCGCTCCCGGTCGAGGTGCAGGTGCTCCAAGCCTTTTTGGCTCAGCATTACATCGGCGTGCCCGTGCCGCCGCTGCTGATCTTGAGTGCGGCTGTAGACAAAGCACTGATCGCGGCTTTGTCGGCGCAGTCGGGCGTGAAGATCAGCACCGTGACGCAGCCGCGTGAGCACCGCCGCGTGTGGCTGGAGATGGCCGAGAAAAACGCCGATTTGCAACTGGCCCGATTGCTGGCCGAAGAGGGCTCGCAGCAGGCCCGCACCCGCGCGCTGGCCGAGGCGCTGGATCTGGCCCCTGACGATCTGGAACAGTTGCACATTGAGTGTTTTGACATCTCGCACACGGCGGGCGAGAACACACAAGCTTCGTGCGTGGTGTTCCGCCATCACAAGATGCAAAGCGGCGACTACCGCCGCTACAACATCGAGGGCATCACGCCGGGCGACGATTACGCGGCCATGCGTCAGGTACTGATGCGCCGCTACGGCAAGTTGGCCGAGGCGTTGCGCTCGGGCGAAGGCACGGCCCGGCTGCCCGATTTGGTGTTGATTGACGGGGGCAAAGGCCAGGTCAGCATGGCCCGCGAAGTTTTTACCGACCTGGGGCTGGATCTGTCGCGCATCGTGGGCGTGGAAAAAGGCGAGGGTCGCAAAGTGGGCTTGGAGGAGCTGGTGTTTGCCGACGGCCGCGAAAAGGTCTACCTGGGCAAGGATTCGGCAGCGCTCATGCTGGTGGCCCAAATCCGGGACGAGGCGCACCGCTTTGCCATCACCGGCATGCGTGCGCAGCGCGCCAAAGTGCGCATGGGCGGCAGCAAGATCGAAGAAATCCCGGGTATCGGACCGCGCAAACGCGCCAAACTGCTGCAACGGTTTGGTGGGGTGCGGGGTGTGGAAAGCGCCAGCGTCGAGGACTTGCTGGGCGTGGAGGGCATCTCGCGGGAGCTGGCCGAGACGATTTACAACGCCCTGCACTGAGCTTGTACCTGCCTCTCATCGGGCTTTTGGCGTGGCGTGCCACAATCAGCAACATGTTTTTCACGATCCCCACCATCATGACCTGGACGCGCATTGTCGCGATCCCTTTGATCATTGGCGTGTACTACCTCGAGAGTTTGACGATCGAAACGCAAAACCTGATCGCCACGGTGTTGTTCGTGTTGTTCGCGTTCACCGATTGGCTGGATGGCTTTTTGGCCCGCAAGCTCAACCAAACCTCGGCTTTTGGGGCCTTTTTGGACCCGGTGGCTGACAAATTTTTGGTCTGCGCCGCTTTGTTGATGCTGGTGCAGATGGACCGGGTGAATGTGCTGGTGGCGCTCATCATCATTGGCCGCGAGATCGCCATCTCGTCCCTGCGTGAGTGGATGGCCCAGATCGGGGCCAGCAAAAGCGTGGCGGTGCACATGGTGGGCAAGCTCAAAACCACGGTGCAAATGGTGGCGATTCCCTTCTTGCTCTACAACGACACCTTGTTTGGCGTGATCGACACCCGGGTTTGGGGTGCCGTGTTGATCGTGGTGGCCGCCGTTTTGACGGTCTGGTCCATGGTGTATTACATGCAAAAGGCCTTGCCTGAGATCCGAGCCCGCGTGAAATGAGCGGGGGTCGCGTATCTGACGCCTGGGTTCGGGCGACGCCTGCCGTGTTTGTGCTGATCTGGAGCACCGGCTTCATCGTCGCCCGTTACGGCATGCCGCATTCCCCGCCTTTTTCCTTTTTGGTGCTTCGGTACGTGTTGTCGATCGCTTGCTTTTTGCCCTGGATTTTTTGGGCCAAGGTGCCCTGGCCGCAATCCACCCAGCAGTGGCTCCATTTGTCGGTCTCGGGCATGCTCATGCATGGCGGCTATCTGGGGGGCGTGTGGGTGGCCGTGAAAGCGGGCATGGGCTCAGGCCTGACATCACTGATCGTGGGCTTTCAACCTGTTCTGACGGCGATCTGGCTTTCCTACAGCCTGCGTGGATCGGACCAGCCTGGCGTCTCGCGCCGCCAGTGGTTGGGCCTCACGCTGGGCTTTGCCGGATTGTTGATGGTGGTTTGGCGAAAACTCACGCTGGATACGCCCATGGACCATGTGTCGTCCTTCAACATGGCCTTTGCAGTGGGGGCCTTGCTCAGCATCACCATCGGCACCCTTTACCAAAAACGGTTTGTACAACCCTGTGATGTGCGCTCTGCCAACACGGTCCAAATCATGGCGGCCTTTGCCATCACGGTGCCCCTGGCTTTGGCCGAAACGCAGCCCATGAATTGGAATGTGGAGCTGGCCGGAGCCTTGGCGTGGTCTGTGTTGGGTCTTACTGTCGGGGGTAGTTCCTTGTTTTATATGCTCATTCAGCGCGGCGCAGCAGCGGCGGTGACCAGCCTCATGTACATGGTGCCGCCGACCACGGCCATTTTGGCTTGGCTCTTGTTCGGTGAAAGCATCACCACGGCCACCTTGGTGGGGACAGCACTCACAGCCTTGGGCGTGAGCTTGGTTGTGCGGCCGTCACGTTCGTGAAAGCCCTTGCGCCCCTTTTTGGTTAAGCTCCATCCCCTTGGCGTGTTTGTGCACGTTTTGGCTGTGTCAGCCGTTTATTTTTGAAGAAGAAAGTGATTCCCATGACCAAGCACCGGATTGCCGTGATTCCAGGAGACGGCATTGGCAAAGAAGTGATGCCCGAGGGCTTGCGCGTGATGGACGCCGCCGCCCGTAAATTTGGCATCGACCTGCACTTTGACCACTTTGATTTTTCCAGCTGGGACTATTGTGAAAAGCATGGTCAGATGCTGCCCGACAACTGGAAAGACCAGATTGGTGGGCACGATGCTTTGTATTTCGGTGCAGTGGGGTGGCCCGACAAAATTGCCGACCATGTGTCGCTGTGGGGTTCGCTGCTCTTGTTTCGCCGGGAGTTTGACCAGTACATCAACCTGCGGCCTGCTCGCTTGATGCCGGGCATCATCGCGCCCGTGGTGCGTCGCGACGGCAGCGCGCGCCAGCCCGGTGAGATCGACATGTACATCGTGCGCGAAAACACCGAGGGTGAGTACTCCAGTGTGGGGGGGCGTATGTTTCCCGGCACCGAGCGGGAGATCGTGATGCAAGAGTCGATCATGACCCGTATCGGGACGGACCGGGTGCTGAAATTTGCCTTTGAGTTGGCGCAGTCGCGCCCCAAAAAGCACCTGACCAGTGCCACGAAATCGAACGGCATCGCCATCACCATGCCGTATTGGGATGAGCGCGTGGCCGAGATGGCCAAGGGCTATCCGGGTATCAACGTGGACAAGTTCCACATCGACATCCTGACGGCCCACTTTGTGCAGCGGCCCGACTTTTTTGATGTGGTGGTCGCCAGCAATTTGTTCGGTGACATCTTGAGTGATCTGGGGCCTGCTTGCACGGGCACCATCGGCATTGCGCCCAGCGCCAACCTGAACCCGGATCGCAAGTTCCCATCGCTGTTTGAACCTGTGCACGGCAGCGCTCCGGACATCGCGGGTCAAGGCATTGCCAACCCAATTGGACAAATTTGGTGCGGTGCCATGATGTTGGAGTTTTTGGGTTACAAAGCCGCGCATGATGCAGTTTTGGGTGCCATTGAGAAGGTGTTGGCGGCGGGTGCCGACGCGCCGCGAACACCGGATTTAGGTGGCACGGCCAAGACGTCCGATGTGGGCCGAGCCATTGCCGATGCGCTTTGAATGCCTTGCCAACAAGCACCGGCGTTCAATCTGGCGTTGAAAAAGGACCAGTCAGAACTCTCTATTCAACTTTTAACGGCTAGAATCCAAAGCCCACAGCGATGTCTGTGACCAGATTTCAGTCCACTGCCGGTTACACCGGTTTGTAACTTCAAGAGGTTTCTCGTGAACAAAACAGAGCTGATCGAACACATTGCAAAACAGTCAGACTTGTCCAAGGCTGCTGCAGGACGCGCCCTGGAAGCCATGATGGGCGCTGTACGCACCACCCTCAAAAAAGGCGGTACCGTTTCCTTGGTGGGTTTTGGTACTTTTGCAGTGGGCAAACGTGCTGCACGCACCGGTCGCAATCCACGCACAGGCGCTGCGATTAAAATCAAATCTGCCAAAGTTCCAAAGTTCCGTCCAGGCAAGGGCTTGAAGGATGCTTTGAACTGATAACACTTTTCAGGTGGGGCGCTTAGCTCAGTTGGTAGAGCGGCTCCTTTACACGGAGTAGGTCGGCGGTTCGAGACCGTCAGCGCCCACCACCCTATAAAGTAAAGGCGAACCCAGTGTTCGCCTTTTTTCTTGATAACCCGAGACTTCAGACATGTTTGATTCCATTCGCAACAACTCAAAAATCTTGATGGGGTTGTTGTTCTTGTTGGTAATTCCGTCTTTTGTGCTGTTTGGCATGGAGGGATACAGCCAGTTTGAAGACAAAGGTGCCGTGGTTGCCCGAGTCGACGGACAAAAAATCACCCAGTCTGAATGGGATGCTGCCCACCAGCAAGAGGTGGACCGGATTCGTGCCTCGGTGCCCAACCTGGATCCGAAACTGCTCGATTCGGCAGAGGCTCGTTATGCAACCTTGGACAAAATGGTCAACGACCGCCTGATTGCGCGTGCTTCTGAAAAACAATTGCTGGTGACCAGTGACCAGCGCTTGGCACGTTATTTACAACAAGACCCTTCGATTGCTGGCTTGCGCGGTGCAGACGGCAAGCTGGACATGGAGCGTTACCGCCAATTGGCTGCCAGCCAAGGCATGACACCCGAGATGCTCGAAGCCCGTGTGCGTCGTGATCTGTCCAACCAGCAGGTGCTTGCCGGTTTGCAGGCATCGGTTTTTGCGACACAACGTCAAACGGATGCCGCGCTGGATGCCTATTTGCAGCGCCGCGAAATTCAGGTCAAGCGTTGGACTCCGACTGACTTTGCAGCCAAGGTGGATGTGTCCGATGCCGATCTGGAGCGTTATTACAAAGACAACTCGGAGCGCTTTCGGTCTGTCGAGAATGTGGATCTGGAGTACCTCGTTTTGGACGTGGCGTCCTTGCAAAGCCGGATTGAACTGCCCGAGCAGGACCTGAAAACCTACTACGAGCAAAACCTGCAGCGAATCACTGGACAAGAGCAGCGTCGCGCCAGCCACATTTTGATCAATGCGGCCAAAGACCTGCCGGATGCAGAAAAGCAAAAAGCCCGCGCCAAGGCCGAAAACTTGTTGGCAAGTGTTCGCAAGTCACCCAAGACTTTTGCCGAAGTGGCGCGCAAAAATTCGGACGACACGGGCTCGGCCGAGCGTGGTGGTGATCTGGACTTTTTTGCTCGCGGTGCGATGGTCAAGCCTTTTGAGGATGCTGCCTTTGCCCTTCAAAAGGGTGACATCAGTCAGATTGTGGAGTCCGATTTCGGCTACCACATCATCTTGTTGACCGATATCAAGCAAGCTCAGGTCCCATCCTTCGAGTCCATGCGTCCCCAACTGGAAGCGGATTTGCGCAAACAACAGGCTCAGCGCCAGTTTGCTGAATTGGCCGAGACCTTCAGCAACAGTGTGTACGAGCAGTCGGACAGTTTGTCGCCAGTGGCAGAGCGCTTGAAGTTGTCGGTGCAAAAAGCGGCTTCTTTGACACGAACACCTACGCCAGCTGTGCAGGGTGTTTTGAACAACCCCAAATTGCTGCAGGCCATCTTTTCGGAAGATGCCATTGCCAAGCGCCGCAACACGGCGGCTGTGGAGGTCGCCCCCAACACCTTGGTTTCAGCGCGAGTGGTCAACCACCGCCCATCAGCCGTGCGCCCTTTTGAAGAGGTCAAGGCGGATGTCCGTCAACGGTTGATTCAAGCCAAATCTGCAGAACTTGCCAAGGCAGAGGGTCAAGCCCGATTGGCCGCTTGGACAAGCGATCCCGCTCAGTCAGCATTGGGTGAGGCCGTGACTGTTTCGCGCGATCAAGCACCCGCTTTGCCTCAAGCCGTGATCGATGCCGCTTTGCGCGCCGATCCCTCCAAAATGCCAGCTTTGATCGGTGTGGATTTGGGTCTACAGGGTTTTGCCGTTGTGCGAGTGAACAAAATTGTGCAGCGACCCGAGGCCACAGCGCAACAATCCGAGCAGAGTCGTCAACAATTTGCCCGTCTTTGGGGGCAGGCTGAGTCTCAAGCCTACCTGTCCAGTTTGAAGTCTCAATTCAAAGTCGAAATGTTGGCTGAAAAACCTAAAAAGTTGGACGAGTCACAGTCACAAAAACCCTGAGCTTCAGGCTATAATATTGCTCTACGGTGGCTGTAGCTCAGTTGGTAGAGTCCAGGATTGTGATTCCTGTTGTCGTGGGTTCGAGCCCCATCAGCCACCCCAAAGCTTCAAAGGCCCTTTCGGTAACGAAAGGGCCTTTTCATTTGGTGCATCACTTTGTTTGTGCATCTGAGTTGTCCACGTTTGAACACGGGATACCCCATGTTTATCCACAGGGTTATCCCGTGACGCCAGCCCTTGCGAGGGCTAACATTGCTTTTTGATTTCCCGGTACGCCATGTCTGCTGTTTTCTCCCCCCATCTGAGTGAGTTTCCCTCAGACCTGTCCTCAGACAGCCAAATTGCCAAATTGCGCGTCCCCCCTCATTCGATTGAGGCCGAGTCGAGCGTGCTTGGTGGTCTGTTGCTGGACAACGGCGCTTGGGACCGGGTGGGCGATTTGTTGGTCGATACCGATTTTTACAGGCACGAGCACAAGTTGATTTACGCCGCGATTGGTGCCTTAATCAATGCGTCCAAACCCGCTGACGTCATCACCGTCAGCGAGCAGTTGCAAAACCAGGGCAAAACCGCCGAGATGGGGGGCTTGGCTTATCTGAACTCCTTGGCCCAGTACGTGCCCAGCGCCAGCAACATTCGCCGTTACGCCGAAATTGTGCGAGAGCGCTCCATCCTGCGCAAGTTGGTGTCGGCCAGCGACGAGATCGCCACCAACGCCTTCAACCCTCAGGGCAAGGCAATCGACCGCATCCTGGACGAAGCCGAGCAAAAGATCTTCAACATCGGTGAAGAGGGCTCGCGCATGAAGCAGGGCTTTCAGTCGATGGACACGCTGGTGGTGGAGTTGCTCGACCGCGTGCAGGAGATGGCCGACAACCCCAACGACATCACGGGTGTGCCCACGGGTTTTTACGACCTGGACCGCATGACCTCTGGCTTGCAGCCAGGCGACATGGTGGTGTTGGCGGCCCGTCCTTCGATGGGAAAAACCGCTTTTGCCATCAACATCGCCGAGCATGTGGCCTTGAACGAGGGCTTGCCGGTCGCGGTTTTTTCCATGGAAATGGGTGCATCGCAGTTGGCGGTGCGTGTGGTGGGCTCTATCGGCCGCATTGACCAAGGCCATTTGCGCACAGGCAAGCTCAGCGACGAGGAGTGGCCACGCCTGACCGAGGCGATTGAAAAACTCCGCACTGTGTCCTTGCACATCGATGAAACGCCGGGCCTCACACCTTCTGAATTGCGGGCCAATGCCCGTCGCTTGGCCCGGCAGTGCGGCAAGCTGGGCTTGATTGTGGTGGACTATTTGCAGCTGATGAGTGGCTCGGGCGGCTCAGGTGGCGATAACCGTGCCACCGAGCTGGGCGAGATTTCGCGGGGTCTGAAAATGCTGGCCAAAGAGCTGCAGTGCCCCGTCATTGCCTTGTCTCAGCTCAACCGAAGCGTCGAGCAGCGCACCGACAAACGCCCCATGATGAGCGACTTGCGAGAGTCTGGCGCCATCGAGCAGGATGCCGACATCATCATGTTCATCTACCGTGACGATTACTACAACAAGGATTCCAAAGATCCTGGTGTGGCCGAGATCATCATCGGCAAGCAGCGTAACGGTCCGACAGGCACGGTGCGCCTCACATTCCTGAAGAATCTGACGCGTTTTGAAAGCCTGGCTTCGGGCCTCAGCGACGATTACTGAGACCCGACGGCGGCTGGTTTAGAGGGCCTCGCTGGCGAAGTCGGCCAGCCTGGAGCGT
>JBIKSF010000167.1:0-2817 GCA_044348785.1 Limnohabitans sp.
TCAAATTTCACGTCCATGCCCACTTCAAGGAACACGTTCACGATGCCGGTGTCTTGGCAAATCGGGCGGTGGCCGAAGGCGCTCATCTTGCTGTTGGTCAGGATCTGCGCAATCGCGTCCTTGGCAGCGGGGCTTTGCTCGCGCTCGTAAGCGCTGGCCAGGTGCGAGATGAAGTCAGCAGGGTGGTAATAGCTGATGTATTGAAGCGCGGCGGCAACGGATTCGATCAGGTCGTCTTGTTTGATCAGGGTGGTCATGGTGGTGTGATCTCGAGAAAATCAAAAATCAGTGGTTGTCAGGCGCTCAGTGGGCCTTGTCGTGGTGTGACATCAGGCGGTCGGCATAGGCAATGGCGATGGCGCTGAGCAAGAACGCCATGTGGATCAGGGTTTGCCACATCAGCACTTTTTCGTCGTAGTTGGCCGCGTTGATGAAGGTTTTGAGCAGGTGGATCGAGCTGATGCCGATGATGGCCGTTCCCAGTTTGACTTTGAGCACGGAGGCATTCACATGGTCCAGCCACTCGGGTTGGTCAGGGTGGTCTTCCAGATTCAGGCGTGAGACAAAGGTTTCGTAGCCGCCCACGATGACCATGATCAGCAAGTTGGAAATCATGACCACGTCGATCAGGGCCAACACAACCAGCATGATCACAGTTTCGTTGAGCGCAGTGATGGGCGCATCGGCTTTGTAGCCGATGCTGCTGATCAGGGCTTGCAAGGCTTCTTGGTTACCAAAGGCCGCTTCCAGCAAGTGGACCAACTCAACCCAGAAATGGAAAACATAAACGGCTTGTGCTGCGATCAAGCCCAAATACAAGGGCAATTGCAGCCAACGGCTGGCGAAGATGAAGTTGTTCAGTGGGCTCAATGAACTTTTTTTCGATGGCGAGGGTTTGGACATGGTTTTCCAGAGTGGGAGGTCGCGTGACTTCGGGCAAACCCGAATTTTAGGGCTTAGATGGGTGCGTCCAGGCAAAACTTGTGCAAGACTGGCGTCAGTCAGTGCTTTGTAAGAGCGAAAGCAGACATTTGCACCAGTTTTGAAAAACGTCACGTCATTGAGGAGACCAATCTGATGAGTTCCAGCCTTTACCAACCCAGCGCTGATTTCGTGAAAAACGCCCATATTTCGGGCATGCCGGCTTACGAAGCGCTGTGCAAAGAAGCCGAAACCGATTACGAAGGCTATTGGGCCCGTCTGGCCAAAGAGTTGATCACATGGAAAACTCCCTTCACCAAGGTGCTCGACGAATCCAATGCGCCTTTCTTCAAGTGGTTTGAAGACGGCACCCTGAACGCGTCTTACAACTGCCTGGACCGCAACGTCGAAAAAGGCCTCGGCGACAAGACCGCCATCATCTTCGAAGCCGACGGCGGCGAAGTGAGCAAGGTCACTTACAGCCAATTGCTGGCCAAGACCTGCCAATACGCCAATGCTTTGAAGAGCATCGGCATCAAAAAGGGTGACCGCGTCGTCATCTACATCTCGATGTCCATCGAAGGCGTCGCCGCCATGCAAGCCTGCGCCCGCATCGGCGCGACCCACTCGGTGGTGTTCGGTGGTTTCTCGGCCCAGTCGCTGCGCGACCGCATCGAAGACACCGGCGCTGTGGCCGTGATCACTGCAGACAACCAAGTGCGCGGCGGCAAGCTGCTGCCCCTCAAAGCCATCGTGGACGACGCCATTGCCTTGGGTGGCTGCGGCTCCATCAAAAACGTGCTGGTCGTCAAGCGCTCGGGCGCTGAGATTGCCATGACCGCTGGCCGCGACCTGTGGATGGCCGATCTGGCCGACAAGCAAGCCACCACCTGCGAGCCCGAGTGGGTGGGTGCCGAGCACCCCTTGTTCTTGCTCTACACCTCCGGCTCCACCGGCAAACCCAAAGGTGTGCAACACAGCACCGGCGGCTATTTGCTGCACGCAGCCTTGACCACCAAGTGGACCTTTGACCTGAAGGCAGACGACGTGTTCTGGTGCACGGCCGACATCGGCTGGGTCACGGGCCACACTTACATCACCTACGGCCCCTTGGCCCTGGGCGGCACCGAAATCGTGTTCGAGGGCGTGCCCACTTACCCCGATGCTGGCCGTTTCTGGAAGATGATCCAGGACCACAAGGTCTCTATCTTTTACACCGCACCGACCGCCATTCGCTCGCTCATCAAGGCCGCGGAAGCCAACGACGCTGTTCACCCCAAGAGCTATAACCTCTCCAGTCTGCGCTTGTTGGGTTCGGTCGGCGAGCCGATCAACCCCGCTGCGTGGGAGTGGTACCACCAGCATGTGGGCGGCGGCAAGTGCCCCATCGTCGACACTTTCTGGCAGACCGAAACCGGTGGCCACATGATCACGCCTTTGCCTGGTGCCACGCCCATGGTGCCTGGCTCTTGCACGCTGCCTTTCCCTGGTATCCAGGCCGCCATCGTGGACGAAACCGGCAAAGACATGCCCAACGGCCAAGGCGGCATTTTGGTCGTGAAAAAGCCATGGCCTTCCATGATCCGCACCATCTGGGGCGACCCTGAGCGCTTCAAGAAGAGCTACTACCCTGAAGACTTCAAGGGCAAGTACTACTTGGCAGGCGACGGTTCGATTCGCGACGAAAAGACCGGTTACTTCACCATCACCGGTCGCATCGACGACGTGCTCAACGTGTCAGGTCACCGCATGGGCACGATGGAAATCGAATCGGCCTTGGTCAGCTGCACCGAGCTGGTGGCCGAAGCCGCCGTGGTGGGCCGCCCTGACGACACCACAGGCGAAGCCATTTGCGCTTTTGTGGTGCTCAAGCGCTCGCTGCCCAACACCGACGAA
>JBIKSF010000076.1:0-10165 GCA_044348785.1 Limnohabitans sp.
GTTGTTGGCCTTCTTCATCCGGGTGTTGATGAAGCGCTCGTAGTGGCCCAAATCGAGGTCGGTTTCTGCGCCGTCGTCGGTCACAAACACCTCGCCGTGCTGGATCGGCGACATGGTGCCGGGGTCCACGTTGAGGTAGGGATCGAGCTTGATGAGGGTGACGGAGAGGCCGCGCGATTCAAGGAGGGCGGCGAGCGATGCGGAGGCGATTCCCTTGCCCAGGGAAGACACCACACCGCCAGTGACGAAGACGAATTTGGTCATGTCCAAGACGGGAGCCTTCAGCCCCCGGTAGGTGGAAATCGTGATTATAGACAGTCACGTCTGCTACATTTCCTCGCATGAGCACATTGGCTGGAAAACACATCGTTCTGGGCTTGTCGGGCGGCATTGCGGCCTTCAAGTCGGCTGAACTCTGCCGCGCCTTGGTCAAGGCGGGCGTCACCGTGCAGGTCGTCATGACCGAGGCGGCCGAGCAATTCATGACGGCTGTCACCCTGCAGGCCCTGTCGGGCCGCCCGGTTTACACCTCGCAGTGGGACCCGCGTGAGGCCAACAACATGGCGCACATCAACCTGAGCCGCGAGGCCGATGCGATTGTGGTGGCCCCGGCCAGTGCCGACTTCATGTCCAAATTGCTGCACGGTGGGGCCGATGAGTTGCTCAGCCTCATGTGCTTGGCGCGTCCCATCGACCAAGTGCCCTTGATCGTGGCGCCGGCCATGAACCGCGAAATGTGGTCTAACCCCGCCACCCAGCGCAACGTGGCGCAGCTCAAGGCCGATGGCATCCATGTGCTGGATGTTGGGCAGGGCGACCAAGCCTGCGGCGAAACCGGCGACGGCCGTATGCTCGAAGCCGAAGAAATTCTGGAAGACCTGGAGGCGTTTTTTGCCCCCAAAACGATGACGGGCAAGGCGGTTCTGGTCACGGCCGGTCCCACTTATGAAGCCATTGACCCGGTGCGCGGCATCACCAATTTGTCCAGCGGCAAGATGGGTTTTGCCATTGCCCGCGCTGCCCACATGGCCGGTGCTCAGGTGACGCTGGTGGCTGGGCCGGTTCACTTGCCCACGCCCCGTGGTGTTCAGCGTGTGGATGTGCGTTCGGCGCGGCAGATGCTCGATGTGGTGCAGCAGCATGTGGAGGCGGCCGATGTCTTCATTGCGACCGCAGCCGTGGCAGATTGGCGGCCTGCCAATTCGGCCGATCAAAAAATCAAAAAAGACGGCTCGGGTCAGACCCCTCAGCTCAGTTTTGTGGAAAACCCCGACATTCTCGCCACCGTGGCGCAGTCGCCCCGCGCGGTGTCGGGTCAACTGTTTTGCGTGGGTTTTGCCGCCGAAAGCCATGATTTGCTGGCCCACGCCACGGCCAAGCGCCTGCGCAAAGGGGTGCCCTTGCTGGTAGGCAATATTGGCCCGGCCACTTTCGGTCAGGATGACAACGCCTTGCTGCTGGTCGATGAAGCTGGGGCGCGCGAAATGCCCCATGCCAGCAAGCGGATCTTGGCGTATGCGCTGATAGCCGATATTTCCAGCAGGATTTGACACTCAGTCAAGGCTTTTTTTAGCCCCCAATGTTCTGCTGATGGCCCCGTTGCATTCATTGCATCGGGGTTTTTTTATGGCCTGAAACTGCTTCAGATCCTGTCCGATAAGGGCCGTGTTTTGAATGTTTTTTTGTTTCCCAAAGGATGCATTTATGGATGCTCATGCGTTGAGCAGGGGCAAAAAAAGGCTTCAGATAAATTGAAATTATTGATTTAATTGAATTTGTGTGCGTTTTGTTGTTTTGATTCGTTATTTTTAGTTGTTTGATGTATAAATAGTGAACTTCAATACATAAATACGATAAAATCGAGAAGTTGTGATGAAGCCTGCCAATTTACCCAATTGGCAGGCTTCATCACGTTGAAATCTTGCAGCTGGGTATTCAACCCCGCCCACTGCAAATGGTTCCCCTATTTCTCTTTTGAATCTTCATGGCAACACCCACCGCCCAAGTCATCGTTTTGCAAGCCCAAGGTCAACCTGGGCAGGTTTTTGACCTCTCGTCAGCCAACGCTGTGCGTGGGCAGGCATTGCGCATCAAAGTCCAATCGGGTGTGCGCTACCAACTCAAAATGGTGGGTCAGGATGCGGCATCGGCACCCAAGTCGGTCAAGGTCAATCGCTCGGGCAAAGACCTTCGCATCACGATCGGCGAGGGTGAGCTGAGCAGTGAGGTCGTTTTTGAGGGTTATTTCGAGGTTGTGCCTGACGGGTTTTCGGGTGTGGTGGGGCAGTCCGACAACGGCAGTTTTTACGAATACTTGGTCGATGGCGAAGATGCCGGAAAAAGTCTGTCTTCGTTACTCGATTCACAACAAAGCCTTGCTG
Organism: Limnohabitans sp.; assembly: GCA_044348785.1. Taxonomy (GTDB): domain Bacteria; phylum Pseudomonadota; class Gammaproteobacteria; order Burkholderiales; family Burkholderiaceae_C; genus Limnohabitans_A. The sequence continues at coordinate 2,382 of JBIKSF010000076.1, forward strand.
CCGTTTTAGGTTCGGCAGAGGTGTCCTTCGGCAGTGGTCTGGCGTTGGGTGCTCTGGCGGTCAACCCGTTCTTGGCTGTCATTGGCACAGTCGGTGTAGCTTCTGCAGACGCTTCGGGTGCTCGCAACTCGGGTGAGCAAATCGGTCCCGTGGTGGACCCCGCGCTGTCTGCACTGCAAGCGATTTCAGATTTTGCACAGTCCCAACTCAGTGGCTTGGCCCTTGCAACGGCCCAGGCGCCAGTCCTTGCCACTTTCATCACTGCAGGCATCACGGGTGTCAACGCGGGCAACCTCAATGCCATCAACGACGCGCTGGCTTCGGCTGTAGTTGATGGTCCCAAAGCAGACACCCCGGCAGAGCTCCAGGCGATTGTTGACGCTTACAACGCCATTCTGAGCCAGGCCCTTGGCGTATCGCAAGAGCCGCCTCCCACGGGGAGTGTTTTATCTACCGCTGAAAATTACAAGCTCGTGGGTGTCGAATTAGGCGCTGCAAGTTCTGATCCCGTCCGACTCGCTTTGATCAACTCGATTGTGCGTGCTCAAAGCACCTCAGGCGTGGACACGGTGGCCGAGCTCAACGAGTTGGTTCGCATAGGCAACGCCGTGGTTTCCTTGGCGCAAGGACAGCTTGGACTGCCTGCCTTGAGCTTGTCAGAGTTTGCACGGATCGGAATCACTGGCGTGACCGAGGGCAACCGTCAAGCGGTCTTGCAAAGCATTACCGATGTGGAGGATTCTGGTGTCGGTGTCAGCAGCATCGCGCAAATCCAGTCCCTGGTTGATCTGCATGCTGTGGATCTGAATATTTTGACAACAGCCTTTTTGGGTGTTGTGTTTGATGGCTTGACAGTCATTGCCTATGACGAGCAAGGCCACGAAATGGGGCGTAACACCCTCACCGCAGGGTCCGCTGGGACGATGCACATCCAGGCGAAAGGCTGGGGCAACTATCAGGGGGGTGTGCTACTTGAATTGGTTGACAGCAATGCTCAGCTCTTCAATTACAACGACGAGTCGACCGGTTTGGATGTCGATTTGGGGGTGACGATGCGCGCCCTGGTTACCACGTACAACAGCAGCTATCGGCGCGACAGCAGCAACGACGCCTGGCTCGATGTGACCATTACACCGGTCACTGAAATGGCTGTGCGTCTGGCGTTAGCTGGTGAACTCCAGCAGCGCAAGGCCCCAACAGCCTTTTCGGCAAATCTGTACAACGAAACGGTTGCTCATGCGCTGGGCTTTCAAGCAGAGGACATCACCAACCCTGCGGTCGTCATCAATACCGATGCCTTTAACGCGGCCGACAACTTGACTGTTTCTGAGCGATATGGCGTGTTGTTGGCGCGTTTGGCAGGCATTGACAACCTCAGAGACGGCAAGCTCGCCACAAGCTTGGACCTGCTCACAGCCAGTATCCAAGGGCAGGGCACAGCTGCTCAGTTGAACTTGTTGGGTCAAGTTCTTTTGGTCGAAGGGGGGCACAAAGTGCTGACCAACTTGGGCTCTTCGACGACTTTGGCACGAACGGCCATCAATGAAGAACTCTTCGGTTACCGACGTTCTGAGACGGGGGTGGACCCCGTGGATGCCATGGTCAGCGCGTTGGACCAGATCAGGCCCTTGCCTGGCGGTGTCTCGCTGAACCAAATCCAAGGGGTCATCCAGCACTATTCGAAAATTTGGAACGCGGCCAATGGCAGTGCGCCCGATGTTGCTGCAGATCAGTGGCCTACAAGCATCGATTACCAAGTCATTGGTGCACAGATCGGCGCGGCGGCCACAGACGCAAATAACCTTTCCTTGCTCAACAGCATTGTGGGTGGACAAAGCACCGCAGGTGTGGACTCGGTGGGCAAGATCAATGAACTGGCTCGCATTGCCAACGCCATCCAGCAGACCGCTGCAGGGGGCACACCCACGCCCGCACTCACAGAAACCGACTTGAACTTGATCGGTTTGAGTGGCGTGACGCCAGACAACGTGGTGGCTGTGTTGGCCGCCATCGCCAGTAAACCCGACAACGGCAGCCAAACCGATTCGCTCAGCAGTCTGCAGACCCTGGTCGACAACATCGGCGCTGCACTGGAGACTCTTAGCCAATTCGCTCAACTCAACGCAGCAGGCATGGCGCAAGCAGCGGGTACCGTACCGGATGTCGACACGTATGCCAAGGCCGGCGTGAGCGGTGTGAATGCGGGCAACATCGCCGCCATCAACGATGCACTGGCTTCGGCCGTGGTCGACGGTGCCAAAGCAGATACCCCGGCAGAGCTCCAGGCGATTGTTAACGCTTACAACAAAGTACTCGCCGCAGCCGATGGCACCGATGGCAACAGCAGCTCCGCAGCCAATGCAGGTGATTACACCAAGCTCGGTGTGACCGGTTTGGACGCGCCTAGCGCTGCACTGCTAAGCGATGTGGTCGATGGCAAAAACCGAGGCGATGTGGATACGGTGGCCGAGCTTCAAGCCATGGCCATTGCAGTCAAAGTCGTGCTCGCGTATGACAGCTCTACCGACACGGCACCGACCGCCGAAGAGCTGAGCTTGTTGGTCAACGGTGTTACCGCTGGCAATCTTGCTTCTGTTTTGAGCGCACTCGAAAAAACCAATGGCAGTGCCACGCCCATCACCACCCAAGCTGCTTTGCAAGGCTTGGTCGACAACATCACCCAGTCGTTGGGCGGCATTTCCTCGGCAGCTGAAAACAACACCGCTGTGACCAACGCGTTGACACCCGCCATCTTCTCTGCCGCAGGCGTGACAGGCGTGAGCAACGACAATGTGGCGCTCATCAACCAGATGCTCGACACTGCCGCCATCAATGGCAATGCGGTGGACAGTCCTGCCAAAATTCAAGCCCTGGTCGATGCCGTGCAGAAAATTCGCGCATTGGCCGATGGCATCGATGGCACCGGGGCACCGTTGGACAACGCTGACATCACGGCACTGGGTCTGAGCCAGGTCATCCGCCTCGAGGCGGATCGCGGTTTGTTCAATGACATCCTGGATCACTCAGCCAGTTCCAGTGTGGACAGCGCTGCCAAAATTCTGAACCTCGCCAGCATCTCCCAGCGTGTGGTGCAAATTGGTTTGGGCGATTCGCCCGCTGCCGCATTGACCTCGCAAGACTTTCAAGCCGCTGGCCTGACAGGCGTGACAAGTGCCAATTTGAGCCGCGTGCTCGCTGCCATCGACACCGCCGTGATCGGTACCGATGCCCGCACAGTGGACACCCTGGCCGAGTTGCAAACTCTTGTTAACACCGTCAACTGGCTCGCCAGCACGGCACCCGTGACCATGGCCGAAGCCAGCCAAGGCGTCAGTGCGGCTGAGTTGGCCGACGGCTTGCAGATGGTTGTGCAGCTCCCATCTGGTGCAGGCGTGGGCGATCTGTTGTCCTTGAAACTCACAGACCCCAATGGCGATCAGCGTTGGTTCACGCACACCTTGACCGCACAAAACCTGGTCGATGGCAGCGTCTCGTTGACTGTGCCTCGTGCCAACGTAGATGAAGACGGTCATTACACCCTCACCAGCAGCATCAAGCGCGCAGTCGGTGAACTTAGCACTGCTGAAAGTGTCAGCACTTTTAGCCTCGACGTCACAGCGCCTGAACTGGTGGTGACGTTCATATCGGGCAACGCGGTGTCCTTGCTCAATACGGCTGCTGCCACGGGCGAGTTCAGTGCGGCAGAGCGTTTTGGCAATGTCGCCACGCCCACAGCAGCAACGCCTGTGGCTGTGCCTGTTGTGCTTCAGGGCACAACTACGGCTGAATTGGGCCAAAGCCTGCAAATCAAACTCAACGACAAAACATACCTGGCCACAGTGGGCGCTGGTGCCTCGGGGCAACCCAACATTTGGACCGTCACGCTGCCAGAAGCAGATGCGAAATCGCTCAACCATGCCAACACCTACGACGTCACCGTGCAAGTCAGCGACGTGGCGAGCAACACCACGCTAGACAACCAATACAAACTTTTCGTTAACACCGCGTATCCCGATGTGCCCACTGTGGACAACCTGTATACGCACGGCGTCATGCAGGGGGCCAGTTATGGCGCAAAACCCGTATTGACCGGAAAGGCCGCCAAGCTCATCGTGGGCGCATTGGCCACCGATCCCAACAACTACATCGCGTTGGCTGACGCAGACCAAATCACCTTCAACATCAACGGTCAAGTCGTGACAGGGTCTGTTGCTGCTTTGCGAACGAACGGACTCACCTACAACACGGGCACGAGGGCGTGGTCCTTGGACACCAACCAGGTGAGTGGCTTCAACACACTGCCCGACGGTACTTATGACGTGTCTGTCACGGTGCAAGCCGGCAGCGTGACCATGGTCGACCGTGGCAGCAATGAGCTGCGCATCCTGAGTACCCCGCCCAGTTTGAACATCCAAACACTGGCGGTCGATGGTCTGATCAACAAGGGCGAAACCGCTCTGGACCTTGTGGTGTCTGGCAGCACCGATGCACAAGTGGGCGCTCCAGTCTCCTTGATCTTCAATGGCCAAACCTATAACGCCACTGTGCAAGCTGGCCAGGGCGCTGACAACGTGTTCAGCCTGACGGTGCCCAAGGCGCATGTGATGGGCTGGCCTGATGGCGCTGCCTCTGTGCAAATCAGCGTCACCAACCGCTACGGCGCCACCACCCAACTCAGCCCCAGCCTGACGGTGGACACGCAAGCTCCTGGTCAAAAAGCCGACGGTACAGACGAAACCATTGCATTCCCCACCGTGGTGCTGACCGAAAACGTCAACGCCACAGCGGGCATCAACGCCGCTGAATTGACCGATGGCATGCAAGCCCAGGTCACCTTGCCCACAGGCTCGGTCGTGGGTGATGAATTGGAAATTGCGGTCACTGCGCCCAATGGCACCGTGCGTGTTTTCAGCCACACCCTCATCCAGGCCGACATCACCAGTGGCACCGCAACGGTGACCTTGTCCACCAGCGCCGTCGCAGAAAATGGCGTTTATGCCGTGACGGCCAAGACCACCGACGTGGCGGGCAATGCCAGCAAAGCCAGCGCCCCGCTGAGTTTCACACTCGACACATTGGCCCCGGGCCAAAATGCAGACGGCAGCGCAGGGACCATTCCCGCAACCGTGCTCACCTTGGACGAAGCTGTCAATGGCATCAACCAAACCGAGCTGTTCAACGGCCTGCAGTACCAAATTCAACTGCCCACGGGCAGCAAAGCGGGCGACACGCTCACCTTCTCGTTCACTGGTCCCGACAACACCGTCCGCACCCACAGCCACACCGTGACAGCCGAGAACGTGGCTGCAGGAACTTTCATCTTGTCGCTGCCCAGCACCCTGGTCAACCAGGACGGCACCTACACCGTCACCGTGCGCAGCACCGACACCGCGGGCAATGCGGGTAACTTGGCGACCACGACCTTTGACCTCACCGCAGCACTGAGCACCTTGCGCGATGCGGCCCAAGGCAATACCGCCAACGCCACCACACCGGCTTTGGATGTATATGCCAAGGCGGGCATCACCGGCGTGGACGCCAACAACCTTGATGAGATCAACAGCGTCCTCAACAGCGCAGCCGTTGACAGCACCGCCACCAACAGTGTGGCCAAAGTGCAAGCCATTGTGGACGCGTACAACAAAGTTCTGGCCTCCGCCAACGGCACCGACGGCGATGCAACGAACGCTGTCAGCGCCATCGAATTCACGGTTTTGGGCGTGACGGGGGTGGACTCGGCCACTGCTGCTCTGCTGAGCGATGTCGTCGACAGCAAAAACAGTGGCGATGTCGACACCGTAGCCGAACTGCAAGCCCTGGCCGATGCCGTCAAAGCGGCCATCACCTACACAGCGGCTCATGGTCAAACTGCGCCCACCTTGGCGCAAATCAATGCCTTGGTCGCCGGTCAAACCCCTGGCGGTAGCGCCGTGCCTGCAGTGACGGGTGACAATGCCGCCGCTGTTCAAGCCGCCATTGCCGCAGCCAACGCCGACGGCACTGCGGTCACCACGCAAGCCGAACTGGCCAACATCGTCAAAGCCGCGGTCAGCGATTACGAAACCGCCATTGCCAAAATCGCCGCCTACGCAGCCGCCGCAACGGATGTGCCTGCCGCTGCCGATTACGCAGCCGCAGGCATCACAGGCGTCACTGGCGCTGTGGGTAACCCGGCCAGTGGCAACCTGGACGCCATCAACAGCGCCATCAAAGCCCAAGCTGGGGTTGATGCCACCGATGGCAACGCCGACGACAGCGCCGCCGCCAACAGCGCGGCTAAAGTGCAGGCCATCGTCAACGCCTACACCGCCATCCTGAGCGAAGCCAACGGCAATGCGGCAGATGCCAACACCGCCAGCAACCCGACGGCTGTTCAGTACGCTGCCATTGGCGCCAACATTGGGGCAGCAGCCACCGATGCAGAAAACTTGGCGTTGCTCAACAGCATCGTCGGCGCGAAGACGACGACCGGTGTGGACACCATCGCCGAAATCAACACCTTGGCCAGCTTGGCCAACGCCATCCAAACGCAAGCGGCCGGTGGCATGCCCACGCCTGCGCTGACTGAAGTGAATCTGGCCTCCTTGGGGCTGACGGGTGTCACCCCCGACAACTTGCGCGCGGTGCTCAACGCCATTGCGGCGCAGCCCGACAGTGGCACGGATACCGACTCCCTCAGCAAGCTGCAAGGCGTTATCGGCAGTGCTGTCACGGCTTACCAAAGCGCGCTCACGGCCATTCAAAACGCTGCGCAAAGCAACACCGCCACAGATACCAACCCCACTGCGGCTCAATACGCCGCTTTGGGTGTGAGTGGGGTGACTGCACAAAACCTGGTCGCCATGAACAGCGCCTTGAATGACCTCGACATCACGGGCTTGCAAGCCAACACGGCCGCCAAAGTGCAAACGCTGGTGGATGCTTACCGAGTGATTTTGAGCACAGCCGATGGTGCTCCCAACAATTCAACCGATCCCACTCAAGCCCAGTACGAAGCCATTGGGGTCAATGGCATCAACTTGCCTGAAGAACTCAGCCTGCTGGGCCAAGTGATCGACAGCAAAACCACCGCCGATGTGGACACCTTGCCCAAAGTGCAAGCCTTGGCCGACGCGGTGCAAGCCGTGATGGCCGCAACCGCCACGCAGTCGCAACTGGCAGCATTGGGCATCACCGGCGTGACGCCTGCGAACCTGAGCACCGTGCAAGCGGCCTTGGCTTCGGCCGTGGACGCCAGCCAACTCAACACCCAAGCGGGTGTGCAATCGGTTATCGACAACGCCACCAACGCATTGGGTGTCATTCAGGCCGCAGCAGAAAGCAACACGGCTGACGCCAGCACACCGGGTCTGGCGCTGTACGCTGCGGTGGGCGTGACGGGGGTCGATGCCAACAACCTGGCTTCGATCAACGACGCACTGAACGACGCCGATGTGACTGGCACGCAAGCCGATACGGCCGCCAAAGTACAAGCCATTGTGGACGGCTTCAACGCCATCCTGACCAACGCCGATAGCACGGCCAACAACGCTGCCAACCCCACACAAGCCAACTACGCCGCCATTGGTGTGGGTGGTGTGGACACAGCTCAAGAAGTGACGTTGCTGGGCGACGTGATCGACGGAAAAGCCCGCACCGCAGTGGACAGTGTGGGCGAGGTGCAAACACTGGCCGATGCCGTGCAAGCCGTGATGAACGGTAACCCCACCGAGGCGCAGCTGTTGGCCTTGGGCATCACCGGCGTGAACGCAGCCAACCTGAGCAGCGTGCAAGCGGCTTTGGCT
>JBIKSF010000176.1:0-2773 GCA_044348785.1 Limnohabitans sp.
GTACATGCCCATCACCTGGATCACCTCTTTGCTGGGCTCTCTGGCCATGATCGGTACGCCCCTGTTCTCGGGTTTTTACTCCAAGGACAGCATCATTGAAGCCGTGCACCTGAGCACCTTGCCCGCTGCTGGCTTTGCCAACTTTGCTGTGTTGGCCGGTGTGTTTGTCACGGCCTTCTATTCTTTCCGCATGTACTTTTTGGTCTTCCACGGCAAAGAGCGTTACGACCAAAACCCGGACGCTCACCATGGCCACGATGACCACCATGGTCATGACGATCACGGCCAAGACAAGCCGCACGAGTCGCCTTGGGTGGTCACGGTGCCGCTGGTTTTGTTGGCCATCCCCTCGGTGGTGATCGGTTTCATGACCATCCAGCCCATGTTGTACGGCGACTTCTTCAATGACGTGATCTTTGTCGATGCGGTCAAGCACCCCGCGATGAAGCAATTGGGCGAGCTGTTCCACGGCCCTGTGGCCATGGCGCTGCATGGCCTGAGCACCGCACCGTTCTGGCTGGCGCTTGCTGGTGTGGTGACCGCTTGGTACATGTATTTGGTCAACCCCAAGGTCCCCGCCTTCTTTGCCCGCGCTTTGCGTCCTTTGATCGTGGTCATGGAGAACAAGTACTTCATGGACTGGATCAACGAGAACATTCTGGCCAAAGGTGCGCGTGGTTTGGGCATGGGCCTGTGGAGGGTGGGCGACCGCGCCATCATCGACGGTTTCTTCGTCAACGGTTCATGGAAAGTCGTGAGCTTGGTGTCTGGCTTGGTGCGTTGGTTCCAGTCAGGTTTCCTGTACCACTACGCCCTGGTCATGATCTTGGGTGTGTTCGTGCTGATGACGTATTTCGTCTGGCTCGCTTAACGGTTTTGAGGACAAGATAAAAATGGGATTGTTAAGCCTTGCCATCTGGATGCCGATCGCTTTCGGCGTCGTCTTGCTGGCCCTCGGTCGTGACAGCCAAGCCCGCGCCGTGCGCTGGTTGGCGCTGGTCGGATCGGTCGCCAGTTTCTTTGTCACGCTGCCGCTGTATTCGGGCTTTAAGCTCGGCTCGTCGGCCATGCAGTTTGTCGAAAAAGCCTCGTGGATCGAGCGTTTCAATGTTCACTACCACTTGGGCGTCGACGGCATTTCGCTGTGGCTCGTCCTGCTCACCGCGTTCATCAACGTGATCGTGGTCATCGCCGGCTGGGAAGTCATCACCCGCAAGGTCAACCAGTACATGGCCGCTTTCCTGATCCTGTCGGGTCTGATGATTGGCGTGTTCAGTGCGCTGGATGGCATTTTGTTCTATGTTTTCTTCGAAGCCACTTTGATCCCGATGTACCTGATCATCGGTATTTGGGGCGGTCCGAACAAGATTTACGCGGCCTTCAAATTTTTCTTGTACACCTTGCTCGGCTCTTTGCTGATGCTGATCGCACTGATCTATCTGTACACCGCATCGAACGGCAGCTTTGACATCCTGACCTGGCACAAACTGCCTTTGTCGGGCACGGTGCAGACTTTGCTCTTCTTTGCCTTCTTTGCGGCCTTTGCCGTCAAGGTGCCGATGTGGCCCGTGCACACCTGGTTGCCAGATGTGCACGTCGAAGCCCCCACCGGTGGCTCGGCCGTGCTGGCCGCCATCATGCTCAAGCTGGGTGCATACGGTTTCCTGCGTTTTTCGATGCCTATCGCACCTGATGCCGCACGCGAGTGGGGCATGTTCATCATCGTTTTGTCTTTGGTGGCAGTGGTCTACGTGGGTCTGGTGGCCATGGTTCAGCAAGACATGAAGAAACTGGTGGCTTACTCATCGGTGGCGCACATGGGTTTTGTGACCCTGGGCTTTTTCATCTTCAACCCGCTGGGCGTGTCCGGTGGCATTGTTCAGATGATCGCCCACGGATTTGTGTCAGCGGCCATGTTCTTGTCGATTGGTGTGTTGTACGACCGCGTGCACTCGCGTGAAATCGCCAGCTACGGCGGCGTGGTCAACACCATGCCCAAGTTCGCAGCTTTTGCCCTGTTCTTTGCCATGGCCAACTGCGGCTTGCCAGGCACAGCCGGTTTTGTGGGCGAGTGGATGGTCATTTTGGGCGCCGTGAAGTTCAACTTCTGGATCGGCTTGCTGTCGGCCTCGGCCCTGATTTTTGGTGCCGCTTACACCCTGTGGATGTTCAAGCGCGTGTATTTGGGGCCAGTCGCCAACAACGATGTCAAGGAACTGACCGACATCAATGGCCGCGAATTCCTGATGCTGGCCTTGCTGGCCGCCGCTGTGCTGTACATGGGTGTCTACCCCAAACCTTTCACCGACGTGATGGAAACCTCGGTGGCCGACTTGCTCACGCATGTGGCCCTGTCCAAGCTGCCTTGAGCAGCGGTTCTGAACGTTTAGCCTGATTAGAAGAATTGAGAGATCACAGATGATGGACAACTCCAGCTGGATGACGGTTTACCCCGAGATCGTGTTGCTGGTCATGGCTTGCGTGATTGCGCTGGCCGACCTCTTCGTGAAAAGCCCCAAGCGCACCACCACCTATGTCCTGACCTTGTTGTCCTTGGGCGGGGTGGCACTGTTGCACGCCCTTTATGCCGATGCCGGTCAGACCCTTTATGGCTTTGGTCGTCTGGTGGTGAGCGACCCCATGGGCCACTGGCTCAAGTGTTTTGCGACCCTCGCCGTCATGGTGACCTTGGTTTATTCGCGCCCTTATGCGGCCGATCGCGACATGCTGCGCGGCGGTGAGTTGTTCAGCCTGAGTGTGTTCGCCTTGCTGG
>JBIKSF010000168.1:0-2751 GCA_044348785.1 Limnohabitans sp.
GGCCAAGCACGGCGGCCATGTGTTCTGGTACAGCCTGCTGGGCCTGTTTCTGGTGGCCGCCCCTTGGGTGGTGGCCGAGTACTGGCTGGCGCAGCTGACCTTTGTGCTGATTTATGCGGTGGTGGGCTTGGGCCTGATGCTGCTGGCTGGCTTTACCGGCTTGTTCTCTTTGGGCCACGCCGCGTTCTTGGGGGTGGGGGCTTACACCCAGGCCGTCATGGTCAATGCCGGGGTGCCGTTTCCGCTGGCGCTGGTGTGCGCGGGCTTGTTCTCAGCCATCGTGGGCATCATCGTGGGTTTGCCCGCTTTACGCGTCAAAGGCATTTACCTGGGCATGGCCACGCTGGCCTTTGGCTTCATCGTCGAAGAAGGCATGGCCCGCTGGGAAAGCATGACGGGCGGCAATGCGGGCCTGATGGTCAGCTACCCGAAACTGGGCGGCTGGACGCTGGACAGCACCGAAGAGTTTTACTTCCTGTGCCTGCTGGTCACCGTCGGGGCCACGCTGGCCATCGTGAACTTGCTGCGTTCGTCCACCGGGCGGGCGTTTGTGGCGATTCGTGACTCTGAAATTTCGGCGCAAAGCATGGGCATCCACTTGGCGCGCTACAAGACTTTGTCTTTCGCTTTGTCGGCCGCTTTGGCGGGCATTGGCGGTGCTTTGTACGCCCACAAAATCCAGTTCCTTTCGCCTGAGCAGTTCAGCATCATCCAGTCGATTGACTTGTTGTTGATGGTGGTGATCGGCGGCTTGGGCTCGATCCATGGCGCTTTCCTGGGTGCGATTTTCTTGATCGTCATGCCGCAGCTGATCTCTTTGGGTAAAGACTTTTTGCCCGCCGCCATTGGTGGTGCCGCTGGTTTGCAGGGCACGGTTTACGGCATGGTGCTGATCGCCTTTGTGCTTTTTGAGCCCATGGGTCTGTATGGCCGCTGGCTCAAGGTGCGCACCTGGTTCCAGCTGTTCCCGTTTTACCGCCGTGGCCTGTTCAAGCGCCAAAAATCGTTCCAGAAGTCGGACCGCCTGAAATGAACGCAGACATCCTTTTATCCGCCCAAGACCTGAGCGTTCGCTTTGGTGGCGTGCTGGCCGTCAACAAGGTCAGCTTCGACGTCAAGCGCGGCGAAGTCTTCACCCTGATCGGCCCCAACGGCGCAGGCAAGACCACCGTGTTCAACCTGATCAGCCGCATCTACACCCCCACCACGGGCGTGATCGACTTTGCCGGGCCGCAAGGCACGCTGCGCCTGACCGACCAGCCAGCGCATCAAATCGCTGGGCTGGGCATTGCCCGCACTTTCCAGAACATCGAGCTGTTTGAGCACGCCACCGTGCTGCAAAACCTCTTGATTGGCCGCCACACCCACCGCAAGACAGGGCTGTGGAGCGAAATGTTTTTCACCCGCAAAACCCGTGCGGGTGAGATCGAAGCGCGAGAAAAAGTCGAGGAAGTGATTGACTTTCTGGACCTGCAACACCACCGCGACTCGATGGTGGCGGGCTTGCCTTATGGCGTGCGCAAAGTGGTCGAACTGGCCCGCGCCCTTTGCACCGAGCCCAAACTGCTGCTGCTGGACGAGCCCTCCTCGGGTCTGAACGTCGAGGAAACCGAAGACATGGCCTTCTGGATCTCCGACATCAAAAACGAGCTGGGCATTACCGTGCTCATGGTCGAGCACGACATGAGCCTGGTCTCCAAAGTGTCGGACCGCGTGCTGGCCATGAGCCAGGGCGAAGAACTCGCCACTGGCACACCCAGCCAGGTGCAAAGCGACCCCGGCGTCATCGAAGCCTATCTGGGCTCGGTGGACGACGTGTCTGCTTTGCGCCGTGAAAACTATGTCCCCGGAGGTGCCGCATGAGCGCAGCCACCCAGAACCTGAACACCGCGACCGAGGCAGCCGATGACAATGTCATGCTCAAGCTGCTCAACGTCGAGAGCGCCTACGGCCCGATCAAGGCGATTCGAGGCGTGAGCCTGCAGGTGCGGCGCGGCGAGATCGCCACCGTGCTCGGCTCCAATGGCGCGGGCAAGACCACCATCTTGAAAACCATCAGCGGCATCATTGACCCGCGCAAGGGCTCGATCGAGTTCAAAGGCCAAAGCATCACCGCACAAGACCCGGCGATCATCGTGCAGCGCGGCCTGATGCACGTGCCCGAGGGGCGCGAAGTGTTCCCGCTGCTGTCGATTCGCGACAACTTGCTCATGGGCGCCTATACGCGCAAGGACCGCGATGGCGTGGCGCGCGACATGGAAGCCGTGTACAACTACTTTCCCATCCTGCGCGAGCGCGCTTCGCAAGACGCAGGCTTGCTCTCGGGTGGGCAGCAGCAGATGCTGGCGATCAGCCGGGCGCTCATGGCCAACCCCGATCTGATCTTGCTGGACGAACCCAGCTTGGGCCTGTCCCCAAAACTGACCAAAGAGATTTTTGAAATCGTGGTGCGCATCAACCGCGAGCGCGGCACCACCATCTTGCTGGTCGAGCAAAACGCCAACATGGCCCTCAACGCCTCGGACTACGGTTATGTGCTGGAAAACGGTCGCATTGTGATGGAAGACACCTGCGCCCGCTTGCGTGAAAAAGAGGACATCAAGGAGTTCTACTTGGGCATGAAGGAAGAGGGCGTGCGCGCCGACCGCCGTTGGAAAAAGAAGAAAACCTGGAGATAAAACATGAGCCAACTCTGGGACACCTCCGGCATTGCGCCGCAAAAAAATGTCGTCATGGCGGGCGAGACCATCC
>JBIKSF010000077.1:0-9985 GCA_044348785.1 Limnohabitans sp.
GGTTTGTAAAACAGGCAGTAACCCACGCGCCCGCCCAAAATGACGCCGAGCACGCCCAAAAACAGGATGTCTTCCACATCGCGCTTTTGCCATTGCGGCAAGTGTTTGAAGGGCGCATGGCCCAGACGCTGCACGCCCAGCCAGAAAAAAAGGCCAAAAGCAGCCAAATAGGTCAGGCCATACCAGTGGATGGCCAAGGGGCCCAATTGCAGGGCGACGGGGTCAATTTGAGGATGGATCAGCATGCCGGGATTGTGCACCGGAGATGCCTCGCACTGGACACAAAGGCCTGACCAGCGCCCGTTAGAATGAGGCGACCTTCTTTTGGCTTCTACCGAGACACCACCATGAGCGACAAAATCATCCCGATCACCCCCATCAACAGCCGCAGCGCCAACATCACCGAGGGCAAATCCCGCGCCCCCAACCGTTCGATGTACTACGCCATGGGCTATGAACAGAGCGATTTCGTCAAACCCATGGTGGGCGTGGCCAACGGGCACAGCACCATCACCCCGTGCAACAGCGGCCTGCAAAAGTTGGCCGATGCCGCCATTGAGGGCATCGAAGCCGCCGGTGGTAACGCCCAAGTCTTTGGCACCCCCACCATCTCGGACGGCATGGCCATGGGCACCGAGGGCATGAAGTACTCGCTGGTCTCCCGCGAGGTGATTGCCGACTGCGTGGAAACCTGCGTGCAAGGCCAGTGGATGGACGGCGTGCTGGTGGTGGGCGGTTGCGACAAGAACATGCCCGGCGGCCTGATGGGCATGCTGCGCGCCAACGTCCCGGCCATTTACGTGTACGGCGGCACCATTTTGCCGGGCCGCTACCAAGGCAAAGACCTGAACATCGTGAGCGTGTTCGAAGCCGTGGGCGAAAATGCCGCAGGCAAGCTGAGCGACGATGACCTGCTCGAGATCGAAAAGCGCGCCATCCCCGGCACCGGTTCTTGCGGCGGCATGTACACCGCCAACACCATGTCTTCGGCTTTCGAGGCGCTGGGTATTTCTTTGCCCTACTCGTCCACCATGGCCAACGTGCACGACGAAAAAGTCGAGTCGGCCAAAGAGTCGGCCCGCGTTCTGGTGGAAGCCATCCGCAAAGGCATCAAGCCACGCGACATCGTGACCCGCAAGTCGATTGAAAACGCTGTGGCCGTGATCATGGCCACCGGCGGCTCCACCAATGCGGTGCTGCATTTCTTGGCGATTGCCCACTGCGCAGGCGTGGAATGGACCATCGACGATTTCGAACGCATTCGCCAGCGCACCCCCGTGTTGTGCGACCTGAAACCCAGCGGCAAAGCTTTGGCCGTTGACCTGCATGTGGCCGGTGGTATTCCGCAAGTCATGAAAATTTTGCTCAACGCGGGCTTGTTGCATGGCGACTGCATCACCATCACCGGCCAGACCATCGCCGAAGTGCTCAAAGATGTACCGGACGCCCCGCCCGAGCAAAGCGTGATCCACACCATTGAGAACGCCATGTACAAGCAAGGCCATTTGGCCATATTGAAGGGCAATTTGTCGCCCGAAGGTGCTGTGGCCAAAATCACCGGCCTGAAAAACCCAGTCATCACCGGCCCTGCCCGCGTGTTCGACGACGAGCAATCGGCCCTGGAAGCGATCTTGGCAGGCAAGATCAAAGCGGGTGACGTGATGGTCTTGCGTTACCTCGGCCCCAAAGGCGGCCCCGGCATGCCCGAAATGCTCGCTCCCACGGGCGCGCTGATCGGAGCTGGCTTGGGTGAAAGCGTGGGCCTGATCACCGACGGCCGATTCTCAGGTGGCACCTGGGGCATGGTGGTGGGCCACGTCGCCCCCGAAGCGGCTGCCGGCGGCACCATCGCTTTTGTGAATGAAGGCGACAGCATCACCATCGACGCGCACAAACTCGTTTTGGAGCTGAACGTACCCGAGGCCGAAATTGCCAAGCGCCGTGAAGGCTGGACAGCCCCCGAGCCCCGTTACACACGTGGCGTGCAAGCCAAGTTTGCCTTCAACGCATCGAGCGCCAGCAAAGGCGCTGTGCTCGACTTGTATTGATCGCACGGAACCGACAATAAAAAAGCCCGCTGTATACAGCGGGCTTTTTTGTGCCCCGGATGCTGCCAAGCAGCCACGGGTCGGGGGTCTTTACAGGCCGATGGCTGCGATTCCCGCTTTGGCGATCTGCGCGTCTTCGGTCGACTTGACGCCGCTGACACCGACTGCACCCAGGCAAACACCATCTTTCATGATCGGCACGCCACCTTCGAGCATGCCCTGGACGGTAGGAGCCGACAAAAACGAGGTGCGACCACCGTTGATGATGTCTTCATAGACTTTTGTTTCCCTGCGGCCCATCGCAGCCGTATGCGCCTTGGCAGGCGCGATGTGAGCAGACAGGGGGGCTGCACCATCCAAACGTGCAAAGTGCAGCAAGTGGCCGCCCGCATCAACGATGGCGATGCTCACCGCCCAGTTGTTCTTGAGCGCTTCGGTTTCGGCAGCAGCGGCAATGGCTTTGACATCAGAGAGTTCGAGACTGGCTTGAGTTTTCATGGTGTTTAGAAAGCAGTTTGAAAGATGTGAAGGATACACGGGCCGAATGTCGCGATTGCACACCCCTGCGCAAAACTGATTCACCCAGATAACCCCATGGCAGTGCGGATATTGATGGAGGCACCCGGCCTCACCCTACAATGCAAAGGCCCTGAAATCAGGGTTTGAACAGGAGAGACCCACATGAGCGACCTTCGCACACTGAACAGTACGGATTGGGGCCACGGCACCGACCTGGCAACACGCAACCGCGTTTTACGCAACACTTATTGGCTGCTGGCCCTGAGCCTGCTGCCCACCGTTTTGGGCGCCTGGATAGGCGTGACCACCGGCATCACCCGATCTTTGTCTGGCGGCGTTGGCTTGGTCGTCTTCTTCGCCGGCGCTTTTGGCTTCATGTTCGCCATCGAGAAAACCAAAAACTCTGCAGCTGGTGTGCCCGTGCTGCTGGCTTTCACCTTCTTCATGGGCCTGATGCTCTCGCGAATGATCGCCATGGTGCTGGGTTTCAAAAACGGCTCCGACCTGATCATGACCGCATTTGCGGGTACTGCTGGTGTGTTCTTCGTCATGGCCAGCCTGGCCAGTACCATCAAGCGTGACATTTCAGGCATGTCCAAGTGGCTGTTTGTGGGGGCTTTGGCCATCATGATCGGCGGCATCATCAATGTGTTTATCGGCTCCACCGTGGGCATGATGGTGATTTCGGTCATGGCCATCGGCATTTTCAGTGCCTACATGCTGTATGACCTCAAGCAGATCATCGACGGTGGTGAGACCAATTACATCAGCGCTACGCTGGCCCTGTACCTGGACATCTTCAACGTGTTCCAGAGCCTGTTGGCCCTGCTGGGCATCATGGGTGGTGAGCGCGACTGATTCCCCCAGTACGCACCACGATCCAAAGGCTCCCTCGGGAGCCTTTTTTTATGGGTGCAGAACCGATGGCCTGCATATGGACTGCGGGGTCTCAGGCCAACTCAAACACCGCCATGCTCTCCACATGCGCGGTGTGGGCGAACATGTTGATCACCCCAGCGGCCACGCAGCGGTAACCCGCACGGTGCACCAAAATGCCGGCATCGCGAGCCAGTGTGGCGGGATTGCAGCTCACATACACAATGCGCTGGGGCGGTGTCCAGCCCTGGCGCAAATCCTGGTTTTCATTCAGCTCGGCCAGTGCCTTGCTCAGAGCAAAAGCACCCTCGCGGGGTGGGTCCACCAGCCATTTGTCAGCGGTGCCATCGGCCACCAGCATTTCGGGCGTCATCTCGAACAAATTGCGCGCGACAAACTCGGTGGGGGCCAAGGTTTGACCTTCGGGCCGTGTGGCCTGGTTGCGGGCATAGTTGTCGCGTGAACGCGCCACCAAGGTCTCGGCACCTTCAATGCCCAGCACCTTCCCCGCTTGCGTGGCGAGCGGCAAGGTGAAATTGCCCAGCCCACAAAACCAATCGATCACCCGCTCGGTCTTTTGCGCCTGCAGCAAGCGCAGTGCACGGGCCACCAACACACGGTTGATGAAGGGGTTGACCTGGGTGAAGTCGGTGGGCCGAAACGGCATGGTGATGCCAAAGTCGGGCAGGCCATAACTGAGCTGCGCCCCACCCTCGTCCAGCAAATGCACCGTGTCGGGGCCTTTAGGTTGCAGCCACCACTGCACCTGATGCTCAGCGGCAAACGCCCGCAGCAGGGCTTTGTCACCCTCGCTCAAGGGCTCCAGGTGGCGCAGCACCAAGGCCGTGACTTCGTCGCCGCAAGCCAGCTCCAGCTGGGGCAGAGTTTCGCGGGCTTCCATCTGGCCAATCAGCGCGCGCAAAGGCAGCAGCATGCGGCTGACGTGGGGCGGCAGAACCGGACAGACTTTCATGTCGGCGATGTAGCGGCTCTTTCGCTCATGAAAGCCAATCAGCACTTCGCCTTTTTTGATCACGTAACGCACCGACAGACGAGCGCGGTAGCGGTAGCCCCAAGTCGGCCCCTCGATGGGGCGCAGCATGGTTTCGGCTTTGACTTTGCCCAGGTGCCACAGGTTATCTTCGAGCACCCGTTGCTTGATGGCCACTTGGGCCGAAGCCTCCAGGTGCTGCATCTTGCAGCCGCCACAGGCCCCGGCGTGCAGGCCGAAATTCGGGCAGCCCGGCCGCACACGCTGCGACGACTCATGGTGGATTTGGGTGACGGTGCCCTGCTCCCAGTTGTTCTTTTTGCGGTGTACGTTGACCGACACCTGCTCGAAAGGCAAAGCGCCTTCGATGAACACAACTTTGCCGTCAGGTCGGCGGGCAATGCCTTGGGCCTCCATGTCCAGGGAGCCCACACGCAGCCACCCCTCGGGCAGGTCGGCACTGGAGTGGCTGGGTTCGTCGGCGTGGGCTTGGGAAAGGGAAATGTCTGGATCGCTCATGCCCCAATTGTCTCAGGATGTAAGGCCGCCCTTGAGGGCCCAGCACACAGTTTCGCAGGGAAACTTCAGCGCCAGGCCTGCAGGTATTCCTGCCAGTGCGGCTCTTGCGGGGCCAAGTTGCCCAACTCGTCCTGGACAAAGGCGATTTCCTGCGCGTACTCGGCCTCGGTGAAGCCCCCGCGCATTTTCTGAAAGCGGCAGTACAGCAAATAGGTGTTCATCACATCGGTTTCGCAGTAGCGCCGAATGTCCTCGGTGTGACCGGCCTGAAACTGCGCATAGACCTGCGAGCCGTCCATGCCCAGCTTGCCGGGAAAGCCGCACAGCTTGGCCAGGGCGTCCATGGGCGCATTGTTTTTGGGCGTGTATTTGGCCAGCAGGTCCATCAGGTCCAGGTGGCGCATGTGGTAACGCGAGATGTAGTTGTTCCACTTGAACTCGCGGTCATCGTCGCCCAAGTCCCAGTACTTGTCAGCCACCATGCCGTGCAACAAGCCGCGGTAGTGCAGCACAGGCAAATCGAAGCCACTGCCGTTCCAGCTGACCAACTGCGGTGCGTGCTTTTCAATAGCCTGAAAGAAAGTCTGAACGACCTTGGCTTCGCTTTGGCCATCGCGGTCGACGAAGGAGTGAACACGCAAACCTTCGGCATTGCGAAACACGCAGCTGATGCACAGGATGCGCTGCAGGTACAAAGGCATGAAGTCGCTTTTACCTTCTGCTGCCCGCTCGGCCTGCCACTGCGCATGCACTTGTGCGTCTGTTGACTGGGGGTCCGTTGGGTTGAGCCGACGCCAGCCCGCCATGTCCGGGATGGTTTCGATGTCAAAAACCAGGACGGGCCAGGGCATGGGCAGGCTGTTCAGCGGGCAGGCAAGAACTTGGCCGGGTCTACTGGCTTGCCTTGTCGGCGCACTTCAAAGTGAAGTTTCACCCGATCGGCATCGGACTTGCCCATCTCGGCAATTTTCTGGCCCTTGCGGACCTTTTGGTCCTCTTTCACGAGCAAAGCCTGGTTGTGTGCATAGGCCGTCAAAAAAGTGTTGTTGTGTTTGAGGATGATCAAGTTGCCATATCCGCGCAAACCGGAGCCGGCATAAACCACCTGACCATCGGCGGCGGCCATCACGGGATCGCCCGCTTTGCCCCCGATGTCCAAACCTTTGTTTTTGGCTTCATCAAACCCGGCAATCAGCACCCCATTGGCGGGCCACATGAACCCCAGGCCTTCGTCGTTGAGCGCGTTGTTTTGGGGGGCAGAAGCAGGCTCAGGCTTAGGCGGTGCGGCAGTGGCCGAAGCGTTGCCCGAAGGCGCAATCGGTCTGACCACAACACCCGAGGTTTCAACCGAGGAACCTGGCGGCACTACTCGCAACACTTGCCCATCTTCGATCGCATCGGGATTGGTCAAATTGTTCCAGCGAGCCAAATCTCGCCAGCCTTGACCATTGTTCAGACCAATGCGGGTCAAGGTGTCCCCTCGCTGGACGGTGTAGTAGCCAGGTTTGCCCGCATTTTCGCTGCCAGGCAGGGATTTGACGGTCTCAGCGGACGAGGTTGTGACGGGGCTGGACGAGGTTTGGGGAGCACGGCTCATTCCCGTTCGGTCTTCGACAGGCGCGGGCACCCGAACAGAGGATGTGCAGGCGCTCAGCAAGGCCACGGTCAAAGTTGTCAAAACCAGGGGACGAAAAGGTAAGAATGAAGTCATCGGGTTTTAAGTGTTCAGGCGACGCCCGATTTTAGAGGTACAAAATGTACAGCTTCCAGCACTTGGCGTTCATAGCCCTGTGCGGTTTTCAGAATCACCACCAGTGCCTGATTCCCAGCCGGGGTGATGGTCGGGGCGATCAATCGCCCCCCCACGGCCAACTGCTCAAGCCAAGCTTCGGGGACAGCATCGCCTCCAGCCGCAGAGATGATGCCCGCATAAGGGGCACCCTTGGGGTAACCCAACATGCCATCCCCAAAAATCAGGTGAACGTTGTGCAACCTGAACGGGCGCAAGTTGATTCGGGCCTTTTCGTGCAACCCACGCAAGCGTTCGATACTGTAGACCTCGGTAGCCACATGGCTGAGAACGGCGGCTTGGTAGCCGCAGCCGGTGCCAATTTCCAAAATGCGGCCCAGTTTTCCCGGTGCGTCTTGGCAAAGCAACTCGACCATTCTGGCCACCACATTGGGTTTGGAGATCGTCTGGCCCAAACCAATCGGCAAACTGGTGTCCTCATAGGCTTGATTGACCAAGGCGCTTTCGACAAAACGGTGGCGCTCAACCTGGCCCATGGCATCCAACACGCGCGCATCTTGAACACCCTGCTCTGCCAATTTACGCACCATGCGAGCCCGCACGGCGACCGAGTCCAGACCCAGACCGGCGACGGCTGAAGCGGTTCGAGGCGCAACGCCACCTGCATCCTTGGCCATCTGCTGGCTGGCGTTCAAACTGGGCGGGGGCGTGGAGACCTTGAGTCCAACGGCGCCGACAGCCGTTTTGCGCGCAGAACCTATGACCCCGGAGGGCGATAACTTGACTGGAAAACCAGGACGTTGGCTCATGCGTGGTCTTGCGGGGTCAAGTGCGTGAACGTTTGGGTCCACAGGTCCAAATGCGTGTGCTCCGTCAGATCGACCTTGAGGGGAGTGACCACCACATGGCCCAAACCTGCGGCATGAAAGTCGGTCCCCTCGCTGTCGTCCATGGCAGCGCCTGCGTTGCCAATCCAGTACATGGTTTGACCACGGGGGTCCACTTGGGTGATCACGGGCTCAGCCGCATGACGACGGCCTAAACGGCAAAGTTTGGGCGTTTTGATCTGGGCCAAAGGCAAATTGGGAATGTTCACATTCAAAAGCCAGGGTTGGGTTCCCACCACAGCACCCGTCCGCATTTGCTGAACCATCTCTTTGATTTTCTGAGCCGCCGAATCCAGGTGAGCCCAACCTTTGTCGATTTGCGAGACAGCGATGGCCGGAATACCAAACAAATAGCCCTCCATGGCTGCACCCACGGTGCCGGAATAGAGGGTGTCGTCACCCATGTTCGCGCCATTGTTGATGCCAGAAATCACCAAATCGGGTCGATAGCCCAACAAGCCTGTGAGCGCAATGTGAACGCAATCGGCAGGCGTGCCGTTCACGTAGCGAAAACCGTTGTCTGCTCGGTGAACATACAAGGGTGTGTGCAAAGTCAATGCATTGGATTTGGCGCTGTTGTTGTGCTCGGGCGCCACGACCTCCACCTCCACATCCGCCAGGCTTTTGAGCGCATCGTGAAGGGCCACGATGCCCTCGGCGCGAAAGCCATCGTCGTTGGAAATGAGAATTTTCATGCGAAGTCCTGTCTGTGGTTCGATTGTAGAGGGCGGCTGACTTTGGACGGACCCGATCACACGGAAAACAAGCTTTCACGAATTGGTCGCTCGTGAGACATGCTCTGGACCCTTGGCTTGCCTAAGATCCAGCAAACAAACGCAGCAATCAACAAGGAGAAGATGCATGCACGCATGGCTTTGCGAGAACCCTGTCGGGGTGGAAGCACTCAATTGGAAAGAACTCCCCACCCCCACCCCGGGGCCAGGCCAAGTTCTCATCCAAATTCAGGCTGCCAGCTTGAATTTCCCAGACCTTTTGATCGTTCAAAACAAGTACCAAATGAAACCGGAGCTGCCTTTTGTGCCGGGCTCAGAGTACGCGGGGATGGTGCAAGCCGTTGGCGAAGGTGTGACTCACCTGAAAGTGGGCCAAACGGTGGCTTGCTTGTCCGGCACAGGCGGTTTTGGCACCCACACATTGGCGCCTGCCAAACTATGCATGCCATTGCCCAGTGGGTTTTCGGCCGTCGATGGTGCAGCCTTCATCATGACTTACGCCACATCGCACCACGCCTTGGTGGACCGTGCGGCCTTAAAAGCCGGTGAAACGGTGTTGGTCTTGGGGGCGGCAGGTGGCGTGGGCACTGCTGCCATTCAAATCGCCAAAGCCATGGGGGCCAAGGTGATCGCGGCTGCGTCCACCGACGAAAAATGTGCCTTGTGCACAAAGCTCGGGGCCGATGCCACCATCAATTACAGCACCGAAAACTTGCGTGAGAGCTTGAAAAAGCTGACCGAAGGGAAAGGGCCTGATGTGGTTTACGACCCTGTAGGGGGTGATCTGGCCGAGCCAGCGTTCCGGTCCATTGCCTGGCGCGGACGTTATCTGGTGGTCGGTTTTGCAGGTGGCCCCATCCCCGCCCTGCCTCTGAATCTGCCCTTGCTCAAGGGCGCTTCACTGGTGGGTGTATTTTGGGGCGATTTTGCCAGGCGCGAACCTCAAGCCAATGCGACCATGATGGGTGAGTTGGCCCAGTGGTACGGCCAAGGCAAGATCAAACCTGTGATCGACCGCACCCTGCCCATGAACGAGTTGAAGGCAGCCTACACCTTGATGGGCTCACGCAGTGTCAAAGGCAAATTGGTCATGGTGAACTGAGCTTTGGCACCCAGCCGGCTTTGCCGTTGACCATGAAAAAAGGAGGCCCGAGGCCTCCTTTTTTGTTGCTTAATCCATGTCTAGGACACAGGCCGATGCCAGTGCTCAGCTGGCAGTCGCCTCTTCAGGCTCAGCAGGTTCTGAGCGCGAAGCACGACTTTCCTTCTTCGGATTGGGCGTGATGTCCAACTGCACTTCGTCCTTGTCGTCGATGTCCACCGTGAGGCGTCCGCCTTCGGTCAGGCGACCGAACAGCAGCTCGTCGGCCAAGGCCTTGCGAATCGTGTCCTGGATCAGGCGCTGCATCGGGCGAGCGCCCATGAGCGGATCGAAGCCCTTCTTGCCCAAGAACTTGCGCAGTGCGTCGGTGAAGGTGACTTCGACCTTTTTCTCGCCCAGCTGGGTTTCCAATTGCAACAGGAACTTGTCGACCACGCGCAAGATGATTTGCTCGTCCAGCGGCTTGAAGCTGACCATGGCATCCAGGCGGTTGCGGAACTCGGGAGTGAACAAGCGCTTGAGGTCGCCCATTTCGTCCCCGGCCTGACGCGGATTCGTG
>JBIKSF010000078.1:0-9980 GCA_044348785.1 Limnohabitans sp.
TAAGCTGAATCCCTTTTGCTGACCCCGGAGCACCGCCATGGCCTTTGAGATTCCCTCTTTGAAAGACAGCGTTCACCCCGATGAATGGCAGCTGCGCTTGGACTTGGCCGCTTGCTACCGGCTGGTGGCTTTGTACGGCTGGAGCGACTTGGTGTTCACCCACATCAGCGCCAAATTGCCAGAGTCGGTAGCAGGTCAAGACCATCAGTTTCTGATCAACCCCTACGGCCTGATGTTCGACGAGATCACGGCGTCCAGCCTAGTGAAAGTGGACATGCAGTGCAACAAACTGCACGACACGCCCTTCCCGGTGAACCCGGCAGGCTTTGTGATTCACAGCGCGGTGCACGAAGCGCGGCCCGATGCCGGTTGTGTGCTGCACACGCACACCCGGGCAGGCGTAGCCGTCAGTGCCCAGGCCCACGGCGTGCTGCCCATCAGCCAGCAAAGCACCTTTGTGCTGGCCTCACTGGCCTACCACGGCTACGAGGGCGTGGCCATTCGCGATGACGAAAAGCTGCGCCTGCAAGCCGATCTGGGCGAGGCCAATTACCTGATGCTGCGCAACCACGGTTTGCTCACCGTGGGCAAAACCATTGCCGACGCTTTCTTGTCGATGTACACCTTCGAAAACACCTGCCGCATCCAGGTCGATGCTCTGGCAGGTCAGTCTGGCGCGGCGGACCTCACCGCCGTCAACCCGCAAATCCTGACGGGTGTGGCCAACGCCATGCGCGTGCAAACCGGCGGTTTGGGCGGTGCGTTTGTGTGGCCGTCGCTGCTGCGCAAACTGCAGCGCGAAAGCCCAGACTACGCTTTGTGACCCCTTGGCCTGAACAACACCGACACCTTTGAATCGACCCCATGACCTCTTTGTTTGAACCCTGCCAGGTAGGCAGCATCGCTTTGGCCTCACGCATCGTGATGGCCCCGCTCACGCGCAACCGCGCACCCGGTTCGCTGGCCAACGCCCGCATGGCCACCTATTACCGCCAACGCGCCAACCCGGCCACGGGGGCGGGCCTGATCGTCACCGAGGCCACGGCCATCAGCCACCAAGGCCAGGGCTACGCCGATGTGCCCGGCATCTGGAGCGCCGAACAAGTGGTTTCATGGAAGCAGGTCACCGATGCGGTGCACGCCGAAGGGGGCAAGATCGTGATGCAGCTGTGGCATGTGGGTCGGGTCTCACACACCAGCTTGCAGCCCGGTGGCGCGGCGCCCGTCGCACCCTCGGCCCTCACGGCCGAAACCAAAACCGTGCTGCTGGTCGATGGTCAGGCCAAATTTTTGCCCGTGTCCGCGCCGCGTGCGCTCGATGCGGCCGAGCTTCCCGGCATCGTGCAGGACTACCGCCGCGCAGCAGCCAACGCCATTGCCGCCGGGTTTGACGGCGTAGAGGTGCACGCGGCCAATGGCTACCTGATCGACCAGTTTTTGCGCAGCAGCAGCAACCACCGCAGTGATGCGTATGGCTGCTCGATCGAGAACCGCGCCCGCTTTTTGCAAGAAGTCATGCAAGGCATCGTGGCCGAAATTGGTGGCCCGCGCACAGGCATCCGCCTGTCGCCCGTGACGCCTGCCAACGGGGTGATCGACGAGCAGCCTCAGCCCTTGTTTGAGCATGTGGTGCGTTTGCTGGCCCCCATGGATTTGGCCTTCTTGCATGTCATCGAAGGCTCAACCGGCGCGGCACGCGACCACCAGCAAGGCGAAAAACCGTTTGACTACGCCGCTTTGCGTCAGGCCTACACACAAGCGGGTGGGCGCGGCGCATGGATGCTGAACAACGGCTACGACCTGGCCTTGGCCGCGCAGTCTTTGGCCAGCGGTGCAGACCTGATCGCCTTTGGTCGCCCCTTCATTGCCAACCCCGACCTGGGTGCACGCCTGCGCCAAGGCGGCCCCTTCAACACCCCTGACCGAGCCACTTTTTACGGTGGTGGCGATGCGGGGTACACCGATTACCCCTCTTTGGCATAACAAGGCCTGGCCATGATGACCCAAACCCAACTGCCCAAAGTCCTGGTCTTGTTGTTCGGCTTGGGGGGCTTGCTCAACACCCAAGCCGGTCGGCCCTTGACCGTGGACGATGCCAGCGTGAACGATGTGGGCCAAGGCCATGTCGAAGGCTGGTGGACACGCGCAACCGATGGCTCACGCAGCTGGACCATTGCGCCCGCCTATGCTCCCACCCAAAACATTGAGCTGGGCGCAGGCCTTGCGCGAGAACAAAAAACAGGGTTAGAGACCTTGAACGTTCAGGCCAAGTTTCGCATCACCCCGTCACAAGACGACGGCTGTAATGTCGGTGCCGTGTTAGGTGCCGCCCGCACCACGGGCGAAACGTCCAAAGGGTATGTGAACGCGCTACTCACCTGCAACCACGCCAAACTGGGCAGCCTGCACACCAATCTGGGGGCGCTTGATTTTTCCAGCAGCCAACGCATTGGCACATGGGGCCTGGCTTGGGAGCGTGCTTATGGTGATGTCACCGCCCACATAGAGGTTTATGGTCAACAGCACGAAAAGCCCACTTGGGCCACGGGCTTGCGCACCAACATCCTGCCCAAATTACAGCTAGATGGCAGCGTTGGCCGTCAAGGCCGACAAAACATGCTGACGCTCGGGACCAAGTGGATGTTTTGACAACCGCTCGCCATTAGCCCAAGCCAATGGGCGAAGGCGCTCGCGTGACGATCAGGCTGAAGAGTTTTTCATAGGCTTCTGTGGGCGGGTAATGACCCGTGAGCGGGTCGGCGTTTTCTGCAAATGCCGCGTTCAGCAGACGCCAGTCTTCGTCTGAAAAACAGCGTTCGGCTTCGGGCAAGATGACGTTTTCTTCCAGATTCATGTGCTCCAGGTAAGCGTCGATGTAATGGCCCACGGCTTCTTCAAACGCAGCGCGTCTGCTGGGGCCCAACAGATCCCACGCCAGCAGCAGGTGCTGCAGTTCGCGTGCGGCTTTTTCGCTGCGCATGTGGTCGCGTTCGAGCTTTTCCACAGCCCCCATGGTTTTGGGCGCGAGCTTGACCACTTTGGGAAACAGCAGATTCGACTCTTTGGGGTGGTGCAGGCGTTCCGGGAATTCGTCGATGTAAAACAGCATGCCGCGCAGCACGTCAAAGAATTGGCGTCGGTTATCAGACGGCCCTTTTTGCACCATGAGCCGCATGGATTGCAGCATGGCGGCCAAGCTTGCATGTTCGTCACGAATGGTCTGAAGGGCGCTGTGGCGGGGCATTGGTTCTCTCAGTGAAGTGAATGCTTTCACTTTGCACGTTTGTGCCATGCCCCGTCATGATGCACATCAAATAAATGCGCCTTCAGGGTTTCCAGCGCTTGAGCAGCAGGGCATTGGCCATGACACTGACCGAGCTGAGCGCCATGGCCGCGCCCGCCATCATGGGGTTGAGGTAGCCCAAGGCCGCCAACGGGATACCCGCCACGTTGTAGGCAAAAGCCCAAAACAGGTTCTGCCGGATCTTGGCCACGGTGCGGGCCGAAATGTCGAGCGCCGCACCCACCAGGGCGACTTGGCCGCGCATCAGGGTGATGCCCGCAGCGTGCATGGCCACATCGGTGCCGTTGCCCATGGCCATGCCCACATCGGCGGCGGCCAGCGCGGGCGCGTCGTTCACCCCGTCGCCCACCATTGCGACCACTTGGCCACCCGCACGCAGTTTTTGCACCTGCGCCGACTTGTCGCCAGGTAATACATTGGCCAGAACCTCTCCCGCTTCGGGGCGCAAACCCAAGCGGCGCGCCATGGCTTCGGCGGCGGCTTGGTTGTCGCCCGAAATCATCACCAACTTCAGGCCACGATCACGCAGCGCACCCAAGGCTTGTGCGGCGCCCACTTTGGGCTCGTCACCAAAACCCATGAGCAACAGGGCCTGCAAACCGGCATCGGTGCGCTCGGCCAAAGCCGACAGACTCGCGCCTTCCGCATGCAAGGCGTCGATGTCTGGCTGCCAAACCCCAATGTCCAGACCTTCTTCTTGCAGCCAGCGCAAGCTGCCCAGCATCAGCTGCCGACCATCTACCTTAGCCAACACGCCCTTGCCGGGCACGGCCTGCAGGTCTTGGGCGGTGGGGCCTATCAGGCCCTGCTGTTCAGCTGCACGCACCACTGCGCGCGCCAAGGGGTGTTCACTGCCGCTTTGCACGCGTGCAGCCAATACCAAGGCCATTGGCGCATCGTGTCCAGGCGCGGGCACATGGGCCAACAAGCGCGGTTGCCCCACGGTGAGCGTGCCGGTTTTGTCAAAGGCCACGGTTTGCACACGGTGGGCCAACTCCAGCGCCTGCACGTCCTTGATCAAGATGCCGTGCTTGGCCGCCACACCCGTGCCCGCCATGATGGCCACAGGCGTGGCCAGGCCCAAGGCGCAAGGGCAGGCGATGACCAACACGGCCACCGCGTGGATGAGTGCTGTTTCAAAATCAGACCCCATCGCCATCCAGGCCCCCAAGGTGAGCAGGGCGATCAGCAGCACCACGGGCACAAACACTTCGGCCACTTTGTCCACCAGCCGCTGAATGGGCGCTTTGGCCGCTTGTGCGTCTTCTACCAAGCGGATGATGTGCGAGAGCACGGTTTCGTGGCCCACGGCTGTCACGCGCATGAGCACACGCCCTTCGCCATTGATCGACCCTCCGGTCAGTGCCGCACCCGGTGCTTTGGCCACGGGCAAGGGTTCGCCCGTCAGCATGGATTCGTCCACCTGGGTTTGCCCTTCGACCAATTCGCCATCCAGTGGAAAACGCTCACCGGGCCGCACCACGATCCGGTCGCCCACCAAAATTTCGTCCACAGGCACATCGACTTCGC
Source organism: Limnohabitans sp. (assembly GCA_044348785.1). Lineage (GTDB taxonomy): Bacteria > Pseudomonadota > Gammaproteobacteria > Burkholderiales > Burkholderiaceae_C > Limnohabitans_A. Next base: position 4,835 of record JBIKSF010000078.1, read on the forward strand.
CGTCGTCGCCCAACCAATGCGCCTTGTCGGGGCGCAAGGCATGCAGGGCGCGGATCGCCTCGGTGGTTTGGCGCTTGGCACGCGTCTCCAGCCATTTGCCCAGCATCACCAAGGTGATGACCACGGCCGAACCTTCAAAGTACAGGTGCGGCGTATGCCCCTCGTGCGCTGTGAGCCATAACCAAACCGACAAGGCCCAACCGGCGGTGGTGCCCAATGACACCAGCAAATCCATGTTGCCCGTCAGCACCTTGAGCGCGTGCCAACCGGCTTTGTAAAAACGTGCCCCCAACACAAACTGCACGGGCGTGGCCAGCGCAAATTGAACCCAAGCGGGCAGCATCCAATGTTGGCCCCACAGCTCGGCCAACATGGGCAAAACCAAAGGCGTGGTCAATAACAGGCCCACACCTACCGGCATGAAGCCTGCCCAAGGAGATTCACGGCCTGCATCGGCTTGTGCCTCGGGTGTTCGGGGCTCATAACCAGCATCGCGCACCGCACGGCGCAGGCGTGCATCAGTCACTTCACCCGATGCCACTTCGATGCGGGCCGATTCGGTGGCGAGGTTGACCGTGGCACTGAGCACACCGGGCATTTTTTTCAGGCCTTTTTCGACCCGCGCCACGCACGATGCGCAGGTCATGCCGCCAATGCCGATGTCGTAGGTGATGGGAAGGTCGGTCTTGATCTGTGTCATGGCATGAAGTCCTTGATGGTCTATGCTCAGACCTGACACCAATGTGTCCAGTGCAGTTCATTGAAGAGGATGCATCATGAACCAAATTTTCACCGTTGAGGGCATGACGTGTGGCCATTGCGAAAAAGCAGTCACCAAAGCTTTATTGTCTTTGGACGCACAAGCCAAGGTTGTGATCGACCGCACACATAACAGCGTGCAAGTGGATTCTGAAAAACCCCGCGAGGCCTTGGCACAAGCCATTGCCGATGAAGGTTACCGCGTCACCGTTTGAATTTTTCAACCTAGGAGTTTCACATGACCCAAAACATTGGCAACATCGAACGCATCATCCGCATTGTGGGTGGCCTCGTCTTGATCGCATTGGCGGCCACAAGCACTGTGGGCGTTTGGGGCTGGCTGGGCCTAGTGCCTTTGGCCACCGGCTTGGTGGGTTGGTGCCCGCCTTACAGCTTGCTGGGTATCAACACCTGCAAAAATAAAAATACCTGATCTTTACAAATCAGAACCATCCGGGCACAGCCCAGATACATGGGCGGATCACACTGCAGACATCCCATCAACCCAAGGATGTTTCCATGAAATCGATTCGCACCACCTTGATCGCCACGGCCTTGATGGCCGGTCTGACCGGTCTGGCTTTGGCCCAAAACACCACAGCCCCCACCGATTCCACCCGTGTTGGCCGCATGGAGAAAATGCGCGAGCACAAAGCTGAGCGTCACACCCAACATTTGACCGAACTCAAGTCCAAATTGAACTTGCAAGCCGCTCAAGAACCTGCATGGAACACATTCACCCAGTCGATGCAGCACCCCACCCGCATGGCTCGGCCCGAACGTGCCACTTTTGAACAAATGACCACGCCCGAGCGCCTAGACCAAATGCAGGCCATGAAAGCCCAACGCGATGCGCACATGCAACAACGCGCCGAAGCAACCAAAGCTTTTTACGCCACGCTGAATACTGACCAAAAGCAGGTCTTTGATAAGGAAACCGCCCGCATGATGAAAGGCTCAGGCATGAACGCCATGAAACACCAAGGCGGTCACGGCAAGCATTGATTCCAGATCATCGCCACCCGACACAATTTTGAATTATTGGTTTGGATCCAAAAGGCTGCTTGGCAGCCTTTTTCCATTTGATGCAGGTCAAATTCTCAAATGGTCCGGTGGGTAAGCTCTGTGGCATGACACACGCTTCCCCACCCCCCCACCATTCCCCCAACCCAACGGCCGATTCTTCAGCAAAGCGCGGGCGCTTGAACTTGCCCGGTGTTCTGCCCATCGATGGTAAGCAACCCCTGTTTTGGCTCTATTTGGGTCTGAAAGACATTTGCCATTCACCTTGGCTGAGCTTGGCCCATGGTCTGGTCATGGCCATTTGTGGCGGTTTGATCACTTGGCTGGCACACGACCGGTTTTGGTTGCTCGCCAGTGCGGTGTCGGGTTTTTTGATTGTCGCCCCGGTTTTGGCCACCAGCCTGTATGCCATGAGCCGCGCGATCGAAAGAAACGAGGCCGTGAACCTGCGGCTTTTGTTCAAGACCTGGACGCAATGGCAAGCGCTGCAGAACAACGAGCCTGTGAGTTACTGGTGTCTGGTGCGTTTTGGCTTGTTGCTGGCCTTGGCGGGCACGGGCTGGGTCATGACCTCATCGGCCCTGATCACTTTGCTGGCCCCGGTGGCTATCCACACCCCCATGGATTTCATTCGCCATGTGGTGCTGAGCCCAGACAGTTACCTGTTTGAGCTGTGGCTGGTGCTGGGCGGCCTGATGGCCGCACCGGTTTTTGCTTCCAGCGTTGTGGCCATGCCTTTGCTGCTGGACCGCCAACTCAACACCCTCCAAGCCGTGCTGACCAGCTGGAAAGTGGTTCTGACCCATCCCATGCCCATGGTGCTGTGGGCGTTTTTGATCATGGGCTTGAGCATGATGGGCATTTTGAGCTTGTTCATCGGCCTGATCGTGATCGTGCCCGTGCTGGGCCACGCCTCTTGGCATGCCTACCGCGATTTGGTGGACACCTGCGATGTGCCTGAGCGCATGCCCCGTCTGGAGTCTCTGTGATGTGGAGTTTCACAGAAGAACAGTTTGCCTGGTTCGGCCTGACCATTGGCGTGAGCGCTTTCATGCTCTACATGTTGTTCATCGTTTTGCAGTTGGCTTGGGAGTCCAAAGCCGGCAAATTCGGTACATTTGTTATTTTTCTAGGCTTGGCTTTTGGCATGCTCGGTTTCATGGCCAAAGGGGTCATTCAATGGCTGATTGATGGCTGAGCTCCGACTTGGATAAACCTGTGGATAAAAAACATGGAATCTCATGGTTATCCACAGCTTGGTCTGTCTTGGCAAAGTTGTTCATTTTATTGTGACAGCAAAAAATCACACTGACACACACCCTTGAAACTGCAATAAGTCTTTGTCAATGCTCAAGAAAATACACTTGTGCACAGAACAAACCGTCCCTTACTACTACGACTATTTAAAGATATAAAACTATAGAGAGATAACAAGAAAGAAGTGCGCTGTTAAGATTTGTATCTTTCCATCCCAGACTGCACCATGGCGATCGTTTCAGAAGACCCTTCACAACCCTGTTACGACATCAAAAGCGCTGATTTGTCTTTGTTGGCTTTGTTGCTCAAGACCACAGACATCGAAGCTGTCTCTGCTGCATTGAAGCAACAGATGGCTGAAACCCCTGGCTTTTTTGACCAAGACCCCGTGGTGGTGGATGTGAGCGCTTTGGGTCTTGAACCCGATCAGACAATCGATCTGGAAGCGCTGTTGGCTGTTTTGCGAGAACACCAATTCGTGCCTTTGGCTATTAAAGGGGCCCAAGAGACTCTTTTGATCAAAGCAAAGGGGCTGGGCTTGGTGGATGCTTCAGATGCCCGCATTCGGCGTTCTGTGCTGGTTGAAGAGCCATCATCCGCTGCATCAACACCTCGCGAACCTGTACCACCTGTTTCACCGCCACCCGTAGCACCACCTTTGGGGGCCATGGTCATTGACAAACCATTGCGATCGGGTCAGCAGGTTTACGCCAAAGGCCGGGATTTGATTGTTTTGGCCATGGTCAATGCGGGTGCCGAGGTCATTGCCGATGGGCATATCCATGTTTATGGCGCTTTGCGTGGGAAAGCGATTGCAGGTGCCCGTGGCAATATGCAAGCTCAAATTTTTGCTCAGGTGATGGAGCCTGAATTGATTTCCATCGCGGGTGTTTACCGCACCAGCGAAAATGCCTTGCCCAAAGATGTTTTGGGTCAAGTGGCTCAAGTGTGTTTGCAATCCGGCCCCGATGGGGACAAATTGCTGATCACCCCCCTCAAGTCTTAATTTTTCAATCGAGTCCAAGAAAGTTTTTCCATGGCAAAAATCGTTGTTGTGACCTCTGGCAAGGGTGGCGTGGGCAAAACCACGACCAGTGCCAGTTTCGCCACCGGCCTGGCCCTCAGGGGTTTCAAGACCGCTGTCATTGACTTTGACGTGGGTCTGCGCAATTTGGACTTGATCATGGGTTGTGAACGCCGTGTGGTGTACGACCTGATCAATGTGATTCAAGGTGAAGCCAACCTGAACCAAGCCCTCATCAAAGACAAGCAGTGCGACAACCTGTTTGTGCTTGCGGCTTCTCAAACCCGTGACAAAGACGCCTTGTCTCAAGAGGGTGTTGAAAAGGTCTTGAACGACCTGAGTGGTATGGGTTTTGAATACATCGTGTGTGATTCGCCTGCGGGCATTGAAACCGGCGCTTTGATGGCCATGCACTTTGCTGACGAAGCTTTGGTGGTGACCAACCCTGAAGTCTCTTCGGTGCGCGATTCGGACCGCATTTTGGGCATGTTGGGCAGCAAGACCAAGCGTGCGATTGAAGGTTCAGAACCCATCAAAGAGCATCTGCTGATCACACGCTACAACCCCAGCAGAGTAGAAGAAGGTCAGATGTTGTCCTTGCAAGACATTCAAGACATCCTGCGCATCAAGTTGTTGGGTGTGATCCCTGAAAGCGAAAACGTCTTGCAGGCTTCCAATCAAGGCACACCGGCCATCCACATGGCCAACAGCGATGTGTCAGAGGCGTACAAGGACGTGATCGATCGTTTCTTGGGCGAAGACAAGCCTATGCGCTTCATCGATGCCGAGAAGCCTGGTTTCTTCAAACGTTTGTTTGGAGGCAAGTGAGCCATGTCCTTTCTTTCCTTCCTGTTGGGTGAAAAGAAGAAAACCGCCAGCGTCGCCAAAGAACGCTTGCAGATCATCTTGGCCCATGAACGCAGCGGCCGAAATGTCGCCGAGCCTGACTACTTGCCGGATTTGCAACGCGAATTGGTGGCGGTGATCAGCAAGTACATCAAGATCAATCCGGCTGACATCAAGGTCAACTTGGAACGCCAAGACAACCTTGAAGTGTTGGAAGTCAAAATTGAGCTTCCGGAC
>JBIKSF010000012.1:0-30746 GCA_044348785.1 Limnohabitans sp.
GCTGCTGGATGTTAACCCCCAGCAACCACGGCATCTTGTGGGAGGCCTCCCCTGCGGCCGAAAGCCCTGAGGTGCATCGCCCGTTGATAATCGCCCACAGTGATTCGAAAACAACCCAGCATGCCCAGTCCCCAGCCACTCAAAGTCCTGAGCCTCATCCCGCCGATGACGCAGCTCAACACGCCCTACCCGTCCACGGCCTACCTGACGGGTTTTTTGCGTTCGCGGGGTTTCGATGCTGTGCAAGAAGACTTGGCGCTGGCCACCGTGCTGGCTTTGCTGAACAAAACAGGGCTGACCGATCTGCGCGACGCAGCCCTGGCTTTGCCGGTCGAAGAGCGTTCGGGCCCGGTGAATTTCTTTCTCGACCACTTCAACGACTACGCCGTCAGCATCGACCCGGTGATCGCCTTTTTGCAGGGCCGGGACAGCACGCTGAGCCACCGGATCGCCGGTCGGGGCTTTCTGCCCGAAGGCCCGCGCTTTGCCGCGCTCGATGCTTACGAAGACGACGGAACAGGCGACCCGATTGGCTGGGCTTTTGGCGCTTTGGGCCAGACCGACCGTGCCCGCCACTTGGCCACGCTGTACCTGAACGACCTGGCCGATGTGCTGCGCGATGCCGTGGACGAGGGCTTTGAGTTCGTGCGCTACGCTGAGCGCCTGGCCGCCAGCCAGCCCAGCTTTGACGCGCTGGCCGAAGCCTTGGCCCAGCCGCCCAATTTGATCGACACCACGCTGGAGAGCTTGGCACTGCAAGCCATTGAGCGCCACCAGCCCACATTGGTGTTGCTGTCGGTGCCCTTCCCCGGCTCAGTCTATGCAGCCTTTCGCATCGCCCAGTGCATCAAACGAGCGCACCCCCACATCCGCATTGGCCTGGGCGGCGGATTCGTCAACACCGAGCTGCGCGAGCTGAAAGACGCGCGCGTGTTCGACCACGTGGACTTCGTCACACTCGATGGCGGGGAACGCCCGCTGCTGAGTCTGATCGAGCACCTGCAAGGCCAGCGCAGCGCCCAGCGGCTGCAGCGCACCTTCATTCGTAACGACGCGGGTCAGGTGCAGTACATCAATATGCAAGAGCCCGACATCGCCTTTGAAGAGGTGGGCACGGCCACTTGGGACGGTTTGCCGCTGCACAAATATTTATCGCTACTGGACATGCTAAACCCCATGAACCGGCTGTGGAGCGACGGGCGCTGGAACAAGCTCACCGTGGCGCATGGCTGTTACTGGAAGAAGTGCAGTTTTTGCGACGTGAGCCTGGACTACATCAGCCGCTACGAAACCGCACAGGCCAGCACGCTGGTGGACCGTATTGAGCAGATCGTGGCCGAAACGGGCCAGACCGGTTTTCACTTTGTGGACGAAGCCGCGCCACCCAAAGCGCTCAAGGCCCTGGCCGAAGAACTTCTGCGCCGGGGCGTGCAAATCTCGTGGTGGGGCAACATCCGTTTTGAGAAAACCTTCACGCCCGAGCTGTGCGACTTGTTGGCGCAAAGCGGCTGCATTGCCATGTCGGGCGGGCTCGAAGTCGCGTCTGACCGCTTGCTACAGCTCATGAAAAAAGGCGTCTCGGTAGAGCAAGTGGCGCAAGTGACCAAAGGCTTTGCCGACGCGGGCGTGCTGGTGCACGCCTATTTGATGTATGGCTTTCCAACGCAGACCGTGCAGGACACGGTGGACGCGCTCGAGTACGTGCGCCAGCTGTTTGAAAACGGCTGCATCCACAGCGGCTTTTTCCACCGCTTTGTCTGCACCGTGCACTCGCCCGTGGGCCTGAACCCCGAGGCCTATGGCGTCACGTTATTGCCCCTGCCCGAAGGCACCTTTGCCAAAAATGATGTCGGCTTTATCGACCCGACCCCCATGCCCCCGGGCGTGGACCACGACCTGCTGGGCCAGGGCCTAAAAAAAGCCATCTACAACTTCATGCACGGCGTGGGTGTGGAGAACGACGTCCGCCAGTGGTTTGAGTTGCCCAAAGGCCAGTGCCCCAAAACCACAGTGCCGCGCCACAAGATCGCCAAGGCGCTGGGATGAAACCACTGCTCAAATAACAAGCAGCTGCTGCCAAGCTAACAGGCATGCGGGCTTCAGGGCTTGTTCATGCACTTATCCACAGCTTGGCGCACAGTTGGCGGGGGTAAACCCGCGCAGTCTGCGCACCCCCCCTGAAACGTCAGCGGCTGGCCGCCATCAAGGCGGCAAAACCCACAAACACGCCACCTGTGACGCGGTTGAAGTTTTTCAGCACATGGGCTTGTTGAAGATACTTTGAGAGTTTGTGGCCGCTGAGGGCGTAGATCAGGTACCAACTGACCTCGATCACGGTGAAAGTGATCAGCAGGATGACGAACTGCAAAAGCGCGGGCAGTTCGGGCTGGATGAACTGCGGAAAAAATGCTGCCGCAAACACAATCGCTTTGGGGTTGCTGGCTGCCACCGCCAGTCCCTGCCAGAAATAAGAGCCACCGCTGCGATGCGGATTTTCGGCCAATTCAACTGGGGCAGACGCCTCGCCGGTAGGGACCCCAGCACGCCACAAGTTGTAACCCAGGTAGGCCAGATAAGCCGCCCCAAGGTAGCGCAGCGCGTCAAAAACTGCAGGAAAGTTGTGAAGCAAAGCACCCACCCCGGCCGCTGAAATGCTGACCATACCGATCAGAGCCGTCATGCAGCCCGCCATGGTCCAGATGGCCGGTTGAAGGCCAAATCGCGCGCCGTGGCTCATCACCAGCAGCATGTTGGGCCCAGGGGTGGCCGACACCACAAAAGTCATCAGCACAAAAATCCACCACGTTTGCAAACTCATTCGTATCCCTGTTGTTCGAAGCTGCCTCAAAAGAGACCTTATTTTGCAAGCCACCCGGCACACGACAGTGCCATCGTTGGCTTATTTCAGCCTCTTTGGCACAAAACATTTAACATTTAATGTAGTATTAGGTATTCAAAAAAACAATTTCATGATTTCTCCAAGCCTCTCCAAACACAGTTCTGGGTCCTCCGCAGGTTGGAAAGGGTGCATACGGGAATGGATTGACCAATCACACAGTAACCCGCGTGAATGGCTGTTTTTTTCCTTTCTCCTCATTTTGAGCATCGGCTACAGCGCTTTTGCGATGGTGGCGTGGCACCTGGATTTTTGGGGAGGCGTCTTGGTGAATTTGTTGGGCATCACCACCATGGTGCTCATCGGCGGTCTGCGACTGGCAGGCGTAAGACTCAGCCCCTTGATCACAGCCTTGCAAGCGGCCACCTTGACCGAGGCGTTTTGCATCACATGGATGACCGGGGGCATTTATTCGGCCACCATCAGCTGGTTGGCCCTTTCTCCCTTGCCGGCAGTGATTGCCTACACACAGCGGGCGCGCATAGCCGGTCTTGCAGCAGGATGGCTGCTCATCCTCGGGCTTTATGCCTATGCCTTGCTGGGGGGTGAGATCGCTATGCAAATCTTGCCTCAAGGGCTAATTCATTGGCACTTGATGATGGCCGTGGTCATTTTTGCCATGCAGGTGGCATTGATTTACCGCATCAACATTGTTCGTCACCACCGCTTGCAACGCATTCAGAAAAAAAGTCGCCATTTGCGGCACATGCATCAGCAACTCAAACACACACAGCAGCAAAAAGATCTGTTTGTTGCATCCGTCAGCCACGAACTGCGCACCCCCATGAACGCCATCCTCGGGCTGGCCGATCTGATCCACCACGACAAAAGTCTCAGCACAGAAGTTCGAACCAAGATCGAAGACATACAGAAGTCGGGTGAACATTTGCTGACCATCATCAACGACCTTCTCGACCACTCCCAAATGGAAGCGGGTCGGCTCCATGTGGTCAAAGAACCCTTCCATCTGACAGAGACTATCCACACCAGCTTTCAGTTGCTCAAGCGGCGTGCCGAAACAAAACCGCTGGAGTACCGACTCACGGTCGATGGCACGGTACCCACTTGGGTGATGGGGGATGGACATCGGTTGACACAGATTCTGGTGAACTTGCTGGGCAATGCCATCAAGTTCACAGAGCGAGGGGAGATTGAACTGCGCTGCACGGCAGAAATCAATACCCGCGTGGAACCGGTCATGACCCTCATCCATCTCGAGGTTCGAGACACCGGCATGGGCATTCCGCAAGACCGTCAACACCGCGTGTTTCAGAACTTCTCGCAGGTGGACCACACCATTGCGCGCCGTTTTGGTGGAAACGGCTTGGGTCTGTCCATCACAAAAGGTTTGGTTGAAGCCATGGGTGGCGAAATTCACTTCACCAGCCAGGTCGGACAAGGCACCCATTTCTTTGTCGACCTGCCCTGCGAATTGACAGAAGCCCCAGCGCCCATGCAAGCGGCCCAAGAGCCCATCAACAGCGACCAAGCCATCCGCATCCTGATCGCTGATGACAACCCCTTGAACCGCCAAATCGCATCACTTCAATTGCGCAGACACCTGCCGCAGGCAGTGGTCACAGAGGTGGCCTCGGGTCTGCAAGCCTTTGAGCAGGTGCGTGACGGTTCGTTTGACGTGATCTTGATGGATCTTTTGATGCCCGAAATGGACGGACTGGAAGCGTCACGCAAGATTCGCAATGAACTGCCCGAACCCCAACGCAGCACCCCCATCATTGCCCTGACCGCGAACACCGACAAGGACGAGCTGGCCCGCTGCATTGAATACGGTATGAACGAATGCATGCTCAAACCGTTCAACCGAACCCATCTGGTTCAAAGGGTTCTGTCTTATGTCGTCTGACTTGAAGGGGTCCACAGGGCTGCGGTCATTTGCTCACCCCTGCCGCAGTCTCGCCTTGGGCATCGGCATTTTGTGCTGGGCGTCTTGGCACCCAGCCTCGCAGGCAGCAGAGACGGATATCCCCGTTCAATGCAACCTCAACACGATCAAAAGTCCCAAAGTCCCCTCCGAAGCCATCGAAGACTGCGCTGAGTTTGGAGCAGCCGTCGGCGAACTGGGACTGGAATGGCGACAAAAACTGCCTCCCAAAGTGCGCTGGGTCACCCGCAAAGATGCCAAAGCAGTCTGCAACCAAAAGACCAGCGAATGGGGGCAGCGTGTTGGCAGCCTCATGGCGCAAGGCTGCGTTTTCCACACACCCAAAGAGTGCACCATCCTGACAACCGGCTACATTTCGCACGCTGCGCTGGGCAATGCTGTGAGGGCCTGCTCGCCATGAATTGCGCCAAGCAGTTTCACCAAGGAATGATTTGCCCCTGGTGGTCCACAAACTGCGCCCGCCCTGTGGGCTGCAAGGCGTCCAGCACCGCCAGCAAGCGCTGCGCCGCCTCTTCGGGGCGCATGGCGTCGTCGCCCACAAAGGGTTGACTCAAGGCCGACTGCACGGTGCCCGGCTGCAAGGCGGCCACAACGGCCAACGACCGGCGGCGAGCCAGCTCAATCGCCGCCGTTTGCAGCAGCATGTTGAGCGCCGCCTTGGCCGCCCGGTAGCCGTACCAGCCGCCTTTGCGGTTGTCTTCGATGCTGCCCACACGGGCCGACAACTTGCCCCAAATGACCCGCTGACCGGATGCCAGCAAGGGTGCGAAATGTTTGAGTAAAAGGCTTGGCCCCACGGCGTTGAGCTTTAGCGCTGCCAGCAAATGCTCAGCGCCCAGTTCGTCCAGCCGTTTTTCGGGGCCGCGCCCGTTCACCGTGAGTGCGCCCGTGGCGTCCAGCACCAAATGAAAAGGCCCTTGCGCGGCCAAAGCCTGGGCACAAGCGCCCATGCTGGATTCATCCAACAAGTCAAAGCCGGGCGAGCTTTGGCGCGAAACGCTGCACACCTTGGTGCAGCGCGGGTCACTTTGCAAGGCTTGCACGAAGGCTTGACCAATCGCGCCACTGGCGCCGAACACCAAAGCACGGTAGCCCTCGGGCAAGGAATGCATCATGAGGGCGTCTTGCTCGAGTGGTTGCCTTTTGGCGTGAGGTCATAAGCGCAGCGAAAGCCGAGGTAGACCACGTAAACATCAGCGGCTTTGAAGGCCTGCACATCGGCCTTCATGTTGAAAGCGCCGTACCACCAAGACCCACCCACAGTGCGCCGCTGGCCTCCCTGCTCGTCGGTGGTCCATTCCCACACGTTGGCCCCCATGTCGTACAAGCCGTTCACGCCTTGGCGCGTGGCACCTGCAGGTGCTGCGCGGGGCCAGGGGTCTGGGTCGCTGGTGTTCGCGCCTTGCGGGCTGTCACCCGTGCTCCAAGGATAAGTTTTGCCTTTCACCCAAGGCGCTGGGGGCTTGTCACGCAACTCAGTGAACCCCGCCTTTTGCCATTCCGCGCCGGTGGGCAAGCGGCCCCCTGCCCAGCGGCAGTAAGCCTGCGCCTCGGCAAAATCCAGGTGCACAGCAGGCAAATCAGCAAGGGCAGGAACGCCATCCGGTTGGCGCCAAGACCAGCCGGGGCGGCGTACCCATCCACCCACATACTCAAAACCACCGCCCTCTTTTTCAGCGCGGGTCACCGTCCCCGTAGCGCGCACGTAGCGCTCAAACTGGCCGATGGTGACTTCGGTGCGGTCAATGGCCCAATTCCCCAACGCCACCGTCTCTCCCACTTGCGCACACGCCAAGTTCGAGAAACCAGTGATCAAAGCGCCCGCACCCAACAGCGAGCCCCAACGCCAAACACCCCAAATCACGCGATTGAACATGTTCAAACCTTTCCGCCTTCAGACCAGCGCCGCACCCACTTTTGCATTTGGGGGCGCACCTTCAAAAACAAGCGGTATCCGCCTTCGAAACACCATGACAAGGGTGGCCAAGCGGACAACCAGCCCAGCCAGCGCCAGCCCGCAAACAAGCGCCACATCTGCGAAAACGCCGCAGCACCACTGAACATTCGGCCTTGGCTGTCGCGCACATGAAAGCGGGCCATGGCCTGTTGGCATGTCAAACCGCCCAAGTCTTGTCCTGCACTCACATCCACCCATTCCATGGCCTGCGACTCGGGCAGGCGGCGGTAAATCGCAATTTCGGCACGGCACAGGGGGCAGGAGCCATCGAAATAAACCGTCAGCAAGGGAGCACTTGTGGCATTCATGCGGCCAAGTCTCCACGCGCCAACAGGCGGCCCTGTCGGTCCACCAAGAAACCCTCACCCATACCGGGATAAGCCCCGGTCAAGCCGGTCATGTTGACCTGATGCGTCACCCAAAACTCGGTGCGCCCAGCAGGCAGCGCCGACAGGCGCTCGCGCAAAGCCTGTTGCTGGGCGGCCGAATCGCCCTGCCCGGCAAAAGTGCTGTTGAGTGCGGGCCAGTCCTCGTATGCGCCAAAAGCCAGACGCGCCGTGTCTTGGCAGCGGCACCATTGGCTGCTGCGCACGGCATCGGGCTTGAAGTTCTGCGCCTGGAACCAGGCCGCCAAGGCCCGCGAGGCTTGACGGCCCGCCTCGCTCAGGTTGCGCTGGGTGCGGCACTGCCCGATCACAAAACCGGGTGGATCGCCCAAGCCCGACTCGGTGGCCGCGTGACGGATCAGCAGCACACCGCCGCTTTGACGCCAAACGGCCAGCAACTGCGCCCGCGAGGCGTTTGGCGCGGATTGCGCCCCAGCCAAACCGGGCGCACTGGCCAGCCAAGGCGCAAGAAGCGTCGCCCCCAAACGGGCCAAAGCCAAGCGGCGCGGCAAACCAGCAGGAACGCGGTCGTTGGGTGTCATCGTTTGCGTCTCAGGACACTTCGCCCGAGGCGATGCGGCGCAGCGCCTGCTCGAACACCTCGACCGGTTGGCCGCCGGAGATCAAATGCTTGTCGTTGATGATGACCGCAGGCACCGAGCGAATGCCCGCCTGGGTGTAGAAGTGCTGGCGCTCGCGCACTTCGGCGGTGTGGGCATCGCTGGCCAGCACCTCGCGAGCGGCAGCCACATCCAGACCAGCGGCGGCCACACCCGCGAGCAAAACCTCGGCGTCTTCCACGCACTCGGCGCGGCCCTGGTAGGACTCCAAAAAAGCTTTTTTGAGTTGGTGCTGCGCCCCAGCGCCTTGGCCTTCGGCCCAATGCAGCAAACGGTGTGCATCAAAAGTGTTGTAAACCCGACCGCGCCCACCCGGGTGAAAGGTAAAACCCACCTCGGCCCCGCGTTCGGCAATAGTCTGGCGAATTTGTGCCTGCTGCTCTGGGGTGGAGCCGTACTTTTGCGTCAGGTGCTCGCCCAAGTCCTGCCCACCGGGGCCCATCTGCGGGTTCAGCTCAAAGGGCTGAAAGTGCAAATCGGCCTGCACCTTGCCGTTCAAGCGCTCCAGGGCTTTTTCAAGAGCGCCCAAACCCACGGCGCACCAGGGGCAGGCAATGTCCGAAACAAAATCAATTTTCAAGGGGGTCATCAACGACTTTCAAGGCAAATCCGATACGGTATCTTGCCGCAAATCACCGACAATCGCAGACAGTTCACCTCATCTCCCCAGTTCCTACCGACCAAGGCCCACCACCATGAACATCCTTGTCCTGCACGGCATCAACCTGAACATGTTCGGCAAACGTGACCCCGCCCAATACGGCACCACCACGCTGGACGAAATCAACGCCCAAGTGACGGCTTTGGGCCAAGAACTGGGGGCTCAGGTCGAGTGCTACCAAACCAACTTTGAAGGCGAAATGGCCGAGCGCATCCACCGCGCCCACGGCGATGGCGTGCATGCCGTGGTCATCAACGCCGGGGCCTGGACGCATTACAGCTACGGCATCCGCGACGCGCTGGCCATCCTCAAGTGCCCCATCATCGAAGTGCACATGTCCAACATCCACGCCCGCGAAGCGTTCCGCCACCACTCGGTGATCGCCGACATCGCCAAAGGCCAGATTGCCGGATTTGGTGTGGACAGCTACCTGCTGGGCCTGCGCGCAGCGGTATCGGCCCTGAAATCGTCCCCCACCTGATCACCGAACGGACTGCACATGCGAACGCTCAAGCTTGTGATGGGTCTGGTGATGGCTCTGACCCTGTTGCCCAAGGTCCATGCCCAAGAGACTCAGCGGCAGGTGGTGGAGGCATCGAGCGCCCGCAGCAAGGGCGAACAGAAAGTCGTGATCCGGGGGTTACTGGACTTGGCACCCCAAGCCAATGGCAACGTTCTGATGGTTTTCCCGGGTTGGCCTGGCATTCCCCGGATCGAGCTCCGCAACGGTCAACCGGCCTTCTTCTACCTCCAGCAACACGTTGAGCGCATGCGCCCGGTGCTGCATGCCGCTGGCATCTCCCTGCTCACCGTAGACTGCCCGACCGACCAATGGGGGCAGCGGGGCCCCAACCCAAGCGCCTGCGATGACGACTTTCGCAGCTCTGAGGCATACGCCGATGACGTGCGCCGTCTCATCGAACAAGTGCGAAGCCAGCAGACATTGACGCGCTTCTTTGCCATGGGGCACAGCTATGGCGCCATCAGCAGCCATTGGCTGTCTTTGCGTTTGCCAGATCAGCTGGCTGGCGCGATCCATTCAGCCACCCAGTCGATTGCGGGAGGAGGCCCCTTCACCGGCTACGCCAAAAGCATCGACCTGTTCCCCCACGAACAAGTGCGTGTGCCCTTTGTCTACTTGCACCATCGCGATGACCTGTGCCGCTTCACGCCCTACCGATTTGCACAGCGCCACGGCAGCCCGAACCGGCTGATCACAGTGGTGGGCGGAAGCCGATGGTCCGACCCGTGTGGCAAAGCCAGTTACCACAGCTACGATGAACGCCAGGAAGCCGTAGCACAAGCCTTGGTGCGCTGGATCAACGAAGGCGTCGTGACGCCTGTCGTGGGAAGCGAGTGAGACCTGATCGTGGCCTCAGTGCGGCGGTGAGGTCCACTTTTTCGATTCGCAGATCTGCCGCCACGCTCTGAGTTTTATTTGCCGAAGCGGTCAATAAAAAAGCCAACACACAGCGTGTGTTGGCTTGGAGAACAGGTCAATTCTTAGCGGGAGGTGCTGGTGGAATAGCTGGAATCGAGCCATCGCATTTTTTCAAGACTGCTGCCTGTTGAATCGCATCGTACTCACCCTTTAAACGGCCATATTCAGCCTCTTGCTGCTTGGTTCCACCCAATGCAAAAAGTGCTGGCCAAAAAAGTAACCCACCGGCAGTGGCAATCGCTTTATCGTTGGCCGCTGCTTCATCAAGTCTGCCCCCGAGCTGGTTGACACGTTGGAGGAGCCTGGTTGACTCGCCCGACAGCTGGCTGCAATCGTAAGCTTGATACTGCATAGGTGATACGTAAGCTGTTGGAACATCTTTGGAAGAGGTTGCGCAACCAGCGATAGCTGTCACAGCAATCAATAAAAGTTTTTTTGATGGATTTTTCATACATGAATTCTAATTTCAACCAAACATGAAAATTTTTATTTATTGAAATTTAATATCTAAAGAAAAACTCAAGGCTACATCAAAGGCCAACGCCGCCTCGTACTGCACCCAATGACCCGCCCCGGCCACGGTGTGCCACTGCCCCCAATGGGCTGATTGACGTTCCATGGCGGCCTGCAACTCGGATAAGCGTCCTTTGTACAGCGCGTCGTGTTCACCATAAATGGCGCTGACGGGCACCTGCAACTGGGGCAAGGTTTTGGCCACGATGTCGGTGGACGACATGCGCCTGCGCGGCATGCGATCGCGCGCCACGTTGGCGGCGTGCAGGCTGAGGGCCAAATCATCCAGGCTGCTCGGGTGCTGCAGCATCAGCGCCATCAGGTTGTGGCGGTGCACCTCGTTTTGCTTCTCTGGGGTTGGCAAATGCCGCCAACCCTTGAGCGGGATGCGCTCAGGCACCGTCAGGCCCATGCCCGGCGCGCCTACCAGCACCAACTGCTGTGCGTCTTGCGGGTGCGCAGCCAACCACAGGGCGGCGGCCATGCCCCCAAAAGAAAACCCGACCAAACGTACTTGATCGCCACAAGCGCCAGCGTTTTGCAGCTGCTGCAAGCCTGCGTGCAGGTGGGCGGGCAAAGCGTCCACATCGGTGCAAGCTGGCGGCAAATCCGAGTCGCCAAAGCCGGGCAAGTCGGGCACCAGCACGCGCCAGCCCGCCGCTTGCAAGGGGGCAATGTTGCGCACCCAATGTGTCCAACTGCCGCTGCCGCCATGCAGCAAAACCACCGCCGGCTGTGAAGGCTGCCCCCAGGCGTGCCAGACGGTGCGGCTGCCTTCGCAAATGGTGTGCAGGCGTGTGGCCCCGGCCAGCGATGCGCGCAGATCGGGGGGTAAAAAATCAGGGGTCTCAAACATGGGCATACAAGATCGGAACGTGGGCTGTCAGGTTGGGGGCAACGCCAGGTCTTTCAGCGCTCAGGCCCCAGCCAGCTTGCGCGGGTGCTGCAAGCGCCAGACTTTGTAGGCCGCCGCCGTGGCCACCACGCTGGTCAGCACGCTGGCTGTAAAGACACTTTGCAACCCCCAGCGCTCGCTGATCAACCCGCCCAGCAAGGCCCCCAACACCCCCGGAAAGCCGTAGGCGATCACGGTGTACAGCGCCTGCCCGCGTCCGCGCAAGCGCCCCGGAAAGTGATGAGAAATCAAGGCAATGCAGGCCGTGTGGTGCGTGGCAAAGGTGATGGCGTGCAGGGTTTGCGCGATCAGCAAAACCCACAACACATCGGCCCAAGCCGCCGTCAAGCCCATGCGCAGCAACATGACGGCCGAGCACAGCACCAGCCAGCCCGTCAGGGGCATGCGTGGCAGCCAGCGCGACTGGGTGAAAAACCAGACGATCTCGACCGCCACCGATACCGCCCAGAGCACGCCGATCATGGTCTTGCTGTAGCCCAGAGAGTCGAGGTAAAGCGAGAAAAACACGTACACCCCAATGTGCGAGAGCACATGGAAAAACGTGGAAGTAAAAAACCAGAACACCGGCTTTTGGCGCAGCACGGGCCAGACCGGCGCATGCACATCGGTGTGGTGCGCGGCTTCTTTCAGGTCAGGCATCCACCACACGCTCAGCAGCACCGCGCCAAGCGTCAGCACCGTCCAGGCTGGAAAGTGCTTCATGCCAAAAGCCTCAAACCAAGCCCCGGCCACAAACACCGTGACCAGAAAACCCATTGAGCCCCACAGCCGCACCCGCCCGTAGCGCTTGGTGTCAAAAGCCCCGCCCCTGCTGACCAGATGGGCCATGGCCGCCTCGCTCATGGGCATCATGGCGCTGGTGTGGGTGAACATGACCAAAAGTACCAGGCCCAGACCCAGCGGTCCCCAATCCCAAAACAGCAAACAAGCCGTGGCAAACGCCACCCCGGCGCCAATGCGCAGCAACTTGACCCGCTCGCCCGTGCGGTCACTGATGGCCCCCCAGGCATAAGGCGCAAACAAACGTGTACCCGCCTGCACCGCTGTGAGCACGCTGATGGTCAGCAGGCTCAAGCCCATGTCCTGCAGCCAAAGCGGCAAATAGGGGTTAAAAAAACCGATGTGCGCGAAGTAACTGGCCGACAGCGCGGCAAAGGGGAACAGCTGACGGCGATCAGCCATGGAAGCTCCAAAACCCCTTGGGAGACTGCCCCTGTGGCCGAATCTGCAAACGCCGCGGCAGATCAGGCAATCGCGAGCAGGGGCTCGCTCCCACAAAGAGAGGCATCAGAATTTGGCGGCGGCGATCGGGGCCACGGCGTGCTCGACATCGCCGCACTGGGCGCGGTGCTGCAAAGCGTGCTCCATCACCACCAGCGCCAGCATGGCCTCGGCAATGGGCGTGGCGCGGATGCCCACGCAAGGGTCGTGTCGGCCTTTGGTGATGACTTCGGTGGGCTGCCCCGCAGAATCGATCGAATCGCGGGCGATCAAGATCGAGCTGGTGGGCTTGACGGCAATCGACACCTCGATGTCTTGCCCGGTGCTGATGCCGCCGAGCACGCCACCCGCGTTGTTGCCCACAAAGCCCTCGGGCGTGAGCGTGTCACCTGCGGTGCTGCCCTTTTGCGTCACGCAACCAAAGCCCGCGCCAATTTCCACGCCCTTGACGGCGTTGATGCCCATCATGGCAAAAGCGATGTCGGCGTCGATCTTGTCAAACAGCGGCTGGCCCAAGCCCACGGGCACCCCCTGCGCCACCACGCGCAGGCGCGCACCACACGAGTCACCCGACTTGCGCAGGACGTTCATGTAGTCCTCAAGGGCCGACACATCGGCCACCGGGGCAAAAAACGGGTTGTTCGGCACATGGTCCCAGCTCTCAAAACCGATCGGCACATCGCCAATCTGGGTCATACAGCCAACGAAGGTGGTGCCAAACTTTTCTTTCAGCCATTTCTTGGCCACCGCACCTGCGGCCACCATGGGGGCGGTCAAGCGGGCCGAGGAGCGGCCACCGCCACGCGGATCGCGCAGGCCGTATTTGCGCCAGTAGGTGTAGTCGGCATGGCCGGGGCGGAAAGTTTGCAGGATGTCGCCGTAATCCTTGCTGCGCTGGTCGGTGTTGTTGATCAGCAGGCAAATCGGGGTGCCGGTGGTCAGCCCTTGGTAGACGCCCGACAGAATTTGCACGGCGTCAGGCTCGTTGCGCTGGGTGACGAATTTGCTGGTGCCGGGGCGGCGGCGGTCCAGATCGGGCTGGATGTCGGCCTCGCTCAGTGGCATGCCCGGAGGGCAGCCGTCGATCACGCAGCCAATGGCTGGGCCGTGGGATTCACCAAAGTTGGTGACCGAGAAGAGATTTCCGAAGGTATTGCCGCTCATGGTGGGGGATTATCCCAGAGCGGCGGGGAGACATTTCAGAGCTTGACGTCTTCGGACTCTGGCGCTGAGCCATCGGGCCAGTCGCGGATGTAGGCCTTGAGCATCTTATTTTCGAAGTTTTGACCGTCCACCACGGCCTTGGCCACGTCGTAGAAGCTGATCACGCCCATGAGCATGGCGCCGTCCATGACGGGCATGTAGCGGGCGTGGTGTTCGAGCATCATGCGTCGCACATCGTCGATATCGGTTTCGCCTGTGCAGGTCAAAGGCTTCGCATCCATGGCTTCGCGCACCAGAGTGGCCCCCACTTGACCGCCGTTTTTGACGATTTGCTGAATCACCTCGCGAAATGTCAGCATGCCTGCCAAGGCACCTTTGGCCATGACCACCAAAGAACCCAAGTCTTTTTCAGCCATGTCGTTCATGGCGCGGGACAAGGGCTCGTCAGACTGCACAGTGAACAAGGTGCCGCCTTTGACGCGGAGGATGTCGCTGACTTGCATGGTGTGTCTCCTTGGGGTCGAATTCAGTTCTGATTGGGTATCAATATAGCCCACAATGAACGCTGAATGACAGACCTGCAGCAGTTCAAACGTTTTCTTTTTTCGGAGACCCTTCATGGCTGGTTACAGCGATCCCGGTTTTGACACTTTGGCCCTGCATGCAGGCGCTGCCCCCGACCCCACCACCGGTGCGCGGGCAGTGCCCATCCACCTGACCACATCTTTCGTATTTGAATCCAGCGACCAAGCCGCCGCCCTCTTCAACCTCGAGCGCCCAGGCCACGTCTACAGCCGCATCAGCAACCCGACCAACGCGGTGCTCGAGCAGCGCATCTCGGCTTTGGAGGGCGGTATCGGCGCCATCACCACCGCCAGCGGCCAGGCGGCTTTGCACCTGGCCATTGCCACCCTCATGGGGGCGGGTTCGCACATCGTGGCATCCAGCGCTTTGTACGGCGGCTCACACAACCTGCTGCACTACACCCTGAGCCGATTTGGCATCCGCACCACTTTCGTGAAACCCGGCGACCTGGACGCCTGGCGCGCCGCCGTGCAACCCGACACCAAACTCTTTTTTGGAGAAACCGTGGGCAACCCCGGCATGGATGTTCTGGACATCGAAGCGGTGAGCGCCATCGCCCACGAGGCGGGTGTGCCGCTGCTGGTGGATTCCACCCTCACCTCACCATGGCTCATCAAACCCTTTGACCACGGGGCCGATCTGGTTTACCACTCGGCCACCAAGTTTTTGTCGGGTCACGGCACGGTGGTCGGCGGTGTGGTGGTCGATGGCGGCAGCTTTGACTGGGACAAATCCGGCAAGTTTGCCGAGCTGAGCCAAGCCTATGAAGGCTTTCACAACATGGTCTTCAGCGAAGAAAGTACCGTGGGCGCCTTTTTGCTGCGCGCCCGGCGCGAAGGCCTGCGCGACTTTGGCGCTTGCATGAGCCCGCACACCGCTTGGTTGATCTTGCAAGGCATCGAAACCCTGCCGCTGCGCATGGCGCGCCACATGGACAACACCGCCAAAGTGGTCGAGTTTCTGGCGGCACACCCGCTGGTCAGCCGTGTGGGCCACCCCATGCTGGAAAGCCACCCATCGCACGCACTGGCGCAAAAGCTGTTGCCTCGCGGAGCCGGTTCGGTGTTCAGCTTTGACATCAAGGGCTCTCGCGCTCAAGGCCAAAAGTTCATTGAGACCCTCAAAGTCTTCAGCCACCTGGCCAACGTGGGCGACTGCCGCAGCCTGGTGATCCACCCGGCCAGCACCACGCATTTCCGCATGAGCGACGAGGCTCTGGGCGCGAGTGGGATTGGCCCCGGCACGATCCGCCTGTCGATTGGCCTGGAAGACCCAGCCGATTTGATTGACGACCTGAAAAAGGCGCTCAAAGCGGCCGAGAAAGCCGCTTGAAATTTGCGCAAGCTGCCCATGCCCGCCGCACACCACCGTCATTCCCGCGCATGCGGGAATCCATGGACCCCGGATCAAGTCCGGGGTGACATGTCGAGCATTTCTCCGTTCTCGAACGGACAAGTTCATCACCTGAGCCTCAAGTCATGATCATCTCTTTGCCCACCCACCCTCTCTACGCTTACACCGGCGGCAAGCCTTTCAACCCCGCGCAGCCCACCGCCGTGTTCATCCACGGCGTGCTCAACGACCACAGCGTCTGGATTTTGCAAACCCGCTACATGGCGCACCACGGCTGGAACGTGCTGGCCATCGACCTGCCGGGACACTGCAAAAGCGAAGGCTCACCGCCCCAAAGCGTGGAAGAAGCGGCCGACACCGTCATCGCCTTGCTCGATGCACTGAAGATCGAAAAAGCCGCCCTCATCGGCCACAGCTTTGGCTCGCTGATTGCGCTCGAAGCCACTGCCCGTGACGCGGCAGCGCACCCGGGGCGCATCAGACACTTGGTCATGGTGGGCACGGCCTACCCCATGCGCGTCTCACCCGCCCTGCTCGAACAATCGGTCAGCGCCCCGTTCAAGGCGATCGACATGGTCAACAGCTTTTCGCATTCCACGCTGGCCCCGCCACCTTCGGCCCTGGGGCCCGGCACCTGGCTGTATGGCGGCAGCAAAGCGCTGATGCGCCGGGTGCTGGCCAGCAACACGCAGGTCAACGTGTTCCACACCGGCTTTAAGGCCTGCGACGACTACCGAGGCGCAGAGGTCGCCATGCCGCAGGTGGCCTGTCCCGTCCTGTTTGTGTTGGGCAGCGCCGACCAGATGACGCCACCCAAAGCCGCGCAAAGCCTGATTGACCTTTGCGCCAAGCCCAAAGTGGTGAAATTGCCTGCAGGCCATTCGCTCATGACCGAAGCACCTGAGGGCGTGTTGCAAGCGCTCAAGGATTTTTTGAAGCCATGAGCTTGACGAACATTCGCGAGCAGGGGCTCGCCCCCACAACATGAACACACTGAATTTCGACAGCATCACCCCCGCCATGGAAGCGGCCAGAGCACAAGAGATCGCTCAGTCGCTGGACCTGCGCGCCCTGCCCGCTGACTTTCTGAACAACCCCTACCCGGTCTATGCCGCCTTGCGCGAAGCCGAGCCCTTCAAGCGCATGCCCGATGGCTCGTATTTCCTCACGCGCCACGCCGACCTGGTGGCGGTGTACCGCGACGCCAAAGTGTTCAGCTCCGACAAGCAAGTGGAGTTTGGCCCCAAATACAACCATGCCCCTTTCAACCAGCCGCCCTACACCAAGACCGGTGGCGTGGCCCCGCTGTTCGAGCACCACACCCACAGCCTGGTGTTCAACGATGCACCCAGGCACACGCGGGTGCGCCGTCTCATCATGGGCGCACTCACCCGCCGCGCCATTGAAGCCATGGAACCCGGTCTGGTGAAGCTGGTGGACAGCCTGCTGGACCGCATCGACACGCAAGGTGGCGGTGACCTGATCGAAGACTTTGCCTCGGCCATTCCGGTCGAGATCATTGGCAATTTGCTGGATGTGCCACACGCCGACCGCGAACCGCTGCGGGCTTGGTCACTGGCCATTTTGGGCGCGTTGGAGCCATCCCTCACCCCTGAACAAGAGGCGCTGGGCAACCACAGCGTGAACGAATTTCTGGCTTACCTGCGCGAGCTGGTCACCAAGCGCCGCCTGCACCCCGGCGACCCGGAGCACGATGTGCTGACCCGGCTGATCCAAGGTGAAAAGGACGACGAATCAGGTGGCGACGCCCTGAGCGAAGTCGAGCTGCTGCAAAACTGCGTGTTTTTACTCAACGCCGGGCACGAGACCACCACCAACCTGATCGGCAACGCGCTCATCAGCTTGCAAGAATGGCCCGCGCAACGCAAGCAACTGCAGGCCGACCTGAAAGCCGCCGCCAGTGATGAAGAACGTGATCAGATCATGGGGTTGGCCGTAGACGAGTTTTTGCGTTTCGAATCGTCCAACCAACTGGGCAACCGCCGCGCCCTGCAAGCCACACAGGTCAATGGTGTCGATTTGCCCGAGGGCGCCTTGGTCACACTGTGCATTGGCGCGGCCAACCGCGACCCCGCCGTTTACGACAACCCCGATCAGCTGAACCTGCGCCGCACTGGCAATAAACACTTGGCCTTTGGCTTTGGCGTGCACCAGTGCGCGGGCCTCAGCCTGGCGCGGCTCGAAGGCCGCATCGCCATCGGGCGGTTTTTGCAGCGCTTTCCCGACTACCAGCTCACGCAAGCACCCGAGCGCGGTGGGCGAGCGCGCTTTCGCGGGTTTTTAAGCGCCCCATTTCGCACAGCCTGAACAACACCAGGAGACATCCATGACCGAAACCATTCGCCATGCCAGCTTTGCCGAGTTTTACCCCTTTTATTTGAGTGAGCACAGCCACCGCACCTGCCGCCGCCTGCACTTTATTGGCAGCACTCTGACCTTGGTGTGCCTGGCCATGTTGGCCGCAACTGGCAAGCCACAGTACTTTTTGTATGCCTTGCTGTGTGGCTACGGCTGCGCCTGGATCGGCCACTTTGGCTTTGAGAAGAACAAGCCAGCCAGCTTCAAGCGCCCGCTTTACAGCTTCATGGGCGACTGGGTCATGTACCGCGACATGTGGCGCGGGCGTGTGAGTTTTTGAGGTCTCAGCCTCCGGTCAGAATGGATACCCGGTCAAGCCGGGTATGACAAAAACCTCGTCACCCCCGACCTGATCAGGGGTCTATGCCTTCGGTGTCAATGGATACCCGGTCAAGCCGGGTATGACAAAAACCTCGTCACCCCCGACCTGATCGGGGGTCTATGCCTTCGGTGTCAGTAGATACCCGGCCGAGCCGGGTAGGACGGAAGGGTCAGGATATGGCCTCAGGCGGCTGGTACGGGCAACAGCTGCGCCACCCGAATCTGATCCAAGCCCGTCTGGCCCCAAACCCGGTCCGTCCCCGCAACCCGCAAAACCAGCAAACGATCGGCCAGTGGGGACACGCTCACTTGGGCAGGATCGATCAGCAACACTTGCCGTGCCTGCCCATGATCATTTTGCTCGGTCAGTCGGCCAACCCAATCCAGACTTTGCAAAACCTCCAAAACCTGGCGCAGCTCGCTCAACTCCACCCGCAAACGCACGGCCATCTCATCGGTGCTCATGCCCCGTCGCTCTGAAGCTTTGGCAGCGTTCAATTCGGCCAAGACCTCCAGCGCCAGCCTGAATGACCAGCCCGCGCCGTCTGGCTTGCGCCACTCGTGGCGGCCCAATTCGGGCAAGCTGGCGGCCAGCACTGCACCCAGCAGCACCAGCAGCCAGGTCACGTAAATCCAGACCAACAAAATCGGCAGCGCAGCAAATGCGCCATAAATCAGGGAGTAAGTGGGCACCTGCAGCAGGTAGATCGCCATGAGCTTCTTGGCCAGCTCCAGGGCACCCGCCACCAAAAACCCTGCCGTGATGGCATGCCGCCACCGCACGCGGGTATAGGGCACATAAAAATAAAGACCGCTCACACAGGCTGTGAGCAGCACAAACTCAAAACTGTCTAGCAACCAACGGATCGAGCCCGGCAAGACATCCACCACATCGCGCGAGGCGGTGACCAGATACGAGGTGATGGCCAGGCTGGCCCCTAAAAACAAAGGCCCCAAGGTGATGGCCGACCAATACAACAAGACCCTTTGGGGCAAAGGCCGCTGGCGCTGCAAGCCCCAAATTTGACCCAAGGTGCGCTCGATCGTGACCATCAAAAACACGGCCGACATCAACACCGCCACCAAACCCACCGAGCCCAAGCGGCTGGCCTTGCGCGAAAACTGCGTCAGGTAGCTCAGCACCTGGCGGGCAATGCTCTCAGGCACCAAGCTTTCGATCAGCCAGCGCTGGATCGTGTCCTGGAACTTGCCAAACACCGGGAACGCGGCAAAAACCGCCAAACCCACGGCAAACAGGGGCACCAAGGCCAACACGGTGGTGAAGGTGAGCGAGCTGGCGCTCACGCCCAGGCGGGCATCGCGAAAGCGTTCAGCCAGAACGCCCGCCATCTGACGCCATGGAAAAACCAACAATTCTTGCCACCAAAGGGCGGCATGGGCTCTTAATGAGAGATTGGACAAGGAAGATGGCATGCCCGGTATGATGCCACCGCAATGAACACCAACACAGAAAACAACCCCGCTGGCGTCGATTTCACCCGCTGGATGGCCGTGGGCAGCCTGCTCGGCCTCATCGTTTTAGGCCTGGCTTGGGAACTTTGGCTTGCGCCTTTGCGTCCCGGTGGCTCATGGTGGGCGATCAAGGTCTTGCCGCTTTGCGTTCCGCTGGCGGGCCTGCTCAAAAACCGCATGTACACCTACCGCTGGGTCAGCATGCTGGTCTGGCTTTACTTCATTGAGGGCGTGGTGCGCGCATGGGGTGACCCTTGGCCTGCGAACGCGCTGGCAGGTGTCCAAACCTTGCTGTGCACCACCTTGTTTGTGGCCTGCGCCTTGCATGTGCGCATCCGCTTCAAAGCTGCAAAGGCTACAGGCAACTTTGTGCCCGTCCCACGCGACTGAACCTTGCCGTCCTCTGCGACAGCCAACACCTGCAAGCCCTTGCCCATGACCGCCTTGTCCCAAGCCCAAACTGCACTGATCGCCCAATTGCGCCAAATTTGTGGCCTGGCGAACGTGCTGACCCATGAAGACCCGGGCGCTGACTTGAGCCCCTGGGAGCAAGACTGGCGCAAACGTGTGCACGGCCGTGCCCTGGCCGTGGTGCGCCCCGGCGACACGGCCCAAGTGGCCGCCGTGGTGAAAGCTTGTTTAGCCGCAAACACCCCCATCGTGCCCCAAGGCGGCAACACCGGGCTGGTGGTGGGCGGCGTGCCTGACGGCTCGGGCACCCAGATCGTGCTGAGCATGACCCGCATGAACGCCGTGCGCGCTATTGACCCGGCCAACCTGACCATCACGGTGGAAGCCGGTTGCGTGCTGCAAAACCTGCAAGCCGCCGCTGAAAACGCCGGGTTTTTGTTCCCCTTGAGTTTGGGTGCTGAAGGCAGCTGCACCATCGGTGGCAACCTGGGCACCAACGCGGGCGGCACGCAAGTGGTGCGCTACGGCAACACCCGCGAGCTCTGCCTGGGCCTCGAAGTCGTCACCGCGCAAGGCGAGGTCTGGCATGGCCTGACGGGTCTGCGCAAAGACAACACGGGTTATGACCTGCGCAACCTGATGATCGGCAGCGAAGGCACGCTGGGCATCATCACCGCTGCCACCATGAAGCTCTACCCCCAACCCGCCGCGCAGCTGACCGCTTGGGCCGCTGTGCCCAGCATGGAAGCCGCCGTGCAACTGCTGGGCCTGGCCCACCAGCGCCTGGGGCCAGGCCTGACGGGCTTTGAGGTCATGGGCCAATTTGCACTGAGCCTGGTAGACAAGCACTACCCCCACTTGCGTGTCCCGCTGTGGCAAGAAACGCCTTGGTGTGTGCTGCTGGAAAACTCCGACAGCGAGAACGAAGCGCATGCGCGCTCTCAGTTTGAGGCCCTGCTCGAAGCCGCATTGGAAGCCGGTTGCGTGAGCGACGCCGTGGTGGCCGAGAGCCTGACACAAGCCAAGGGCCTGTGGCACATCCGGGAAAGCATCACCCTGGCCCAAGCGACCGAAGGTCTGAACATCAAACACGACATCAGCATCCCGGTCTCACGCATTCCGGCCTTTGTGGCCGAGACGGATGCCCTGTTGGCGCGTGAAGTGCCCGGCGTGCGCATGGTGGACTTTGGCCATTTGGGTGACGGCAACCTGCACTACAACGTGCAAGCACCCGAAGGGGCCGATGGCCTAGCTTTCTTGCGCGACTTCGAAGACAAGGTCAACGCCCTGGTGTTCGACCAAGTCAAACGCTTTGGCGGCTCGATCAGCGCTGAACACGGCGTGGGTGAGCAAAAAGTGAACAAGCTGCCGCTTTACAAAGACCCCACGGCGCTGGCCATGATGCGGGCGGTCAAACAAGCTCTGGACCCACAAAACATCCTGAACCCGGGTCGTGTGCTGACCTGATTCGGCAACATTTACACTCACTTCCCATGACCACCTCAGCTCACCTTCACCGCCCTGTCCGCAGCCAGTACGAAGACTTCATGCGCCACGTCTACACCACGGGTGTGCAAAAAGGCGACCGCACCGGCACCGGCACGCGCAGCGTGTTTGGCCACCAGATGCGTTTTGACCTGAACGAGGGCTTTCCGCTGGTGACCACCAAAAAGGTTTTTTTGCGGGCCATCATTGTCGAGCTGCTGTGGTTTTTGCGCGGCGACAGCAATGTGAAATGGCTGCAAGAGCGTGGCTGCACCATTTGGGATGAATGGGCACGCGAAGACGGTGACCTGGGTCCGGTCTATGGTGTGCAGTGGCGCAACTGGCCCACGCCGGGCGGTGGCCACATCGACCAGATCCAGCAGGTCATGGACACGCTCAAAAGCAACCCCGACAGCCGCCGCATCATCGTCAGCGCCTGGAACGTGGCCGAGCTGGACAAGATGGCTTTGATGCCCTGCCATGCTTTCTTTCAGTTCTATGTGGCCCCAGCGCAAAACCCTGGTGAAAAAGCCAAGCTCAGCTGCCAGCTGTACCAGCGCAGTGCCGACATATTTTTGGGTGTGCCCTTCAACATCGCCAGCTACGCCCTGCTCACACACATGATCGCGCAGCAGTGCGACATGGACGTGGGTGATTTCATCTGGACCGGTGGTGACTGCCACATCTACAGCAACCACCATGAACAGGTGGAACTGCAACTGAGCCGTGCACCCATGGCTTACCCCACACTGAACATCAAGCGCAAGCCCGCCTCCATTTTTGATTACGAATACGAAGACTTTGAGGTGCTGGGCTATGAGCACCACCCGGCCATCAAAGCGCCAGTGGCCGTTTGAGACCAGACCAGATGAAGTTGCACCTGATATACGCCCGCGCCCGCAACGGCACAATCGGCAAAGACGGGCAAATGCCCTGGCACCTGCCCGAAGACCTGGCGCACTTCAAGCGCGTCACGCTGGGCCAGCCGGTCATCATGGGCCGCAAGACTTGGGACTCGCTGCCTGCACGCTTTAGGCCGCTGCCGGGACGGGTCAACATCGTGGTGACCCGCCAGACCGATTGGCGCTCCGATGGGGCATTGCGTGCAGCATCCATCGAAGACGCCATGCGCCTGTGCGGTAACGCGCCCGATGCGTGGATCATGGGCGGCGCCGAGATTTACCGACAAGCCGAGCCGCTGGCCAGTTCAGCGGTTGTCACCGAGATCGACGCGGACTTTGAAGGCGATGCTTTCGCACCCACCTTGTCACAGGCATGGCAAGAAACAGCGCGCGAGTCGCATGTGGGTGCCAGCGGCTTGGCCTTCAGTTTTGTGACTTACCACCAAGCGCACTGACCGACTGGGCATGCGCCAGCCACATCTGGCGCAGCGCATTTTCAAAATCTCGGGTGTATTGGTCGATGTCCCAGGCTGGGGCGGCCTGCAGACGTTCGCGCAAACCGCGTTTGAGGGTTAGCAAAGCCTGACGGTCACGCGCCATGCTCGCCGCAATGCGCACATAGTCGGCGTCGGACTCCGCCACCCAATCGCTCAGGCCGGCTGCGCTCATGAAGCTGGCCCCCATGCGGGAAACAAAATTGCCGCCCGCCTTGACGACCACCGGCACACCCATCCACAGCGCCTGCAAACTGGTGGTTCCGCCGTTGTAAGGGACGGTGTCCAGGGCAATGTCCACATCGGCATACTCGGCCATCATGTCGGTCAGCCCCACCGGGCCACGGAACTCCAGACGATCGCGTGCGATCCCTTCAGCCTGGAAGCGCTGGGCAAACGCCTCAATGGCGCCCTCGTCCTTGAAGCTGGGGGCCTTGAGCAAGAGGCGTGAATTGGGCACCTCGTGCAGCACCGCCGCCCACAACTTGACGGTGTGCGGCGTGAGTTTGGGCACGTTGTTGAATGAGCCAAAAGTCAAGGGGCGCTCGGCATGCGCCTGGCCATAGTCCGGGTAG
Organism: Limnohabitans sp.; assembly: GCA_044348785.1. GTDB lineage: Bacteria > Pseudomonadota > Gammaproteobacteria > Burkholderiales > Burkholderiaceae_C > Limnohabitans_A. The sequence goes on from JBIKSF010000012.1 coordinate 23,657, forward strand.
GGGTAGTCGGCCTCGGGGGCAAAGCAAAACACGCTGTGGGGCAAGCGCATCACCTGCTCGCTGAACAGGCCTTCGCTGCCCTCGGGGGCGACCACCTTGTCGGCGATCAACCAGTCGATGTTGGGCACACCGGTCGAGCCGGGGTAGCCCAAAAATGTCGCTTGTACGGGCGCTGCGCGGTGGCCGAACAAACTCATGCGCTGCATGCTGGTGTGGCCCGACAGGTCCAGCAAGATGTCGATGCCGTCTGCTTCGATGCGCCGCGACAGTTGACTGTCGTTCCAGCTCGTCGCCTCCACCCAGCGCGCCACACGGCGTTTGGCCAGCTGGGTTTGCTCGTCATACGACACGCCCGTGAAATACATCGTCACTTCGACCGTCCGGGGGTTCAGGCGCGCTAACACCGGCTGCATGAAGATGTTGACCGGGTGCTGGTGGTGAAAGTCGGCCGACACCAAGCCCACACGCAAAGGACGATCAGGCGACTTGTCGTTCTTGAAACTGCTGACCGCGCGGGCGTTCTGGCCCAAGTGGGCAAACATCTCGCGGTGCAAATCGGCCACTTCTTGCGGGCTCAACTTGTCGCTGTAGAGCGAGCTCATGGCCGCGCTGGAATGCATTTTGGAGCCGGGGCCCTCTTCGTCGGCCAGCGCCTTGTACAAGGTCAGGGCCATGTCGGCGTCGCCCGAGCGGCCTGCCACGCTGGCGCGCATGGACTTGGCCCCGGACTGCGGTGCAAGGGCCTCGGCCTTGGCCAGCGACTCCAGCGCCTCTTGCATGTGCCAGCTCTCCGCCAGTGAATGGGCCAGGTTCCAGTGGGCAGTGTCACTGTCCGGGTGCAACTCGACGTTGCGCCGCAGCACCGCCTGGGCTTCTTGCCACAGGTTGTAGCGAAACGACAAATCGGCCAGCCGCACCAAGGTGGCCTCGGACGTGCCCACGCTGGCCCGCTCAAAGGCCCGGTGACCGTCCTCGGTCATGCCCAGGCGCATGAAGATGTCACCCAAATCCATTTGCATCTCGGCGCGCTCGTTTTCGTCCTGCGGCTCCTTGTGCAGGCGAATCACCAGCAGGGCCTGACGCATGGCCTCCAGCGCCCGCGGCGCATCACCACGCTCCAGGCGGTACTTGGCCATGCGCCAATGCACTTGGTGGTTTTTGTCGGCACCCGCCGCCGACAGTGCGCGGTGGTATGCGGTCGCGGCAGTTTCCATGTGCCCCTGGTCTTCGAGCACTCGGGCCATGGACAAATGCGCCTCGAACCGTTGGGGCTCCAGCGTGATGGCGCGGCTGTAACTGGCCAGCGCCTGCTGGTGCACCCCCATTTGTCGGCACAAATGTCCAGCCTCCAGCCAGCCGCTGTAATTGGTCGGAAAAGCTTTGAGCAACTGCAAAAACCCCTCACGCGCAGCGGCCTCGTCGCCCAGCAAGACCAGGCAGCGCACCCATTGCAACGCTGCCGGCTCCATTTGGGGGGCATCCATCAAGGCCGCTTCGTAGGCGGCGCGTGCCTCGGCCCACTGTCCTGCCTTGAAATGGGCGTTGCCTTGGTTGAACGCATGGACGGTGGCAGCACTGACTTCACGAACATCGTGGTCTGTTGGGACATCCATTCGCACGGACTCTAGGGACTGGGGGGTGTTCATCAGGGCGCCAAAATTCATAAAAGCATCATTGTGTCGCATCATGAAACGCGAAATGAATCCATTTTTTGAATTCGCCACGCCATGTGTTTACCCCCCACCATGGCGCCAAGCACCTGACAGGCGCTTGGCACCGCTAAACTCCCACCACTTCTGATTTTTGACGCCATCCCCCCATGAAAATTGCCACCTGGAATGTGAACTCGTTGTCTGTGCGCCTGCCGCAAGTGCTGGACTGGCTGGCCGCCCACCCGACCGAGGTGCTGGCCCTGCAAGAACTCAAGCTGACCGACGACAAGTTCCCCGCTGCGGCTTTGGCAGAAGCGGGCTACCAGGCGCAATGGTTTGGCCAAAAAACCTACAACGGGGTAGCGCTGATCTCGAAAGCCGAAGGCGCGGATGTGGTGAAAAACATCCCTGGCTTTGAAGACGACATGTCGCGGGTGATTGCGGCCACCTACCCCGACGGCGCGGGGGGCACGGTGCGTGTGATCGGTGCGTATTTCCCGAACGGCCAAGCGCCTGACAGCGACAAATTCGTCTACAAAATGCGCTGGCTCGACGCGCTTCGGGACTGGGTGGGCAGCGAGATGCAAAAGCACCCGAATCTGGTGCTGCTGGGCGACTACAACATCACCTTTGATGAACTCGACATGTGGGACCCGGTGGCTCTGGCAGGCACGATCCACTGCACCGATGCCGAGCGCGAGAAGCTGCAAGCCCTGATCGGGCTGGGCCTGACGGACAGCTTCCGCTTGTTTGAGCAACCGGAAAAAAGCTACAGCTGGTGGGATTACCGCGAGTTCGCTTTCCGCCGTAACAGGGGCTTGCGCATCGACCACATCTTGATTTCGCCAGCCCTCAAGGCCCGAGCCAGCGCCTGCGTGATCGACCGTGCGCCTCGCAAAAACGAGCGGCCCAGCGACCACACGCCCGTGGTGCTGACGCTCTCCGACTGAGCTGCTGACCACCTGCCAGCGCACCCTTGCACAAGTCAAGGGGCGACGGTGTGGTGCCAATACCGCCGAGACAAAGCCCTTTCACAATGAACCATCTGCGGCGCTGAGCTGACCCAGCGCGCAGCGCCGCAGCGTGTGTTTTCAACCAGCTCAATGCCCATGGCCTTGTAACGCTGAACCACAGGCTCTGCCGGATGGCCGTAGCGGTTGCGGTAGCCGGCTTGAACCACAGCCACTTGGGGCTTCAAGGCTTCAATGAAAGGTCCAGTGGATGATGTCTTGCTGCCGTGGTGTGGTACCAAGAGCAGGTTCACGGGCTCAAGGCCCGACGCGACCAGTGCCAACTCTTGAGGGGCCTCAATGTCACCCGCCAACAACGCTGAAGCCCTGCCGTGGCTGATGCGCAGCACACAGCTGAGCGCATTGGGCTTTGTTTTTTTGTCCAACGTCGTGCCAGCGGCTTGCGCAGGTGGATAAAGGATCTCAAAAAGCACCCCATCCCAGACCCAAGATTGCCCGGCTTGGCAACGCGTCCAGCCAGGCCGCAGGCTGTGCAAAGGGTGTCCGTCTTCCAAAGAAGACCACAACGCCGCCTGAGGCTGCATGGACAAGACCGCCGCCGCACCCCCGGTGTGGTCGCTATCCCGATGACTCAGCATCAAGGTGTCAAGGCGCTCGCCCATCTGCGCAAGCAAGGGCACCAACACCCGGTGCCCCGCATCACTTTCGGGTGAATAACTTGGCCCTGCGTCGTACAACAAGCTGTGTTGTGCGGTTCGCACCAGCACCGCGTTGCCTTGGCCCACATCAGCGGCCAACAACTCAAAAGTGCCCACCGCAGGTCTGGGCGCTTGCCAAAAAAGAACAGGCCACAACAGCGGCAGGCAGAGCAACTTCCAAGACAAGGGCGCTTTGAGCGCCAGCACCACGGCGCCAACCAAGGCCAAAGCAGCGAAGCCCCAAGGCGCCATGGCCATAGACACAGAGGACATGGGCCATGCAGCCATCCAAGACAACACCATCGTCAGCGGCTGCAAAGCCCAAACTGCCAGATCCCAAGCACCCGACCACACCACCCCCAGCATGGCCAATGGCGTGACCAAGAAAGTCACCCAAGGAATGGCCAGCAAATTGGCGAGCAAACCCACCAAAGAAACCTGCCCAAAAAATAACAATCCAAGCGGTGCCAAGGCGACTGTGACAATGAGCTGCTCCCGAAGCAACGCCCCAGCACGGCTTAACACAACACTTGCCCAAACTGGCTGTTTTTCACCCGGCTCCCATACATGGCTCGTCGCCATCAAAATCCCAACAGCCACAAAACTGAGCCAAAAGCCCGGCTGCAACATGGCCCAAGGGTCCCATGTCAGCACCACCGCCCCGGCCAAAGCCCAGACCAAGTGCCCAGGCCAAAGCCGGGCCGACAGTTTGAGCAGCACCACCACCGCCAACATCCACATCGTGCGCTGCGCGGGCACCCCCCAACCGCTGAACAAAGCATAAAAACCTGCCAGCACCAGCCCGGCCGTCGCCCCCACCTGAGGGGCGGGCCAACGCAAGGCTCCGGCAAATCCCCAAAGCGCCGACCGACGCCAGCCCCAGGACACGACCAGCGAAGCCAGCCAGGCGAACATGGTCACATGAAGACCTGAAATGCTCATCAAATGGGCCACACCGGTGGCCCGAAAGAGGTCCCAATCGCTTCGCTCGATGGCGGCCTGATCGCCCGTGACCAAGGCGGCGATCACGCCACTGTGTTGGGCTGACGGTGCACCACCGGGCACCGCGGTCAGATGGGTCAGCAACCGATCCCGAACCGACTGCCTCCAGCTTTCTATCGGGTGACGCCCCGTGCTGGCCAGCCGCACAGGACTCGGGTCTTTGACGCCTGTTCGGACATACCCGGTGGCGCGAATGTTTTGCTCCCACAGCCACAGCTCGTAATCAAAACCCTTGGGGTTCAAATGGCCGTGAGGCGCTTTCAAGCGGACACGCAGTCGCCATCGCTCACCCGCCTTCACCGGCTCGGGCAATGCCGACAGGTTCCATCCGCTGTCGTTTCTGCCCTCTTGCCCATACCAGCCCAAATACACCTGCGAGGGCAGTTCGGTGTCCAAGTCGACGGCTCGGCTTTGTCCTGATTTTTCAACATGCCAGGCTTGCTCGATGCGAAAACGAAAACGCCAGCCCACGTCTTGCCGCTGGGGCATGGCTTGCACCACACCCACCACGTCCAAGTCTTGCCCCTCCAGAGCGGGGTCGATGGCCAGCGACCGCGACAACGCATGCAGACCCGTGACAGCAAACGACAGACAGACCAACGCGCCCAGTACAAGGCCGGTTCTGGGCCCAAAGTTGGTTTTTTGGCGGTGGATCCACCAACCTGCGACACCCGCCAAAGATGCCAGTGAAACATAAGCCGAAACGGCCCAAAGTGTTTCTTGCTGCAGTTGCAACGCGATCCCAGCACACCATGCCAGGAGACCTAAAAACAAACCTTGCCCTGAGCGCGCGCTCATGGACAATCCCGCAGCTTGAAGATTTGGCTTGGGTGCTCACTTAAAACGAGGTACATGACATCCTCCCCGAATGCGCTGGAATGGTTGAACGCTCAAGATTTCTTGGGAGCATACTTTTTAATTCAATTTAGGCGTATCTTCCGTTTTGTGTGCTGCTGTGAATGAAAATTCGTTTGGGCGACAATCGCTCAACGACGCAAGTCGACCACCAAAACCACCCACCCATCCACACAACGAGCCCACACCATGAGCGTTTACGACACCTTGAAATCCCTGAACATCGAGCTGCCACCCGTGGCCATTCCCGCAGCAGCCTATGTGCCCTTTGTGCAAACAGGCCACCTGGTTTTCCTGTCGGGCCACATCGCCAAAAAAGATGGCAAAGCATGGGTTGGCCAACTGGGCAAAAACATCAACACAGCCGAAGGCCAACAAGCTGCTCGCGCCGTGGCCATTGATTTGATGGGCACCTTGCACGCTGCAGTGGGCGACCTGAACAAGGTCAAGCGCATTGTCAAAGTGATGAGCTTGGTCAACTCGACCGGTGACTTCACCGAACAGCACTTGGTCACGAATGGCTGCAGTGAATTGCTGGGGCAGGTGTTTGGCGCACAGGCAGGCGCCCACGCTCGCAGCGCATTTGGCGTGGCGCAAATCCCGATGGGTGCTTGCGTCGAGATCGAACTGATAGCCGAAATCGGCTGAAAAAAACCCACGCCCTGCGAATGCAAGGCGTGGGTTTAGACCGTGTCGGGCTCGGGGGTAGCTTTTAGAAGATCAGCCGCGCCCCGGAATCTCCGAGAGCAGTTGCTCCACATGGGCCTTGGCTTTTTCAAGCGAAGCCATGCTACCGGTCAGGTACATGCGGCCGCTGGCGCCGATCATGCTGCACTCGACCAGGGTCAAGTCGGGTGCAACCTTTTCGGCTTCGTTGGCCATGTGGGCACCAAACAGGGCCGGGGCCACTTCCATCAGCAGCATGTTCTGTCCGGGCAACACCATGCTGGCTTGGCGTGTCCGGTTCATCAGCACGGCGTGCTTATCGGTCACGTCTTCCAGAATGTCGCTGTACAGCAGATGCGGGCGCAGCTGGTCTTGGGCCTTGGCCCCCATCCAGTCCAGTATGACTTGGCCTGCGCGCTGCAGTGCCGCGCTGTCGTTGCTGTGCAACTCCAACACACCGAACTGCCGCTCGACGGCCAGGATGCCCGGCTCCAGCGTGGGCTCGGCCTTCAGAGCCAAGTCAATCACGCGCTGGATGGACAGCCCGGGGGCGATCTCCACCAGCAGCGCGTTGGTGCCTTGCATCGCCACGTAGCCGCGAGCGCCCAAGGGCGAACTCATCCACGAGGAGAACTGGGGCTGCAGGTCGGTGAGCGTCAGGTAAACCCGAAGCTCAGCAGCCGGCTTGACAGGCGCTGCGGTTTTTTTAGTTGTGGCCATGCGGCCTCCTTATCTGCAACAGCCTGCGATCACTTGCCGTCGAAGGCTTTGGATACGTCAGCGTGTGGACGTGGGATGACGTGGCAAGACACCACTTCACCGATCGCGCCTGCGGCCTCAGCACCGGCTTCGGTGGCGGCCTTGACGGCACCCACGTCGCCCGAAACGATGATGGCGACGAGACCGCCACCGACTTCTTTTTTACCAACGATGTTGACGTTGGCGGCTTTGACCATGGCGTCAGCAGCAGCGAAAGCAGCAACATAACCTTTGGTTTCGATCATTCCGATAGCTTGTGACATGAGAGTCTCCTTGAGGGGTTAAAAAAGAAAGGGTTGAGGGAAAGGGTGAAGGAAAAAAAGTCGTTGCGCTCAGCGCATCGGTGTAGGGGTGTCGTAGTCATCGAGCGAGGCGATGATGAGCGCATCGGCCACCACACGCGGGTGGGCCGGTGCAAACCACCAAGCGGCGGGTGCGCCGATGGTGATCATCACGCGCTCGCCAATGCCGCAGCCCATGGGGTCGT
>JBIKSF010000079.1:0-9642 GCA_044348785.1 Limnohabitans sp.
CAGCGTCGATCTGGTCGTACGCTTTGGCCGAACCGCCGAACTTTTGAGCCAACACAGTGGTGATGGCGGCAGTCAGGGTGGTTTTGCCGTGGTCAACGTGACCGATGGTGCCCACGTTGACGTGGGGCTTGGTCCGCTCGAATTTCTCTTTTGCCATATCTTCGACTCCGAAAAGTAGTGGTCAACAACCAAGACAGAAGGCGCACAACTTTCATTGCGCGCCCAAAAACTGGTGCCCTTGGCGGGAATCGGACCCGCGACCTCTCCCTTACCAAGGGAGTGCTCTACCACTGAGCCACAAGGGCAAAACTTCTAACAAACTCAAGCAATTGACTGGAGCGGGAAACGGGAATCGAACCCGTGTCATTAGCTTGGAAGGCTAAGGTTCTACCATTAAACTACTCCCGCACTGATTGCGCCGCACGAGTGGATGCAACGCCAATGCTTGGAAACCATTTCCAAATGCTCTCGTCAACTGCCAAAAGACAGTTTGCTGGTGGAGGAGACTGGATTCGAACCAGTGTAGGCGTAAGCCAACAGATTTACAGTCTGCCCCCTTTAGCCACTCGGGCACCCCTCCAGAAGCGAGTCTTAGATTATGCCATCTTTTTGTGAACCCCTGCAAGCTGACTCACAAAATTTTCACCACTCAATAGTTTTTTCGCCGCATTGCGTCAAAAACGCATTCGCCTTTACAAAATGACCACAGCCTACAAACGGGATGGGGGGGCGCAGGGCCGAAAGTGGTGAGGGGTGGTTTGCCATCAAAACCAAATGCCGATCTGTGCTTCCGGCTTGTTCGATCAAGGTTTTTTTGACCTGGGCCTGCGTGCCCCACAACATGAACACCACCGGTCTTGCACTTTGGGCAACAGTTCTAACCAACTGATCGCTCAAAACCTCCCAGCCCCAGCGAGCATGGCCACCCGCTTGCCCAGCCTGTACCGTGAAACAGGTGTTGAGGAGCAAGACCCCTTGCCGCGCCCAGCGCACAAGAGAACCATCCGTAGGCATGGGGACGCCCAGGCTTCGCTGCAGCTCTTTGAAAATATTGCGCAAACTGGGCGGTATGCGAACACCCGGCGCCACCGAGAAGGCCAGGCCTTCTGCTTGGCCCGGCCCGTGATACGGGTCTTGCCCCAGAATCACCACCCTCACCTGGCTCAAAGGTGTCATGCTCAGCGCCCGAAAGGGTTCGGGCGGGTAAATGGTTTGCCCAGCATGCACCGCATCGGTCAAGCGCTTGGACAAGGCGAACCCCGTCTCGGAATTGAGAAAGGTGTGGACCAAGGGTCGCCACCCCTCGTCCAGACCTTGAAGATCCGCTGGCCAATTCAGCCCTTGGCGGGGCGCTCCAGACGCCTCTTCAAACCCCAGACTTTGCTGCCCCGTCACGCTGGACATCAGCTAAAGAGTTTTGCCAAGGCTTCGCCGGGCTCAGTGGCACGCATAAAAGCCTCGCCCACGAGGAAGGCGTTGACTTGGGCCTCGCGCATGCGCCGGACATCTTCCGGGGTTTGAATTCCGCTTTCAGTGACCAACAATCGGTCGGCCGGCACATCGGTCAACATGTCCAAGGTGGTCTGCAAGGACACCTCGAAGGTTTTCAGGTTGCGGTTGTTGATGCCGACCAGCCTTGTTTTCAACTTCAGGGCTCGTTCGAGTTCAGCTCTGTCGTGTACCTCCACCAGCACCGCCATGTCCAGACTGCGGGCCACCGCTTCCATCTCGGCCATGTGGGCATCGTCCAGGCACGCGGCAATCAGCAAGATAGCGTCGGCTCCCATGGCACGGGCTTCGTACACCTGGTAGGCATCGATCATGAAGTCCTTGCGCAGCACCGGCAGGTCACAACTGGCGCGGGCTTGCTTGAGGTAATCCACACTGCCTTGAAAGAATTGCTTGTCCGTCAACACCGACAGGCAAGCTGCCCCGAACTCGGCATAGCTTTGGGCAATATCGGCCGGGATGAATTCCGCCCGCAACACGCCTTTGGACGGGCTGGCCTTTTTGATTTCGGCAATCACAGCCGCTTGGCCGGCAGCGATCTTGGCGCGCATCGCACCTTCGAAGTCTCGGGTCAGCACGCGGCTTTCGGCATCGGCACGCACCACGGCCAGCGATTTTTGCTTCAGGGCCGCCGCCACCTCTTCGCGTTTGACCGCGACGATTTTGTCCAAGATGTCACTCATGATTTTCTTTCTGTGCGGGCTCGGCGGCACCGGTTTTCAAAATACGAACAAAGACGCGGCGCATCACCCGAGCCACGACCACAAACAGTGAGGACACGCCAAAAGTGATCTAGGCTCCTTCGTCCCACCATAGGAATCAAGACGCCTTCTGGCCAAAAGCCACAAACTGCGCCAGCTTGGCTTTGGCCGCACCCGATTCGATGGCCACACGGGCACGCGCCAAACCATCGGCCATGCTGCTGGCCACATTGGCGGCATACAAGGCAGCGCCCGCATTGATCATGACGATGTCGCGGGCTGCGCCAGACTCATTGTCCAGCACACCGCGCAACATGTCCATGGATTGCTCGGGCGTGTCCACTCTCAGGGCCCGGTTGCTGGCCATGGTCAGACCAAAGTCCTCGGGATGAATTTCGTATTCGGTGATCTGGCCGTTTTTGAGCTCCCCCACCAAGGTGGCCGCGCCCAGGCTGATCTCGTCCATGCCATCGCGCCCATAAACCACCACCGCATGCTCCGCACCCAAGCGTTGCAACGCACGCACCTGAATACCCACCAGATCGGAGTGGAACACACCCATCAGGATGTTGGGCGCGCTGGCCGGGTTGGTCAAGGGCCCCAGGATGTTGAAAATCGTGCGCACACCCAACTCCTTACGCACCGGAGCCACGTTTTTCATGGCCGGGTGGTGATTGGGCGCAAACATGAAGCCGATGCCCACCTCTTCGATCGAACGCGCAATTTGGTCAGGTTTGAGGTTGATGTTGCCGCCCAGGGCCTCCACCACGTCGGCGCTGCCCGATTTGCTGCTGACACTGCGCCCACCATGCTTGGCGGTTTTGGCCCCAGCAGCAGCCGCCACAAACATCGCGCAGGTCGAAATATTGAAGGTGTGGGCTCCGTCACCGCCTGTGCCCACAATGTCCACCAGGTGCGTGGGGTCGGGCACATGCACCTTGGTCGAAAATTCGCGCATCACTTGCGCGGCGGCGGTGATCTCGCCAATGGTTTCCTTTTTGACGCGCAGGCCGGTGATGAGCGCTGCGGTCATGACAGGTGACAGCTCGCCATTCATGATCATGCGCATGAGGTGGAGCATCTCATCGTGAAAAATTTCGCGGTGCTCAATGGTGCGCTGCAACGCTTCCTGTGGGGTGATAGGCATGGGAATTTCCTTGCGATGAATCGAAGAGTTTGAAAGCGTCAATGCACGGGCGCCTCAGTCAGCGCCAGTTTGAAGCCGAAGCCCACAAACAGGCAACCCGCCAAGCGGTCCAGGTGCTGCAGGCCACGCTGTAACCCACGTGAGCGTTGCGACAACCAACTGGCCGCCAGCGCCCAGCCCATGCAGATCAACAGGCCATTGAAATTGAACAAACAACCGAGCGCCACGAAGATCCAGGCGGGATCAGCCGTTTGGGCCGGAATGAATTGCGGCACGAAGGCCAAAAAAAACAGGGCCACCTTGGGGTTCAAGACATTGGTGGCGAACGCCTTGAGGAAAACCCAACGCAGGTGAGAAAACTCGGACGTCTGGTCACTTGTCACTTGGGTTGACAGGCCAGAGCCAATGTCCCACGCCAAACCACCTGACTTGGTTGTGGCCCACAACATGCGCAGGCCGATCCACGTCAGATAAGCCGCCCCCAGCCATTTGACGGCATTGAATGCATTCGCAGAAGTGGCCAGCAAAGCACCGACACCACAGGCTGCAACCCCCACATGCACAAAACACCCGGCCGTAATACCCCATGCAGCCACCACACCAGCGCGCACACCGCTACGCAGAGACTGGCTGACGATGAAAAGCACGTCAGGCCCGGGAGTGAGGTTGAGCAACACGCCCGCGGCCATGAACATCCAAAGTTGCTGAGCGTCTGGCATGTTTTGGAAAATCAATAAACGCCTGAACGGGAGAGGCCTTGCGCCGTATCGCCCGCAGAAGTTTGTATGAAACGGCGGATGCACGCCACAGCATGGTCAATGCCTGCGGCATCCACATTCAGATGCGTGACGAACCGCAAACCGATCAGCCCCGTGGCCAAAACACCCTGGGCTTTCAAAGCCTCCAGCAGCGCCGGGCCTCGGCCATCGGCCACGTCCACAAACACGATGTTGGTCTGCGCCGATCGGACGGCCAAGCCGGAAATGCCCTGCAGGCCTTGTGCCAGACGACGGGCCAAAGCATGGTCATCGGCCAGCCGATCGACATGGTGGTCCAGTGAGTACAAAGCCGCGGCGGCCAACACACCGGATTGACGCAAACCACCACCCAGCACCTTGCGCCAACGCAGCGCCTTGGCGATCAATTCACGCGAGCCGCACAAGGCCGAGCCCACGGGTGCGCCCAAGCCCTTGCTGAAGCACACGGACACGCTGTCGAAGTGGTCAACGATGCGGCGCACGCTGGCCGTGACCGATCCGCCTTCGGCCTGTGCCACGGCTGCATTGAACAGCCGTGCGCCGTCCAGATGCGCGGCCAAGCCATGCTGTCTGGCCAGACCCGTGGCTTGTGCTAAGTAGTCTTGCGACATGGGGTGGCCGTTCCAGGTGTTTTCCAGCGCCAGCAAGCGTGTTCGGGCAAAGTGGCAATCGATGGGTTTGATGGCTGCGACGATGTCGGCCAGCGCCATTTCGCCTACTTTGCTTTGCGCCAGGGGCTGCGGCTGAATACTGCCCAGCACGGCCGCGCCGCCGCCTTCGTAGCGGTAAGTGTGGGCGTTTTGCCCCACGATGTACTCGTCGCCCCGCTCGCAATGTGCCATCAGGGCGCACAGGTTGCTCTGCGTACCCGAAGGCATGAACAGCGCCGCTTCTTTGCCGGTGATCTGAGCGATATATTCCTGCAAGGCGTTGACCGTGGGGTCGTCGCCAAACACATCGTCACCCAAGGGTGCTGCCAGCATAGCCTTGCGCATGGCGGCGGTTGGCTGGGTGACGGTGTCGCTGCGCAAATCGATCATGGCCGCTCCAGAAAGTTCTTGAGCATGGCGTGGCCATGCTCGGTGAGGATGGATTCCGGGTGAAACTGCACGCCCTCGATGTCGAGCTCGGTGTGGCGCACGCCCATGATCTCGCCATCGTCGGTCCAGGCCGTGACCTTGAGGCACGGAGGGCAACTGGCCCGCTCAATGGCCAGCGAGTGGTAGCGGTTGACAGTGAATTTTTCGGGCAAACCGGCGAACACGCCTTGTTGAGTGGTGGTGATGACACTGGTCTTGCCGTGCATCAATTCTTGCGCCCGAACAATTTTTCCGCCAAAGGCCGCGCCAATGCTTTGGTGCCCCAGGCACACGCCCAGAATGGGCAATTTTCCCGCGAAGTGCTGGATGGCCGCCACCGAAATGCCAGCCTCGGCTGGCGAACACGGGCCCGGCGAAATCACCAGGCGATCAGGTTGACGCGCTGCTATGCCTTCCAGGGTAATTTCGTCGTTGCGAAACACCTCAACCTCTGCACCCAGCTCACCGAAGTACTGTACGATGTTGAAAGTAAACGAGTCGTAGTTGTCGACCATCAGGAGTTTGATTTTCTTTGCCATGATCACTCCAAGCCTTCTTCGACCAACTCGCTCGCCCGCAACAAGGCACGCGCCTTGTGTTCGGTTTCGCGCCACTCCATCTCGGGCACCGAATCGGCTACCACACCCGCAGCCGCCTGCACATACAGGGTTTGGTCCTTGATGACGGCGGTGCGAATCGCAATGGCCACGTCCATGTCCCCGGCATAACTGATGTAACCACAAGCGCCGCCGTAAATGCCGCGCTTGACGGGCTCGAACTGGTCGATCAGCTCCATCGCATGCACCTTGGGGGCACCGGTCAAAGTACCTGCCGGGAAGGTGGCTTTGAGCACGTCCATGTTGCTCATGCCCTCGTTCAACACGCCTTCGACGTTGCTCACGATGTGCATCACATGGCTGTAGCGCTCGACGACAAAGGCTTCGGTCACTTTCACCGATCCAATTTGGGCGATGCGGCCAATGTCGTTGCGGGCCAGGTCGATCAGCATCACATGCTCGGCCCGCTCTTTCGGGTCGTTGATCAATTCCTGTTCTGCAGCCTTGTCTTTTTCGGGCGTTGCGCCGCGTGGACGTGTGCCAGCCAGTGGACGGATGATGACTTTGGCGCCCTCTTCGGTTTGCTCCTGGCGCACCAGAATCTCGGGGCTGGCCCCGACGACATGGAAGTCGCCGAAGTTGTAGAAGTACATGTAGGGGCTGGGGTTGAGCGAGCGGAGCGCCCGGTACAAGGACAGCGGGCTTTCCGTGTAACGCTTCTTGATGCGTTGCCCCACTTGCACCTGCATGAAATCGCCGCCTGCGATCAGCTCTTTGGCTTTTTCCACAGCCGCGATGTAATCGGCCTTGGCGAAGTCCCGCTCGGCAGGGTAAGACTGGCTGGCTTTGACGACCGGAGCGCTGACCGAATACTTGAGCTGCTCTTTCAAGTCACGCAAGCGTTTTTTGGCACCCACATAGGCCTCGGGCGTTGCGGGATCCGCATAAACGATGAGGTAGAGCTTGCCCGACAGGTTGTCGATCACCGCGAGTTCTTCGCACTGCAGCAGCAAGATGTCGGGCGTGCCGAGGGTATCGGGCGGGCAGGTTTTCTCGAGTTTTTTCTCGATGTAACGCACCGCGTCGTAACCAAAGTAGCCCGCTAGGCCGCCACAAAAACGTGGCAAACCGGGCCGCAAGGCCACCTTGAAACGCTTTTGGTACTGCTCGATGAAGTCCAGCGGGTTGCCGGTGGCCGTTTCGATGACCGCGCCATCGTGCACCACTTCGGTCTTGGCATCGGCACCAAAACCGCTGGCGCGCAACAGCGTGCGTGCGGGCAGACCGATGAAGCTGTAGCGCCCAAAACGCTCACCGCCCACCACCGATTCGAGCAAAAAGCTGTACTTGCCGTTGTCCTTGGTATGAGCCAGCTTCAGGTAAAGCGACAGGGGAGTTTCCAGGTCCGCAAAGGCCTCGAGCATGAGGGGAATGCGGTTGTAGCCTTGGCTGGCCAGGCTTTTGAATTCAAGTTCGGTGATCACAGGTTAGCGCCTCCTAAGCGCTCAGCGACCTCGGCAGAGGTGCTTTTCATTCATCCAGGTGCCCGGTCATTTCGCGTATGCAGTCGGGCGCGGGTGGCGGGCAAGCCGCAATCGATGGGGTCAGGCTGGCCGACGCCAGGGCCAGGCTCCCCGGCCTTCCGCGGAGGAATGGCTCGGCAGGTAGGCTGCGCTGAGGTGGCTGTGGATGATGAACATGATTTGCCAAGTGTAGCAAAGCCAGGCAGACGGTTTTCACCGGATCTTGGTTTGTAACCGTTCTGGCAAGTCGGCCAGCGTATCCAACCAAGCAGCGGCAGGTGTGTCTTGCACACGCTGACCATGGTTGTAGCCGTAAGTGACCAGCACCACCGGGCAGCCCGCAGCGTGTGCCGCCTTCGCGTCGTTGCTGGAATCCCCCACCATCAAGGTACGCTCTGCTGCTGTGCCCAGCGCCTCACAGGTTTTGAGCAAGGGCAAGGGATCGGGCTTTTTGCGCTGGAAACTGTCCCCCCCAAACACGGGGCCAAAGAAGTGCGTCAGTGACTTTTCTTTCAGCAAGGCTTGGGCAAATGCCAAGGGCTTGTTGGTGACGCAGGCCATGGGCACACCCTGAGCCGCCAATTTTTCGAGCGCCTCCAAAGCGCCAGGATAAACATCGGCAAACTGACCATTGATCGACAAATAGTGTTGCTGGTAGCGCTGCCAGGCGCGGCCAAAAAGGGCGTCCACCGACAGTGCTGGGCAAGCCTGGCCCACGCCCTTGACTTCAGGCCGGTTGATTTGATGCGCGAGCAAAGTGCGGATCAGGTGCTCGGATCCTTTGCCAATGGTTTGCTCGATGAGCGCATCTGGCACGGGGGGCAAGTCCAAATCGGCCATGGTGCGGTGCAAGGCCACCTGAAAGTCGCCCAAGGTGTGCACCAAGGTGCCATCCAAGTCAAAAATGACCGCATCGACCTCTAGCAGATCCTGCATGGCTTTCATGGCGTTAACCCAAAGCGACGCGCATCTGGTCGATCACGCCCTTGTAATCGGGTTTACCAAAGATGGCGCTGCCCGCCACAAAAGTGTCCGCCCCGGCATCGGCCACGCGGCGGATGTTGTCGGCCTTGATCCCCCCGTCCACTTCGAGGCGAATGTCCCGGCCGCTTCGCTCGATCCATTGGCGTGCCAGCTCGACCTTGCGCAAGGCCGAATCGATGAAGCTTTGGCCCCCAAAGCCGGGGTTCACGCTCATGATGAGGATCAGGTCGATTTCATCAATGGTCCACTCCAGCACATCAAGGGGTTCGGCTGGATTGAACACCAAACCGGCCTTGACGCCTTTGCTTTTGATGGCCTGGATGCTTCTGTGCACATGGGCGCTGGCATCGGGGTGAAAACTGATCAGGTCCGCTCCGGCCTCGGCAAAAGACGCTGCCAGCGCATCCACTGGCGAGATCATCAAATGCACATCGATCGGCACGGCCACGCCGGATGCCGTTTTGGCATGCGGCTTGAGGGCTTGGCAGATCATGGGGCCGAAGGTGAGGTTGGGCACGTAATGGTTGTCCATCACGTCAAAATGAATCCAGTCTGCACCGGCGTCAATGACGCTTTTGACTTCCTCGCCCAAGCGGGCGAAATCAGCCGAGAGGATGGAAGGGGCAATGCGGTAGGTCGTCGTCATGGCTTAATTGTCGCAGTTAACATGTACGCATGTCCGCCCACACCGTTCAAATTGATGTGCTGCCCCAATACATGGCAGACCAAAGCAATCCTCAAGAGGATATTTTCGCCTTCGCTTACACCGTCACGGTCACCAATACAGGCCGTGTTCCTGTTCAGCTTATTTCGCGCCACTGGGTCATTCAAGATGAGCGTGGACACAGCGAGGAAGTCAAGGGCCTTGGTGTGGTCGGTCAACAACCCTTGCTTAGGCCTGGCGAATCATTTCAGTACACCAGCGGCTGCCGCATTCGCACAGCCAGTGGCACCATGCACGGCAGCTACTTTTTCGTGGCGGAGGACGGTCACCGATTTGATGCCCCCATTGGCACTTTCGTTCTTGATGCTTCCAGCGCCATCCCCGGTGGTCGAACCTTGCATTGATGTCGCTCTCGGTTTGACTCTCGGTTAAGCTCTGCCCCATGGGTGAATTTGAGCTGATCGAACGGTTTTTCAAACTTGCTGCGCGGCAAGCGGATGTCGGCATTGGTGACGACTGCGCCATCTGGACACCCAGTCCAGGCCACCAATTGGCCCTGTCTGCTGATATGTTGGTCGAAGGTCGGCACTTTCTCTCGACCGTCAACCCCCACGATTTGGGCCACAAGGCTTTGGCCGTCAACCTGAGTGACTTGGCCGCCTGTGGTGCCACACCACGCGCTTTTTTATTGTCTTTGTCTTTGCCCAGGGTGGACGAAGT
>JBIKSF010000013.1:0-30426 GCA_044348785.1 Limnohabitans sp.
CGCGGCGCAGGCCATTGCGGCCATGCGCTTTGTGGACAACCACGGCCAAGCCACCGAGCAGTACCCCTTCAACCCCAACGGCAGTGCGGGCGGTCTGACGGCCGTGACCACCGGCGACGGGCGCTTCACGGCCATGATGCCGCACCCGGAACGTGTGTTTCGCAATGTGCAGATGAGCTGGACCAGCGGCGACATTGCCTCCAGCAGCCCGTGGCTGCGCGTGTGGCAAAACGCCCGCAAGTGGCTGGGTTGAGCGGCCCCGCATGAAGTCCAACAACCCGGCTCAGTGGTTCCCGCCTTCGCAACTGGCTTTTTACTTTGACCAGGGCGCTTGGTCCCGCGGTACCACGCTGTACCTGCAAGACAAGGTTTTGTCTTCACAGCTTTCGCCCGATGGCGACGGCTGGCGTTTGCAGGGCCAGGTGCAAGGCAATGAGGTGCAGCCCTACTCGGTCAATGCCGAGCTGCGTGTCAGTGCGGGTGGCAACCTGAGCGAGTGGCGCAGCGGCTGCACTTGCCCGGTAGGGCGTTATTGCAAGCACGGTGCGGCTCTGGGCATCTTGGCCTCCATGCAAGGCTTGGCGCTGCTCAACGAATGGGGACCAAACGGCCCCTCACCCGAAGTGCTGGAGCGCCGCTCGCAAATGGAAAAAGAGCGGGCCCTGAGCCACGCCGAATACCAAGTGCGTGACTGGCTGACACGCCTGGAAAACGCCAATGGTCCAGCCGCTTACACCTTGCCAGGCAGCACGCATGATCAGTTTGTCTACAGCCTGTCCGTGGTGCAAACCGCTTACAAACCCGTATTCCACTTGGCTGTGAAACGCGCCGCACAAAAGCGCAATGGGGAGTGGGGCAAAGCCAAAAAGCTGAGCAGCGAACCTTCGCCACACGACCCGATCTGGCAAACCAGCAGTCCGCTGGACCGCGATATTTTTGACCTGTTGAAGGCCTGTCCTGCAGCCAGCAGCTTCAGCTCGTATGGTTTTCAAAATGAGGTCAAGCTGCAGGGCATGCCGGGCCAATTGTTGTTGCAGCTGTGCAGCCAAACCGGTCGTTTGATCTCGGACGATGGCATCGCCTTGCGCTGGCAAGACGCGCCAGAAGCATTGGTGGGAACGTGGCGCGAGGTCAAGGGGCAAGACCACTTGCCCGATGGCTGGCAGCTGAGCATGCAAGCGCTGCGCGCAGGTGTGGTGTACGGTTTGAACCAGCCGCCATTTTTCATGGACACGGTGCAAGGCCTTTGTGGCCCATTGGACACGCAGGGCCTGAGCGCCAACGAGCTGCAAGTGTTGTCCAACTCGCCCGTGATGCCCGAAAGCGTGGCGTTCAAGTTCCAAAACCAATTGCTGGAGCGCTTGGGCCCCGTGCCTTTGCCGCCCGTGATCCAGAAGATGCCCGAAATCCGGGGCGTCAAGCCCCGTGCGGTGCTCGAGATCGCACCCGTGAACCCCGCAGACCGTGGTTTGCAGGGGCTGTTTTTGGCCGAATTGACCTTTGATTACGACGGCCACCGTGGCTTTTGGCCGGGTACCCAAAACCGCGTCTTGGTCGGTCAAGGCCTGCAAGCCCGCATGTTGCTGCGCGACCTGCCCACTGAGCGCAAAGTCTGGGATTCGGTCGCTGCTTTGGGGCTGGTCACTTTCGACGCCAACATGCTGGTGTTGCCGCCCGAGCAGTCGCAGCAGCCCTGGCTGGAGTGGATCGAAAACGACTTTGCACCCCTGCGCCATGTGGGTCTGGTTGTGAACTTCATCTCGGGCGCTACCGCCTGGTTGCGCCAGGCAGACGACGTGCACATCGACTTGTCCGGTGACGAGGAAGCGCCAGAAACCTCGCCCTGGTTTGACTTGTCGCTCGGCATGGACATCGATGGTAAACGGGTGAACATCCTGCCTTGGGTGCCCACCATTTTGACAACGCTGGCCAAAATCAGCAGCGCGACTGCCGAGGGTGAAAAGGCCGCCTTGCCGCCGTTTTTGTACCTGCCCGACTTGCAAGGCGAGGGCTTCGTTAAGTTACCCACCGCAAAAATCGAGCCTTGGCTCACCACGCTCATGGAACTGGTCTCCGAGCGCGGCCATGATTGGAGCGGTGATGAGCTGCGCCTGTCGCGCCTTGAAGCCTTGCGCACTGCAGCCTCTTTGGGTGAAGGCGTTGCCTGGGCGGGCGCGCAAAGTCTGATGAATCTGGTGCAGCAAATGCGCGGCCTCGAAAGCCTGCCTGAGGTGCCCGTCCCCGTTGGCTTGCAAGCCACCTTGCGGCCATACCAGCAGCAGGGCTTGAACTGGTTGCAGTTTTTGCGCACGCACCAGCTGGCTGGCATCTTGGCCGACGACATGGGTTTGGGCAAAACCCTGCAGACGCTGGCGCACATCCTGACCGAAAAGGAAGCCGGTCGCCTCACGCAACCCGCGTTGATCGTGGCCCCTGTGAGTTTGTTGGGCAATTGGCAGCGCGAAGCGGCTCGCTTTTGCCCCGGTCTGCGCACCCACATCCACCACGGCCTGTTGCGGCATGAGACCGCGCAAGACCTCAGTGGCTTTGACATTGTCCTCACGCCGTACTCTTTGCTGCACCGCGATCGCGAGCTGTGGATGGCGATTGACTGGCACTTGCTGGTGCTGGACGAAGCGCAAAACATCAAGAACGCCAACACCCACGCCGCGCAAACCGTGGGCGACATTCCCGCTGCGTACCGCCTGTGCCTGTCGGGCACACCCATGGAAAACCATTTGGGCGAGTTGTGGAGCTTGTTTCACTTTTTGATGCCGGGTTTTTTGGGTAGCCAAAAGCGTTTTGGCGAGTTGTTTCGCAACCCGATTGAACGCCAAGGCAACAGCGAGAAAATGGACCAGCTGCGCAAGCGCATCACCCCCTTCATGCTGCGCCGAACCAAAGACGTGGTAGCCAGCGAGCTGCCACCCAAAATCGAGACCCTGATGCCTGTGCCGCTGCAAGGTCAACAGGCTGATCTGTACGAAACCATCCGTTTGGGCATGGAAAAAACTGTGCGCGATGCCCTGAACGCGCAAGGTTTGGCTAAATCTCAAATCACGATTTTGGATGCGCTGCTCAAGCTGCGCCAAGTGTGTTGCGACCCGCGCCTGCTCAAATTGGGCGCGGCCAGCCAGGTGCAGCAATCGGCCAAGCTGGAGCAACTGCTGGACATGCTGCCCGAGATGGTGGCCGAGGGCCGCAAGATTTTGCTGTTCTCGCAGTTCACCCAAATGCTGGGTTTGATTGAGCAAGAGTTACCGCGCTTGGGCATCCCTTGGGTCAAGCTCACCGGCCAAAGCAAAAACCGCGACGCCATCATCGACCAGTTCACCAGCGGGCAAGTGCCGCTGTTCCTGATCAGTCTGAAAGCAGGGGGCGTGGGCCTGAACCTGCCGCAGGCCGACACCGTGATCCATTACGACCCGTGGTGGAACCCTGCCGTGGAAAACCAGGCCACCGACCGTGCCCACCGCATCGGCCAAACCCAAAGTGTTTGGGTGCTCAAACTGGTGGCCCAAGGCACGATTGAAGAGCGCATGCTGGCCCTGCAAGAGCGCAAAGCGCAACTGGCGCAAGACATGTATTCAGGCGCGGTGCAGCGCAAAGAGCCGCTGTTTGGCGAGTCGGACTTGAACGAACTCTTCAAGCCGCTGGGCTGAGGGATTGGAATCGACTTTGCTGAAAGTCTTGTTTTTCTTGGCTTTGGTTTGGGTCAGTGCTTGCAGTCACGACAAGTCTGTGGATGTACCGCCCA
Organism: Limnohabitans sp.; assembly: GCA_044348785.1. Lineage (GTDB taxonomy): Bacteria > Pseudomonadota > Gammaproteobacteria > Burkholderiales > Burkholderiaceae_C > Limnohabitans_A. The sequence goes on from JBIKSF010000013.1 coordinate 3,758, forward strand.
CCCAAGCCAGGGCAGGCGCTTCGGCGCCCACCGACCCATTCGGCCACGATGTGCGAGAAGCTGCGCGCTTTGCGGTGCAGACTTTTGCGGTGCAAAACAAGGCGCGGGTGCTTTACAAAGAAGTTACCCAAGCCCGCCAGCAGGTGGTGGCGGGCCTCAACTTTCAGTTGCAGCTTCAAGTGACACTGGACGGTGCCCCTAGAAACGTCAGCGTCACGGTGTGGCGTCAGCTCGATGGGGATTACCTTTTGCAGTCTTGGGATTGGGTGGACTGATGCCGCTCTTTACAGGGAGGGTTTGATTGGTAATAATATTTTTATTACGCGAGAGCTTGCCATGACCACCACCGTCAAACTACCTGACCCTTTAGAAAAATCCCTTCGCCAGCGGTGCGCCCAAGAAGGCCGCAGCATCAGCGAAGTCATGCGCGATGCACTCACTGCGTATTTGGCGCAGCCCGCAGTCACCGCATCGGCTTTTGCCTTGGGCGAGGGCGTTTTTGGGCGATTTACAGGGAAAGAGGATTTGGCCGAAACTCGCATAACCCAGTTGGTGGATGTGTGGGAAGACAAGCAGGGGCGGCGTTCATGACCCGTGATGAAAATGAACCGATTTCTGTCCAAGAGCCCCACGCGCTGTACTTGCGCAACTTACCCGTGCAAGACGCCCTCATCGACAGCGGTCCTTTGCTGGCCTTGTTCAATCGCAGTGACAAATGGCATGCGCCTACTTTGGCCTTGCTGCAAGCACAGCCGCAGTTGCGCCTGCACAGCACTTGGCCCGTTTTAACCGAGGTGTGCGCCCTGTTGGCAAGGCGAATCCACAACGACGCAGCGCTCGACTTTTTGCAGTGGGTGCAGCGCGGCGCGGTGCAGCTGGACAGTCCCGCCGACTGGAGCTTGACCAGCGTATTGGCCATTTGCCAGCGGTTTGCTACTTTGCCGTTGGACTTGGCAGACGCCTCGATCGCCGAAGCCGCCGAACGTCTGGGCATTCGGCATGTGGTGTCGATCGACCAAGACTTCGATATTTACCGATATGCCAAGGGGCAAGCCTTGGTCAATTTGCTGCGCTGATCAGTGCAGGCCCACCACGGGCCTTGATTTGTAAAACTGCACCGGGCTTTCTGGCACGGCGTTGAGCACCGACTTTTTGATCTTGCCCACCACATGCATTTCACAAGGCTTGCAGTCAAAGCGCAGCGTGAGTTTTTCCTTGCCGTTGATCAGCTGCATGGGCTCGGCTTTCACCGTGCCTTGCACGCCCGTCACGCCTTTGGCTTGTTTGGGACACAGGCTCAGGCTAAACCGCACGCAGTGTTTGGTGATCATCAGGCTGACTTCGCCCAACTCTTCCTGGCTTTCATAGGCCGCATCAATGACCTTGACGCCGTGCTTGGCGTAAAAATCGCGGGCCTTTTGGTTGAACACATTGGCCAGATAGGTGAGCGTATCTTCTGGATATGCGACTGGCGGCTCCACCGGTAGCGCTCGCGGCAGGCGGTGTAGGCCAGCTTCTCGTGCCTCTTCAAGCGCCTGCACGGCGTCGCGTCGAAAGGCGTTGAGTTGTGAGGGGGGGACGAACCAGGGCCTAGGCAGGGCGAGCTGCACGTCCAATGGTTCGAACAGGGTTTCGCCCAGCTTGCCCAAGGCGGTTTTGAGTTTGTCCTCGGCTTGGGCCATGTCTTTGGGGGCTTGCCAGGCGATGGCCATTTGCGCCGTCCCGGTGTGGCCCGCTTCGTCGGTCAGGGTCAGTTGCAGACCGCTGCTTGTTTCGGCCAGTTGCATCCATACGCCCATGCGCCGTTCCGCAGACTTTTTGTCCAGCGTGCGCACCCAGCTCATGTCGCGGTTGCGGTTGACCTGCACGCCTTGGCGCAGGTCTTTGAAGCCGTCCATCGGGTCTTTGGGGAATAGACGCCAAACGCCCTTGGCTTTTTGCGCCTCGGCGCGGTTGATCTGCAGGCCCACCAGCTCTTTTTGCAGGTCGTAGTAGCAAAGCCCGTCGCCGTTGTGCAGCTCGGTGGCCGGGTCGTCGGTGGTGATTTCGACGTGCTCGGGCGTCACCTTGCTGACCCAACCAATGGGCTGGCCGGGGTTTTTGGGGGTGTCAAACGCGCCGATGTCTTCTTTGCGGCCCTGCACAAAGTAATCGGTGAACTCGCGGTTGAAGTTCTGGTTCGGGTCAGGCTCAAAGCTGAAGGTGGTGCGGCCATGCGAGGCAGAAGCCAACTCGGGGCGCTCGTTCAGAACCTCGTCAAACAGCTTGCGGTAATGGGCCGTGATGTTCTTCACATAGGCCATGTCCTTGTAGCGGCCTTCGATCTTGAAGCTGCGGATACCCGCATCCACCAGATCGCGCAGGTTCTCGCTCTGGTTGTTGTCCTTCATGCTCAACACATGTTTGTCGTGCGCCACGATGCGGCCTTGTGCGTCTTTGACTTCGTAAGGCAAGCGGCAGGCCTGCGAGCAATCGCCCCGGTTGGCGCTGCGGCCGGTGTGGGCGTGGCTGATGAAGCACTGACCGCTGTAGGCCACACACAAAGCGCCGTGCACAAAAAACTCAATCACGGTGCGCTCGGTGTCGATCACGTCGCGGATCGCGCTGATCTGCGGCAGCGTGAGTTCACGGGCCAATACGATTTGGCTCAATCCCGCGTCTTGCAAAAACTTGGCTTTTTCAGGTGTACGGATGTCGGTCTGGGTGCTGGCGTGCAGCTGGATCGGCGGCATGTCGATCTCCAGCAGCCCCATGTCTTGCACGATCAGCGCGTCCACGCCTGCGTCGTACAGCTGCCAGGCCAGTTTGCGAGCGCCTTCTAACTCATCGTCGCGCAAGATGGTGTTGAGCGTGACAAAGATGCGGCTGTGAAAGCGGTGGGCGTATTGCACCAGCTTGGCAATGTCCTGAATGCTGTTGTCCGCCGTGGAGCGTGCCCCAAAAGAGGGTCCACCGATATAGACCGCATCCGCGCCATGGTTGATGGCTTCGATGCCAATGTCGAAGGTGCGGGCGGGGGCGAGGAGTTCGAGGTGGTGAGGCTGCATGGGCTGGGATTATCCCAGCTTGTGCCTTTTGGGTATGGGGCAGCCTTTTGGGTCTGGTACCACTCTAAGGGTCTGTGCACCCTTTGGTTTTGGGTGAGCCCTGAAGCGGCGGACACTGGCCGGGGCTCAGAGGCGCTTCGCTTTGCCACATCGCCCCGGCCAGTGCCCGCCGCTTCAGGGCGTGGGCGTTCGTGGTGCAGGTGTGATGTGCGGCACTGTCTTCGGATCGTGATTAGGCAAGGAATGACGGGGCTGAAGGCTCCGACAGTTTTGGTTACGCACTCCAGAGACGCCCCGAAAAAGGTTTGGGCGCGGGATGGGGTGATGTGGCAAAGCGAAGCGCCTCTGAACCCCAGCCCGCGCCCAAGCCTTTTGCCCTGCCACCCATGTGAACCCTGTCTACGCCAACCCCGTCTGGCCGCCCAAAACAAAAACGCGACCGAAGTCGCGTTTTTCAGGTAAGCAAATACCAGATCACTGGATCTTGGCTTTGCTGCGCAGACCTTCTTGGTAAGCGCTCAGCTTTTGCTGTTGCAGCTGCTGGGCAATTTGGGGTTTGACTTCTTCCAGCTTGGGCAACTGCGCTTCACGCACATCGTCCACACGGATGATGTGGAAGCCAAACTGGCTCTTGACGGGGGCGTCGGTCATCTGGCCCTTGTCCAGTTTGACCATGGCACCAGAGAATTCAGGCACATAGCTGCCCGCTGCGGCCCAATCCAGGTCACCACCGTTGGCACCGGAGCCTGGGTCTTTGGATGCTTTCTTGGCCAGGTCTTCAAACTTGGCACCTTTTTTGATCTCGGCGATCAGCGCTTTGGCTTCGTCTTCCTTTTCCACCAGGATGTGGCGAGCTCGGTACTCCTTGCCGCCGTTTTCCTTGACGAACTTGTCATATTCAGCCTTGATGTCTGCTTCGGTGACTGGGTTTTTTTTCTGATAGTCGGCAAACAATTGACGAATCAAAATGGTTTGGCGAGCCAATTCGATCTGGGTTTTGTACTCATCAGAGGCATCCAGACCGCGCTTTTTGGCTTCTTGCATGAAGACCTCACGGGCAATCAGCTCTTGCTTGATTTGGTCCAGCACTTCAGGCGTGACGGGGCGACCTGAGGCTTCGACTTGCTGCTGAAGCGCTTTGACGCGCGACGAAGGCACGGGCTTGCCGTTGACCACGGCCAAGTTTTGCGCCAGAACGGGTGACGCCAGCAAGGCCACCAAAGCGGCGCTGAGCATTTGCTTTTTCATCGTTTTTTCCTAAGAGACGGGGTGTCAGAGATGGGTCAAGGATTCAAAAAAAGGGGCTGTCACCCAAGGGTGACGGCCCGGTTCAGATCAGCTCAATCGCCAAGGCGTGCAAGCCTTGGTCAATGAAATCTTGCAGCGCATCATACACAAGGCGGTGGCGCTGAACGCGGCTGATGCCGACAAACTTGGGTGAGGCAATGCACACCCGCATGTGGGTGCCTTGGCCACTGTCGTTGGCACCCATGTGGCCCGCGTGCGCAGCGCTTTCGTCGATGACACGCAGTTCGGTGGGTTGCAAACGCTCGGTCAGGCGGGCATGAATTTGGGTGCTCAGGGGCAAAGTGGTCTGGTTCATGGCTGTTTGTCCTCGTCTTTGGGCAAATAGCGCGAGATGTACAGGCCCTGTCCCAAAATGAAGACCACCGGGAACACGTAGCCCCATAGCTTGAAGTTGACCCAATCTTCGGTGCTGAAGTAGTGCGCCACATAGGCGTTGATGGCGGCCATGAACAGGCAATACAACATCCACGACAGGTTCAAACGGTTCCACACGGCGTGCGGCAGCTGCAATTGCGTGCCCAGCAGCATGTGCAGGAAGTTTTTCTTCAACAACCAGTGCGCCACGGCCAGGGCAATCGCCAGGCCCGAGTACAGCAAGGTGGGTTTCCACTTGATGAAGCGCTCGTCATGCAAGCCCAGTGTCAAGGCTCCAAAGCCCAGTACCAAGACCAGCGTGATCTTGTGCATGGTCTGCAGCTTGCCGTCCATTTTGTAAATGATGGCCGTTTGCAGCACGGTCGCGCCCATCAGCACCGCCGTGGCGGTGTAGATGTCGCCCATCTTGTACGCGCCAAAAAACAGCAGGATAGGGAAAAAGTCGAGGATAAATTTCATGAAATGGGTGCGTTGGCTGCACCAAAAGTGAAGTCGTGTGGGGTCAGGAAGGCTCGAAGTCTAACGAAGCGGAGTTCATGCAGTAGCGCAGACCCGTGGGGGCGGGGCCGTCTTCGAACACATGGCCCAGGTGCGCGCCGCACTGGGCGCACACGGTTTCCACCCGGCGCATGCCGTGGCTGGTGTCCACGCGCTCTTCAATGGCCCCGTCAGACGAGGCCCGCGAGAAACTGGGCCAGCCGCAGCCGGCGTCGAATTTGGTGTCAGATTTGAACAATTCGGCGTCGCAGCAGATGCAACGGTAAATGCCGCGGGCCCAATGGCCCTCGTATTTGCCGGTGAAGGGGCGCTCGGTGGCGGCTTGGCGTGTGACAGCAAAGGCCACGGGCTCGGCACCTTTGGCGGCCAGCAGCTCGCGCCACTCTTGTGAGGATTTTTCGATTTTGCTCATGATGAACAGCTGATTTCCAGTTGGCCCGCCCAGTCGGGCGGCAAGTCTGCATAGGCCTCAAAGCCCGGATGCTCGTCGAAGGGGGACTTTAACAAGTTGTAAAGGGTGTCGATTTCCGAGAAGTCACCCGCTTGGGCTTGGCGAATCGCCATTTCGGCCAGGTGGTTGCGAAGCACAAACTTGGGGTTGGTTTCAAGCATCTGCTGGCCCATGGCCGCGAAGTGGCTTTGGCCTGCCCGCTTGGTGTAGCGCGCCAGCCAGGCCAGCAGGCGAGGGCGGTCCAGCACCAGATCGGTCACCGCACTCCAACCTGCATCGGTCAGAGTCGAGGTCTTTGATTGCTGCACCACGGCATGACTTAGCTGCCGCCAGAAAACCGTGAAGTCCACTTTTTCGGCCGCCATGAACTGCATCAGGTCCTCAACCAGCGTCCAGTCTGCTTCGCGTTCGGACTCGGGGGCCAAGTCGCCGACCAGGCCTAACTTGGCGCGCATGGCATCGCCCAGGTAGCGTGGGAACAGGGTTTTGTAGCCTTCCAGCACCTGCAGTGTCATCTCTTGGTCGTCGATCAGCGTGGCCATGGCCTGGGCCAGGCAGTACAAATTCCAGTACGCCACATTGGGCTGGCGGCCATAGGCGTAACGGCCTTGGTGGTCCGAATGGTTGCAAATGTGACCGGGGTCAAAGCTGTCCATGAACTGGAAAGGGCCGTAGTCGATCGTCAGGCCCAAGAGGCTCATGTTGTCGGTATTCATCACCCCGTGGCAAAAGCCCACAGCCTGCCACTGCGCCAACAGTTTGGCGGTGCGTTCTTGCACCTCGTCCAGCAAGGCCGCGTACACATTGCCCTGCCAAAGCGCAGCGCGCTCGCGGCACTCGGGCAGGTGGTGGGCTATGGCATGGTCGGCCAGGGCGCGCAGGCTGTCGGTGTCGCCTTGGGCCGAAAAGTGTTCAAAGTGACCAAAACGCAAGAAGCTGGGGGCCACGCGGGCCACCACGGCTGCGCTCTCCATGGTTTCTCGGCGTACAGGCTCAGGCGAAGCGACCAGGCACAGCGCCCGGGTGGTGGGAATGCCCAAGCCGTGCATGGCTTCGCTGCACAAATACTCGCGGATGCTGGAGCGCAGCACGGCACGACCGTCGCCGCCGCGCGAATAGGGCGTGCGCCCCGCGCCTTTGAGCTGGATTTCTTGCGGGCCTTGCGCCGATTGGGCCTCTCCCAGCCAAATGGCGCGGCCGTCGCCCAGCTGACCCGCCCATTGGCCAAATTGGTGCCCACTGTAGACCGTGGCCAGGGGTTGGGAGCCGACCATGAGCGCATTGCCCGCGAAGGCTTGCAGGTGTTCGTCGTCAAACAGCGCGCTGGGCCAGCCCAAATCGGCGCGCAAAGCCTCATTGCGGGCAGCCCATCGCGGGGCAGCCACCGGTGTGGGCTGCAAGTGGGTGAAAAACCGGGGGCCCAGCTGGGTCAGGCGGTGTGTCCAGTCCAGCACGGGCACGTCGTGCGGGAAGCTGGCGGGGGATTCCAAAGGGGCAGATGACATGGGTACCGATTGTCACGCCCTTGACAAGTACCCGCTGTTTGGCGGGTTTTAGGTCCGTGTCTGGTCGAACTCGGGTGCACAATGAATCGCTTGAAAACCACCCACCTGACAGGAGCGCCCCATGCTGGGATTGATGCAACAGCAATCATTGCTGATTTCTTCTCTGATCGACTTTGCTGAAAAGCACCACGGTGACAGCGAGATCGTCTCGCGCCGCGTGGAGGGCGATATCCACCGTTACGCTTGGGCCGATGTGGCCCGCCGCTCGCGACAAGTGGCCAACGCTTTGGATGCCCAAAAGGTGCCGCAGGGCGCACGGATTGCCACCTTGGCATGGAACGGTTACCGCCACCTGGAGCTGTACTTTGGTGTGAGCGGCTCGGGCCGCGTGCTGCACACCATGAACCCACGCCTGCACCCCGAGCAGCTGGCCTGGATCGCCAACCATGCCGAAGACCAGGTGTTGTGTTTTGACATGACGTTTTTGCCGATGGTGCAGGCCGTCCACAAACATTGCAAAACCATCACGCACTATGTCGCTTTGTGCGACGCGGACAAACTGCCCGCCGATACCGGCATCCCAAACCTGGTGAGCTACGAGGCCTGGATGGGCCAGCAGCCCAGCACCTACGCTTGGCCCCAGCTCGATGAAAACACCGCCTGCAGCTTGTGCTACACCAGCGGCACCACAGGCAACCCCAAGGGTGCTTTGTACAGCCACCGCTCCACCGTGCTGCACGCCTACGCCGCCGCCTTGCCTGACTCGATGTGCATCTCGGCGCGAGATTCGATCTTGCCCGTGGTGCCCATGTTCCACGTCAACGCCTGGGGCATCCCTTACAGCGCGGCCATGGCCGGGGCCAAGTTGGTCTTTCCAGGCCCCGCGCTCGATGGCAAATCGGTTTATGAACTGATCGAAGCCGAAGGCGTGACTTTCGCAGCAGGCGTGCCCACCGTGTGGCAAATGCTGCTGGGCCACATGGCCCCAGCAGGCCTGAAGTTCAGCACGCTGAACCGAACCGTCATTGGCGGCTCGGCCTGCCCACCGGCCATGATCGACGCCTTCCGGCAGAACTACAACGTGGACGTGCTGCACGCTTGGGGCATGACCGAGCTCAGCCCCTTGGGTACGGTGTGCACCCTGAAAAACAAGCACCTGAGCTTGCCCGCCGATGCGCAAATGAAGCTGCGCATGAAGCAAGGCCGCTGCATCTTTGGCATCGACATGAAGATCGTGGACGCGCAAGGCCATGCTTTGCCACACGACGGCAAAGCAGCGGGCGATCTGCTGGTCAAAGGCCCCTGGGTCATCGCGTCCTACTACAAACAAGAAGGCGGCAACCCGCTGGTGGACGGCTGGTTCCCAACGGGCGACGTGGCCACCATCGACGCCGATGGCTTCATGCAAATCACCGACCGCAGCAAGGACGTGATCAAGTCTGGCGGCGAATGGATCAGCTCGATTGATGTGGAGAACATCGCCATGGCGCACCCGGCCGTTGCCATGGCCGCTTGCATTGGCATGCGCCACCCCAAGTGGGACGAGCGGCCGATTGTGTGTGTGGTCAAAAAACCCGGCGCTGAAGTCAGCCGCGAAGCGTTGATTGCTTTTTATGAAGGCAAGACCGCCAAGTGGCAGATTCCAGACGATGTGGTCTTTGTTGATGCCATTCCATTGGGCGGCACCGGCAAGATGCTCAAGACCAAGCTGCGCGAGCAATTGGCCGACTACGTGTTGCCAGGTCTTTGATGTTTGTCAAATCCGCACGGTGACAAATCGTTCGGGCAAGTCGCGCGGGTGATAAGCATTAGGTGCAAACCCCGAGCGCATTTGTGTCAGCAACGGTTACGCTGACATCGTTCAGATTCACAACGCAGGAGACCTTGAATGAAAACCACCCACCGTTTGATCGCCGCAGCCGCTTTGGCTGCTTGCTCCCTGGGCGCTTATGCGCAAAAGGGCGAAACCGTCAAAATCGCATGGATCGATCCTTTGTCAGGCCTGATGGCCCCAGTGGGCAGCAACCAGCTCAAGAGCTTCCAGTTCTTTGCCGAAAAATTCAGCAAAACCAACCCTGCTGGCGTCAAGTTCGAGGTGATCGGCATCGACAACAAGTTGAGCCCCGCTGAAAGCCTGAACGCGCTCAAAGCCGCCATGGATCAAGGCGTGCGCTACATCACCCAAGGCAACGGCTCCTCCGTGGCCGGTGCGCTCATCGAAGCCGTGAACAAGCACAACGAGCGCAACCCTGGCAAAGAAATCATTTTCCTGAACCACTCCGCTGTGGACCCAGATTTCACCAACAGCAAGTGCAGCTACTGGCACTTCCGCTTTGACGCGGACACCTCGATGAAGATCGAGGCCATGACCACTTTCATGAAGGATGACAAGGACATCAAGAAGGTGTACCTGTTCAACCAGAACTACTCGCACGGTCACCAGGTCGCCAAGTTCGCCAAGGAAAACCTGGCCCGCAAGCGCACCGACGTCCAAATCGTGGGTGAAGACCTGCACCCGCTGGCCCAAGTGCGCGACTTCTCGCCCTACATCGCCAAGATCAAGGCCTCGGGTGCCGACACCGTGATCACCGGCAACTGGGGCTCTGACCTGGCCTTGCTGGTCAAGGCGGCCAACGAAGGCGGCTACACCGGCAAGTTCTACACCTACTACACAGGCGTGACGGGCACACCTACGGCTTTGGGCCAAACCGGTGCAGGTCGTGTTTATCAAATTGCCTACAACCACTACAACATGGGTGGTGACATGGGCAAGTGGATGGCCGAGTTCAAGCAAAAGTTCAACGACGACTTCTACACAGGTTCTGTGGTCACGATTTACAGCGCCTTGGGTGAAGCCATGGCCAAAGCCAAGTCGACCGACCCTGTCAAAGTAGCCGCAGCTTTGTCGGGCCTGAAGTTCAAGAGCTACCACGGTGATGTGGAAATGCGCAAGACTGACCACCAAATGCAGCAGCCTTTGTGGATGACCGTCTGGCAAAAAGCCGACAAGAAGTACCCCTACAGCCCTGAAAACACGGGCATGACTTTGGCACCCGTCAAGGAATTTCCGTCTTACGTCTCCAGCACGCCCACCAGCTGCCAGATGAAGCGACCCGGCTGAGGCGCTCCCCCTGCCGCCACCGACCGTTGAGTGACCCGCCCGGGTCGCCCAGGGTTTGGCGATTGGGGTAAGGCCCGATCCCCTGAGGGTTCATCGGGCTTTTTTTTGGGCTGTCAGGCCCCATTGAGACCGGGTTGGCCACAAGCCATCCCACTTTCGGTAACGCAGTTAGACCTTGCAGGGTCTGGAAAGTTCGTGATGGAGTTTTTCATCATCTCCATGCTCAACGGCCTCAGTTACGGGCTGTTGCTGTTCATGCTCAGCTCCGGGCTGACGCTGATTTTCAGCATGATGGGCGTGCTCAACTTCGCACACGCCAGCTTCTACATGGTGGGCGCTTATTTCGGCTACACCATCTCCCAGTGGGTCGGCTTTTGGCCTGCGCTGGTCATTGCACCCCTTTTGGTCGGGGCCTGTGGTGCTTTGTTTGAGCGGCTGACGCTGCGCAAAGTGCATCCCTTTGGCCACGTGCCCGAATTGCTGGTCACCTTTGGCCTGTCGTATGTGGTGCTGGAGTTGGTGCAGCTGGTCTGGGGCCGCACGGCGGTCGAGTTTCCGCCGCCCGAGATTTTGCGCAGCTCGGCTTTCACCCTCATCAACCACTCGGCCAACGGCTTGAGCATGGTCTGGGGCGCCGCGCCTGCCGAGATGTGCAGTGCGGCCGATGCCGCTGTGCGCGTGGTGTGTTCGCCGTTTCCGGCTACACGCGGCTTCATGATGCTGGTGGCACTGCTCATGCTGGTGTCCTTGTGGCTTTTGCTCACCCGCACCCGCATCGGCCTGGTCATTCAGGCGGCATTGACCCATCCCGAAATGGTGGAATCGCTCGGCCACAACGTGCCGCGTGTGTTCATGCTGGTTTTTGGCGCGGGCACCGGCTTGGCCGGCTTGGCAGGCGTGATTGGCGGCAGCACCTTCGTGACGGAGCCTGCCATGGCGGCCACCGTGGGTTCGGTCATCTTCGTGGTGGTCGTGGTGGGCGGTATGGGCTCACTTTCAGGGGCCTTTTTGGCGTCCGTCCTGATTGGTGTGATCCAGACCTTCGCCGTGGCCATTGACTATTCTTTCTTGACGCTGGCCAAGGACATGGGTTGGGCCTTGTCGGCTGCCACGCAAGAAAACTCCTTTGCCAAGCTCACGCTGTCGCAGGTTGCACCCATCTTGCCCTACCTGTTTTTGGTACTGATCCTGATTTTCCGACCCAAGGGTCTGTTGGGTACACGCGAGACTTGAAACCATGGCTGCTGTTTACAAATTCAAACCCTACAACGTCGGAAGATGGGTCATCTGGAGCCTGTTCGCACTGGTTTTGGTGGCCTCACCCCTCGTGTTCACCAGCAACTTGTCGACCACCATGCTGGCGCAAATGGGCATTGCCATCATCGCTTGCCTTTCCTACAACATGCTGTTGGGCCAAGGCGGCATGCTCAGCTTTGGGCATGCGGTCTACACCGGCCTGGGCTCGTACATGGCGATTCACGCGCTCAACTCGGTGAGCGCGGGCAAGCTCAACATCCCGGTCAGTTTGCTGCCCATTGTGGGCGGCTTGACCGGCATGGGCTTTGCCATCTTGCTGGGCTGGGTCACCACCCGCAAATCGGGCACCACCTTCGCCATGATCACATTGGGCGTGGCCGAGTTGGTGTTCGCCATGTCGCTCATGTTCTCGGAATTCTTCGGGGGCGAGGCCGGTGTCTCGGGCAACCGGGTGGCGGGGCAGCCATTTTTTGGCATCACCTATGGCCCTCAAATCCAGGTGTATTACCTGATCGCGGTCTACACCTTTGTGTGTGTAGCGCTCATGTACGCCTTCACCCAAACACCGTTAGGTCGGATTTTGAATGCCGTGCGAGACAACCCTGAGCGTGTCGAGTTCATCGGTTACAACACGCAGCGTGTGCGTTACATGGCGTTCATCATCTCGGGCTTTTTTGCGGGCATTGCAGGTGGCTTGGGCGCACTCAATTTTGAGATCGTGACGGCCGAGGTGGTTGGAGCTGGGCGCTCGGGTGCTTATTTGTTGTTCACCTTTTTGGGCGGTGCGACCTTCTTCTTTGGTCCCATCATCGGTGCGATTTTGATGATCATCGCCTTTGTGCTGCTGTCCGAGCTGACCAAGGCTTGGCTGCTTTACTTGGGTTTGGTGTTCTTGTTCATGGTCATGTACGCACCAGGCGGCATTGCCAGCCTGATCATGATGAACCTGCGGGTGGCCAAGTTTGGCAAGCTGCGTCAGATCTGGACCAGTTACCTGGGCCTAGGCCTCACAGCCATTGTGATGCTGGCGGGGGCGGGTGCCATGATCGAGATGGTCTACCACCTGCAGCTCAATTCGGCACTGGGTGACACTGTCAAATTCATGGGGGCCACCCTCAACGCCAAGAGCTTGGACAGTTGGTTCGGCTCTGCTTTTGTGATGCTGACGGGCTTGGGCCTGTTCGAGCTGGCCCGCAGGCAATTTGCCAGGGACTGGGGTGAAATCCAGACCGACATTGAAAAAGAAATCAAGCGAAGGGAAACTGCTTTATGAGTTACGCCCTTGAACTCCAGGACGTGCGCAAGAACTTCGGCAAGACCGAAATCATTCGGGGCGTGAACTTGGCCGTGAAGGCTGGTGAGCGCGTGGCCGTGATCGGCCCCAATGGCGCGGGCAAGTCCACGCTCTTCAACCTCATCAGCGGCCGCTTTGGCCCCACCAGTGGCCAGATCTTGCTGGATGGTCAAGCCATCCAGAACAAGACGCCTTATGAAATCAACCGCATGGGGCTGTCGCGCAGCTTCCAGATCACCAACATCTTTCCCAAACTGAGTGTGTTCGAGAACCTGCGCTGCGCTGTGCTCTGGAGCCTGGGCTACAAGTACAGTTTCTGGAAGTTCCTGTCGGGCCTGAAAGATGCCAATGAACGCACCGATGAGCTGCTGGACATGATCCATCTGGACAAAAAGCGAGATGTGCTGGCGGTTAACCTGACGTATGCCGAGCAGCGGGCGCTGGAAATTGGCGTGACCATTGCGGGTGGCTCCAATGTGATCTTGCTGGACGAACCCACAGCCGGCATGAGCAAGAGCGAGACCTCGCGATTCATCCAACTCATCAAAGACGTCACCGTAGGCAAAACATTGCTCACAGTGGAGCACGACATGGGCGTGGTGTTTGGCCTGGCCGACAAGATCGCGGTGGTCGTTTATGGCGAAGTTATCGCCTTCGACACCCCGGAGGCGGTGCGGGCCAATGCCAAAGTGCAGGAGGCTTATCTGGGCTCTCCAGTCGCAGACAGCCAAGCAGGAGGCCACTGATGCTGCAAATCGAGAACCTTCACGCTTATTACGGCAAAAGCCATGTGCTGCATGGTGTCAATTTCGAAGTGGGGCAGGGCGAGATCGTGGCCCTGCTCGGGCGCAACGGCTCAGGCCGCTCCACCACCGCCAAGGCCATCATGGGTCTGGTCGAGTGCGAGGGGCGCATTGACTGGAAAGGCCAGCCCATTCAGGGCAAAAAAGCTTATGAAATTGCCCACCTGGGCGTGGGCTATGTGCCTGAAAACCGTGAAATTTTCCCCAAGCTGACGGTGAGCCAAAACCTGCAACTGGGTCAAAAACGCAGCGGGCAAAACGGACGCTGGTCGTTTGATGACATGTTTGCCATGTTCCCTCGCCTCAAAGAGCGCGAGCACACCGAAGCCGGCGTGCTCTCGGGCGGCGAGCAGCAAATGCTCACCTTGTGTCGCACCCTGATGGGCGACCCAGACCTCATCATCATCGACGAGCCCACGGAGGGCTTGGCCCCCAAAATTGTGGAATTGGTGGGCCAATTCCTGCACAGCCTCAAAGCCAAGGGCGTATCGGTGTTGTTGATCGAGCAAAAACTCACCATTGCCATGAGCATTTCGGATCGCGCTTTGGTCATGGGCCACGGTTCCATCGTGTTCCAGGGCACGCCCGACGAGCTGCGGGCCAACACCTACATCCGTAAGGAATGGTTGGAAGTCTGATTCGGGGTTGGGGTTCACGCCCGTCCCCGATCCTGTCGATTGCCCCGTCTCTGTTGCGACAATTTTTCTCCAGTGTCGCGATTTTTTATGTCTACAATGGCAAAAAACGAACGGTCGTTCTTTTTTAATTTTTCACGCAAAGGAAGTCCAGCATGACAGCTGAATACAAAGTCCACGGTGATGTCGCGGTCATCACGCTGATGAACCCGCCGGTCAACGGTTTGGGTCTGTCCACCCGCATCGGCATCACCGATGGTTTGGAAAAAGCTAACAACGATGCGGCAGTCAAGGCCGTGGTCATCACGGGCGGCGGCAAAGCCTTCTCGGGCGGTGCAGACATCCGCGAATTCGGTTCACCCAAGGCGGTGCAAGAACCCAATTTGCTGAGCGTGATCCGTGCTTGCGAAAACTCGTCCAAACCCGTGGTCGCGGCCATTCACTCGGTCGCCATGGGCGGCGGTCTGGAGCTTGCCCTAGGTTGCCATTACCGCATTGCAGCGCCTGGCACCTCGATTGCCTTGCCCGAAGTCAAGCTGGGCTTGATCCCCGGCGCAGGCGGCACGCAGCGTCTACCCCGCATGATTGGTGTAGAGCCCGCGCTCAACATGATCGTCAGCGGCGAAGCCATCAAGAGCGAGATGCTGGCCATGTTGCCCGGTCAAAAACTCTTTGACGCCATGGCTAAGTCCGCCGACAGCCTGCCCGAAGAAGCCCTGGCGCTGGCCCGCAAAGTGGCCATTGCGCACGCCGATGGCACCCCCTTGCCTCTGGTCAAAAACCTGCCTTGCAAGCACCCCCAAGGCGATGCTTATTTCCAGTTTGCGCGCAACATGGTCAAAGGCATGGCCAAAAACCTGCCTGCGCCACTCAAGTGCGTGGACGCCGTCGAAGCGGCGACCAAGAAAAAGTTCGACGACGGCATGGTGTTCGAGCGTGAGATTTTCACCAACCTCATGTTCACCCCGGAAAGCCGTTCACTGCGCCACATCTTCATGGCCGACCGTGCTGCCAGCAAGATCGCCGACGTGCCCAGCGACACCCCCCAGCGCAACATCCAGAGCGTGGCCGTGATTGGCGCTGGCACCATGGGTGGCGGTATCTCGATGAACTTCCTGAACGCGGGCATCCCGGTCAAGATGCTGGAGATGAAGCAAGACGCGCTGGACCGTGGCGTGGCCACCATCCGCAAAAACTACGAAGCCCAAGTCAAAAAAGGCAAGCTCAAGCAAGACAAATACGAGCAGCGCATGGCTTTGCTGAGTACCACACTCAGCTACGACGACATCGGCCAAGCCGACTTGGTCATCGAAGCCGTGTTCGAAGAAATGGGCGTGAAAGAAGCTGTCTTCAAGAAGCTCGACGAAGTGATGAAGCCCGGTGCGATCCTAGCCTCCAACACATCGACTCTGGACGTCAACAAGATTGCCTCCTTCACCAAGCGCCCTCAAGATGTGGTGGGCATGCACTTCTTCAGCCCTGCCAACGTGATGAAGCTCTTGGAAGTGGTGCGCGGTGCGCAAACTGCCAAAGACGTCATGGCCACCGTCATGGCCATTGGCAAAAAGATCAAGAAAACCTCGGTGGTTTCGGGCGTGTGTGATGGCTTCATCGGCAACCGCATGATCGAGCAGTACAGCCGCCAAGCGGGCTTTTTGATCGAAGAGGGCTGCACCCCCGCGCAGGTGGACAAGGCTGTTGAGAAATTCGGTTTTGCCATGGGCCCGTTCCGCATGGGTGACCTGGCCGGCAACGACATCGGCTGGGCGATTCGCAAGCGCCGTTACACCGAAAAACCCAACCTCAAGTACAGCAAAACCGCTGACTTGCTGTGCGAGATGGGCCGCTACGGCCAAAAGACCGGCGCAGGCTGGTACGACTACCAGGCTGGCAAGCGCGATGCGATACCCAGCGCCGTGGTGGTCGAGATGATCGAAAAGCACCGCGCTGCACAAGGCATCACAGCCCGCAAGATTTCTGACGATGAAATCGTGCAGCGCTTGGTGTATTCCTTGGTCAACGAGGCTTGCCACATCCTGGAAGAGGGCATTGCCAGCAAAGCCAGCGACATCGACATGGTCTACATCACCGGCTACGGCTTCCCGTTCTGGCGCGGTGGCCCCATGCTGTACGCCGATACGGTGGGCTTGTTCAACGTGGCCGAAGCCATGAAGCGCTTTGCCAAGAATCCGCTCGACGACGCCCAATTCTGGCAACCCGCACCGCTGTTGCAGCGTCTGGTGGCCGAAGGCAAGACATTCAACTGATTTTTTAAATTTTTGGCGGGACAGACCTCCAGCGCTGCCCCCCACTTGAAAGGACCATCATGACGAATGCTGTCATCGTATCTACCGCCCGCACCCCTCTGGCCAAGAGCTGGAAGGGCGCTTTCAACATGACCCACGGGGCCACCCTGGGTGGCCATGCGGTGCAACACGCCGTGGCCCGCGCCGGCATTGACGCCGCCGAAGTCGAAGACGTGATCATGGGCTGCGCGACACCCGAAGGCGCCACCGGTGCCAACATCGCCCGCCAAATCGCGCTCAAAGCCGGTTTGCCCATTTCCGTGTCTGGCCTGACCGTCAACCGCTTTTGCTCGTCGGGTCTGCAAACCATTGCACTGGCTGCGCAACGCATCATCGCGGGCGAAGGCCAGGTGTATGTGGCTGGCGGTGTGGAAAGCATCTCTTGCGTCCAGCAAGAAATGAACACCCACATGCTGCAAGACTTGGCGTTGGCCAAGATGAAGCCCGAGATCTACTGGAACATGCTGCAAACCGCTGAACAAGTGGCCAAACGCTACAAAATCAGCCGCGATGTGATGGACGCCTACGGTGCCGCCAGCCAGCAAAAGGCCTGTGCTGCGCAAGCTGCTGGTTTGTTCAACGACGAAATCGCCCCCATCACCGTGACCCAAGGCGTGGCCGACAAGGTCATGGGCATGACCACCAAGCAAGTGACCGTGAGCGTGGACGAGGGCCTGCGCGAAGGCACCACCGTTGAAGCCATCAGCGGCTTGCGCTCGGCTTTGCCCGGTGGCTTGGTCACCGCCGGCAATGCCAGCCAGTTCTCGGACGGCGCAGGCGCTTGTGTGCTGATGGACGAAAAGCTGGCGGAGCAACGCGGCTTGAAGCCCCTGGGCCGATTCCTCGGTTTTGCCGTGGCCGGTTGCGAGCCTGACGAAATGGGCATTGGCCCTGTGTACGCTGTGCCCAAAGCACTGGCGCGTTTGGGCCTGACGGTCAACGACATTGACCTGTGGGAACTGAACGAAGCGTTTGCCGTGCAGGTGCTGTACTGCCGCGACAAGCTGGGCATTCCGGCCGACCGCTTGAACGTCAACGGCGGCGCGATCGCCGTGGGTCACCCCTACGGCGTGTCGGGCCAGCGCCTCACGGGCCACGCCCTGATCGAAGGCAAGCGCCGTGGTGCTAAGCGCGTGGCGGTGACCATGTGCATTGGCGGCGGCATGGGCGCTTGCGGCATTTTTGAAGTGCTGTAAACAACTTTCCGTTGGCTGTCGCTCAGATGGCTGATGCGAATCAGGGCAGAGGGCATGATGACCTCTGCCTTTTTTTTCATGTGGGAGGTCGCCCCTGCGGCCGAAAAATTCACGAGCAGTGGCTCGCTCCCACAAGGATTGACCTGATGAAAGCCTGTTGCCATGAGCCTGCGCCCCACCATTGATTTTTTACTGCACGACTGGCTGAAGGTCGAAGGTCTTCAAAGCCGTGAGCGCTTTGCTGACCACTCGCGCGAAACATTTGACGCCGTGCTCGACACCTGCGAGCGCATTGCGCGGGAAAAATACGCGCCGTTCAACCGCCTGGTGGACACACAAGAGCCGCACTTTGACGGCGAAAAAGTCATCTTGCCGCAGGCCACGCACGATGCCTACAAGGCCTATGCCGAGTCGGGCATGCTCAGTGCTGCGCAAGATTACGAGTTTGGCGGCATGCAATTGCCCTACACCGTGGAGGCGGCGGCGAATGCGTTTTTTGCCATGGCCTCGGTGAGCATCGGTTCGGGCATGCTGACCAGCGGCAACGCCAATTTGCTGATGGTGCACGGCACCGATTTGCAAAAGCAGGTGTTTGCCGCCAACGAATTCAGTGGCCGCTTTTCAGGCACCATGTGCCTGAGCGAGCCGCAAGCGGGCTCGTCGCTCAGCGATGTGACCACCCGTGCCACACCGGATGGCGCTGACTTTGAATCCGAGGCTTTGGGCGCGCGTTACCGGCTCAAGGGCAACAAGATGTGGATTTCCTCGGGCGAGCACGAACTCTCCGAGAACATCATCCATCTGGTCTTGGCCAAAATCCCTGATGCGAATGGCCAGTTGGTGCCAGGCGTCAAGGGCATTTCACTGTTTATCGTGCCCAAGAAGCTGGTGGACACGAAGGGTCAACTGACGGGTGAGCGCAACGACGTCGCGCTGGCGGGCCTGAACCACAAATGTGGCTGGCGCGGGACGACCAACACGCTGCTGAACTTTGGCGAGGGGAAGTACCCGGTGCGCGGAGAATCCGGCGGCGGATTGGACGGCGCCGGAAGCGGCGCGGTGGCCTATTTGGTTGGCAAGCCCGGCGAAGGCCTGCGCTGCATGTTCCACATGATGAACGAGGCCCGCATCGGCGTGGGCATGGCCGCAACGATGCTGGGCTTGGCGGGTTACTACGCCAGCCTCGACTACGCCAAAAACCGCCCACAAGGCCGACCCAGCGGGGCAGGGGGCAAAGACGCCAGCCGCCCACAGGTTCGCATCATTGAACACGCCGACGTCAAGCGCATGCTCTTGGCCCAAAAATCTTATTCGGAAGGTGCCCTGGCACTTGCCCTGTATTGCGCCCGCTTGGTGGACGAGCAACACACCGGCACGGCGGACGAGGCCGACGTTTCGCGCTTGCTGCTGGAAGTGCTCACGCCGATTGCCAAAAGTTTCCCGAGCGAGTGGTGCCTGGAAGCCAACAGTTTGGCCATTCAAATCCATGGCGGCTACGGCTACACCCGCGACTTTCCGGTCGAGCAATATTGGCGCGACAACCGCCTGAACATGATCCACGAGGGCACACACGGCATTCAGGCCATGGACCTCTTGGGTCGCAAGGTGTTGATGGAAAACGGCCGGGGCCTGCAACTGCTGGCCGAGCGCATGCTGAGTACCGCAGCCAAGGCTGACACTGCATGGGGCCCCGAAGCCGCCGCTTTGCGTGACGCCTTGAAGCAAGTGGGTCAAGCCACCCAGCGAGCTTGGGACGGCGCTGAACCTGCTCAGGCGCTGGCCAATGCAGTGCCTTATTTGCAGGCCTTCGGACACACCGTGATCGCCTGGATCTGGCTCGATGTCGCGGCCAGCTTGGAAGGCAACGATACGCCTGCCGCGCAGGGCCGCCGCGCCGCCTGCCGTTACTTCTTCCGCTATGAACTGCCCAAAATCGGCGCTTGGCTGAATGTGGTCAGCAGCCGTGACCCGACTTGCGCCGACTTGGCCGAGGAGGCTTTTTGATGATCCGCCACATCGTGATGTGGAACCTGCTCGAGCAGGCTGAGGGTGCGGACAAAGCCACCAATCTGGAAAAAGCCAAGACTTTGTTGCTGTCATGCGCTCAAGTGGTGCCTGGCATTCGTGCCTTTGAAGTCGCGACTGCGACGCCTGGCATGGACTGCACGAACGATTTGGTGCTCCACATGCTGCTCGATGACGCGAAGGTGCTAGCGGCCTATCAAAATCACCCGCAACATGTGGCCATCAAACCTTTCATGAAAGCAGTCGTCAAAGAACGTCGCTGCATGGATTTCAACGTCGAATAAGACCCACACAAGAGGAGCACACCATGGCACGCACCACACAACAACTTTTTGATCTGACCGGTCAAGTGGCCTTGGTCACGGGCGGCTCGCGCGGCCTGGGCCTGCAAATGGCCCACGCACTGGGCGAGGCCGGGGCCAAGATCATGCTCAGCTCACGCAAGGCTACTGATCTGGAAGAAGCTGCCGCTGAGCTACAAGCCGCAGGCATCGATGCCCGCTGGATCGCCGCCGATTGTGGCAAGGAAGAAGACATCCGCCGCTTGGCCTTTGAAACCATCGAGCGCATGGGGCCCATCGACATCCTGGTCAACAACGCCGGCGCATCATGGGGTGCTGCAGCCGAAGAGCATCCGGTCGAAGCTTGGGACAAGGTGATGAACCTGAACGTCCGTGGTTACTTCATCCTGTCGCAAGAAGTCGCCAAGCTGAGCATGATCCCGCGGGGAAAAGGGCGCATCTTGAACGTGGCGTCCATTGCAGGCTTGGCAGGCAACCCGTCTGAGATGAAGACCATTGCCTACAACACCTCCAAAGGCGCGGTGATCAACTTCACCCGTGCCCTGGCCGGTGAGTGGGGCGAGCACGGCATCACCGTGAACGCGATTTGTCCAGGCTTTTTCCCCAGCAAGATGACCTATGGCTTGCTCGAAAAAATGGGCGCTGACAAACTGGCCCAAGGCGCACCTTTGCGCCGTTTGGGCGATGACGAAGACCTCAAAGGCTTGGCCTTGCTCTACGCTTCGGACGCTGGCAAACACATCACGGGGCAATGGATGGCGGTCGACGGTGGCGTGAGCGCCATCATCGGCGGTTGAATTCGCCTTGAGTCTGCACATGAGCATCCCTTTCGGCGCCCACATTCCCTTTGTTGACCACTTGGGCTTTACCTTGGAGAAGTTCGAAGGTGGTGAATCCGAGTTGCATTTCGCGCCACGCCCCGAGCACTTCAATTCGTTCCATGTCACGCACGGCGGCGCGGTCATGACCTTTCTGGACGTGATCATGGCCACGGCTGCGCGCAGCGTGGATCAGGAAATGGGCGTTGTCACCATCGAGATGAAAACCACCTTCATGCGACCCGCCAAAGTCCCCGCAGGAGAAAAACTGGTGGGCAAAGGCCATTTGGTGCACCGAACCCGCAGCATGGCTTTCACCGAAGGCCGCATCTATGACACAGAAGGTCAGCTGTGTGCCACGGCCACAGGCACCTTCAAATACGTGGCAAGGCGTGACACGCCAAGCCCGTCGACCGATTAACCGTGACCGATTTTTGAACCTACACACCCAAGGAGACTTTTAATGACCATCAACCACCAAATCGTGCTGGACAACCGCCCTCAAGGCGAAGCCACTGTGGCCAACTTCAAGTTGGTCGAAGCCGCCATTCCGGCCTTGCAAGACGGCCAAGTGCTGGTCAAACACCATTTCATGAGCCTGGACCCTTACATGCGCGGCCGCATGAACGAGAGCAAGAGCTACGCGGTGCCACAACCCCTGGGCCAAGTCATGATCGGCGGCACGGTGGGCGAAGTGGTGGACAGCCAACACCCCAAGTTCAAAGCCGGTGACCAAGTGGTCGGCATGGGCGGCTGGCAAGAGTACAGCGTGGTCGATGCCAATGTCTTGGGCGCACTGCGCAAAGTCGACACCACCCATGTGCCACTGTCGCATTACCTGGGCGCCGTGGGCATGCCCGGCGTGACCGCTTGGTATGGTTTGGTCAAGATCATCAACCCCAAAGCGGGCGAGACCGTGACCGTGAGCGCTGCCAGTGGTGCAGTGGGCAGCGCCTACGGCGCATTGGCCAAAGCACGCGGCTGCCGCGTGGTCGGCATTGCCGGCGGCAAAGACAAGTGCGATTACGTGGTCAAGGAGCTGGGCTTTGACGCCTGCATCGACTACAAAGAACACAAGGACTACCTGAGCCTGTCCAAAGCGCTGCGCGAAGCTTGCCCAAACGGCATCGACGGCCACTTTGAAAACGTCGGCGGCATGGTTTTGGATGCGGTGATGTTGCGCACCAACGCTTTTGCCCGCATCGCGGTGTGCGGCATGATCGCCGGCTACGATGGCGCGCCGCTGCCGATGGCCAACCCGGCTCTGATTCTGGTCAACCGCATGAAGATCGAAGGCTTCATCGTCAGCGAGCACATGGAAGTCTGGCCAGAGGCTTTGCAAGAACTCGGCACCCTGGTCGGCACCGGCAAACTGCGCCCCCGCGAATCCGTGGCCCAAGGCCTGGCTGCTGCGCCTGAAGCCTTCCTTGGCTTGCTCAAAGGCAAGAACTTCGGCAAGCAGCTGGTCAAGCTGATCTGAGGCTGGCCGTATGTCCGATCTGATCCTGCACCACTACCCGACGTCACCCTTTGCCGAAAAGGTTCGGCTGATCCTGGGCCACAAGCAACTGGCCTGGAAGAGCGTGTTCATCCCGATGATCATGCCCAAGCCAGACCTGACCGCGCTCACGGGTGGTTACCGCAAAACGCCGGTGCTGCAGATCGGCGCGGACATTTACTGCGACACCGCACTGATCTGCGATGTGCTGGAGCAGATCGCCCCCACCCCTACGATCTACCCTGAGGCTGTGCAAGGCGCAGCCCGCATTGTGGCGCAGTGGGCCGACAGCGCCTTGTTCACGACCGCCATGGCCTACAACTTCCAGCCTGCGGGCGTGGCACAGGTCTTTGCAGGCGCGCCCGCTGAGGGCGTACAAGCCTTTGTGGCCGATCGCACCGCCATGCGCGGCGGCGCTGCCCGCATGGCGTCTTCCGACGCGACCGGCACCTACAAAAGCTACCTGCAGCGCGTCGACAACATGCTGCACGGGCAAAACTTCCTGTTCGGCGACCAGCCTTGTGTGGCTGATTTCGCGGTCTATCACCCGCTGTGGTTCACGCAAGAGCGCACGCCAGCCCTCGCGGTCATTCTGGACGCCACACCCGAAGTCAAAACCTGGATGGCCCGCATGAAAGCCATCGGCCATGGCTCACCAGGTAAGTGCAATGGCCAAGAAGCCTTGCAAACCGCGCGCAGTTCAACGCCTGCGGTTGTGAAGGGTGAGGTTTTTCAAGACGATCACGGCATCGCATTGGGCACCCAGGTGGTCATTGCGGCCGACAACTTTGGCCTGGAGCCCACCGAGGGCGAGCTGATCGCCGCCACCCCAACCCGCTACACGCTGCGCCGTAACGATGACCGTGCGGGCACCGTGCATGTCCATTTCCCGCGTGTCGGGTTCACTCTCAAAAAGGTTTCCCCATGATCGAGAACTTCAAAGGCAAAACCGCTGTCTTGACCGGTGCCGGTTCCGGCTTTGGCTTGGAATGCGCCCGTATCGGCGCCAAGTTGGGCATGAACCTGGTGCTGGTGGACGTGCAGCAAGACGCCCTGGACAAAGCCGCCGCCGAAATGACTGCGCAGGGCGCACAGGTGCTGGCTCGCAAGGTCGATGTGTCGAATGCGCAGGCCATGGAGCAGCTTGCAGACGACGTCAAAGCCCGTTTTGGCGCACCGCACTTCGTGTTCAACAACGCGGGCGTGGGGGCAGGGGGCTTGGTTTGGGAAAACTCGGTGGCCGATTGGGAGTGGGTGCTGGGCGTCAACCTCTGGGGCGTGGTGCACGGCGTTCGTCTGTTCACCCCCATGATGCTCGAAGCCGCCAAGGCCGATCCGACTTACCAAGGCCATATCGTCAACACGGCCAGCATGGCGGGTTTGTTGACGCCACCCAACATGGGCATTTACAACGTGAGCAAACACGCCGTGGTCTCGCTGACCGAAACGCTTTACCAAGACTTGCAATTGGTGTCAGACCAGGTCAGCGCCAGTGTGCTGTGCCCTTACTTTGTGCCCACGGGCATCAGCCAGAGCCACCGCAACCGTCCGGCAGATTTGGCACCCACACAACCGACCGCCAGCCAATTGATCGGCCAGGCGCAAAGTGATAAAGCTGTCAGTAGTGGCAAGGTCTCAGCCGCTGATGTGGCCAACAAGGTTTTTGATGCCGTGGCCAGCGGACAGTTTTACATCTACAGCCATCCGCAGGCACTGGGCAATGTGCAAAGCCGGATGGAAGCCATTGTTCAGGGCATCAACCCGCCAGATCCATTTTCGGCGCGACCCGATGTGGGCGAAAGTTTGCGAAAAGCCTTGCGCTCAATTTGAGGGCGTTCATGCCCGGGCCATTGGTGCCCGGGACTTATTTGTGGAAGTGGCCTTCAAAACAGTGGCGAACCTCGTGGCCTAAAGCGACATGGGAGGTTTGTTTGCCCGTGATGATCACGCACTCTTTGGTGGCCACATGCCAGACCGCGCAGGCCACGGGAGGGGTAATGTAAGCCTGTTCGCGGCCCATGCCGATGGATTTGGCACAGTACTGAGCCACATCTTCACGGACTTCCCAGCGCAAATTGACTTCTTTCATGATCCGCTTGTCCGCGGTCTTGGGCGTGAATTTGTCAAACTCTGACGCAGGGATCACACCGCCCCCCATTGTCTGACAACCCGTCAAGATCAACAGGGTTGCACCGGCGCAAGCCAGACCTAACCAGCGCTTTACCGTGACCCATTGGTTTTTAAACATCAAATTCATCATCGACCCCCTATATTGACTTTTTTGTCAATTTGAATTCAGTTTACAGTTTTGATGGTTTGTGGTCAATAGATTTGAGAAATTATTTGGTAAATGCCAGTTTTTAAGATTATTTAACACTGAAACTGAGAATTGCCAGTTTGGCTCATCCATGCTCCAAGATCACGGATGGCTTGTGGCAAACTTGCCCGCTTTCCCCTCTGGATGTGACCTGAGACATGCAAAAAATCCTGGCCCAACTGGCCGCTGAAATCCGTATCCGCCCTGAGCAGGTCAAAACCGCCGTGGAATTGCTGGACGGTGGTGCCACCGTCCCCTTCATTGCCCGCTACCGCAAAGAAGTGACCGATGGGCTGGACGACATCCAGCTGCGTGAGCTGGAGTCGCGTTTGGGGTACTTGCGCGAGCTGGAAGACCGCCGCGCCGCTGTGATCAAGAGCATCACCGAGCAGGGCAAGATGACGCCCGAGCTGCTTGCAGCCATCGACGCCGCACCGACCAAACAAGAGCTGGAAGACCTCTATTTGCCCTTCAAGCCCAAGCGGCGCACCAAGGGGATGATTGCCCGCGAAGCCGGACTGGAGCCGCTGGCCGACAAGCTTTTTGCCGACCCGCGCCTTGACCCGCATGCCGAAGCCGCTGCCTTTGTGTTGGCTGCGGGCGCGATTGAAGGCGCTGACTTCACCACCACCACCGCCGTGCTGGACGGCGTGCGTGATTTGCTGAGCGAGCGCTGGGCCGAAGACGCGTCTTTGGTGCAAGCCCTGCGCGAATGGCTTTGGAATGAGGGCCTCTTCAAAAGCAAGCTGGCCGACGGCAAGGACGAGAACAACGCCGACGTGTCCAAGTTTCGCGATTACTTTGATTACGACGAGCCGATTGGCCGCGTGCCTTCGCACCGCGCTTTGGCAGTGTTCCGTGGCCGCGCTTTGGAGATGTTGGATGTCAAGCTGGTGCTGCCCGAGCCGGAGGCGAGTTCCAGTTCCAAGCCGGAACCCGGCAAACCCAGCATCGCCGAAGGCAAGATCGCCATGCACCTGGGCTGGAGCCATGCGGCTCGCCCCAGCGACGACCTGATCCGCAAATGCGTGGCCTGGACCTGGCGCGTGAAGCTGAGCCTGTCCACAGAGCGCGATTTGTTTGCCCGCCTGCGCGAAGAGGCTGAAAAAGTCGCCATCAAGGTGTTCAGTGACAACCTGCGCGACTTGTTGCTGGCCGCGCCCGCAGGCCCCCGCGTCGTCATGGGCCTGGACCCAGGCATCCGCACGGGCGTGAAGGTCGCCGTGGTGGATGCCACCGGTAAGCTGGTCGACACCTCTACGGTGTACCCGCACGAGCCGCGCAAGGACTGGGAGGGCTCGCTCTTCACCCTGGCCAAGCTCTGCGAAAAGCACAACGTCAACCTGATCGCTATTGGCAACGGCACCGCCAGCCGCGAGACGGACAAGCTGGCGGGTGATTTGATCAAGCAACTCGCTCGCGTGCGTGATGGTGTGGAAATTCAAAAAGTGGTGGTGAGTGAAGCGGGTGCGTCGGTGTACAGCGCCAGCGAATTTGCCAGCCAAGAGATGCCCGATGTGGACGTGAGCCTGCGCGGCGCAGCCTCCATTGCCCGCCGCCTTCAAGACCCGCTGTCTGAGCTGGTCAAGATCGACCCCAAAGCGATTGGCGTGGGCCAATACCAGCACGACGTGAACCAAAGCGAGCTGGCCAAAACGCTGGACGCGGTGGTCGAGGATTGCGTGAACTCGGTGGGCGTGGACCTGAACACCGCAAGCGTGCCGCTGCTCACCCGCGTGTCAGGCCTGTCGGGCAGCGTGGCCAAGGCCGTGGTGCGCTGGCGCGATGCGAACGGCGTGTTCAAGACCCGTCAAGACCTGTTGAAAGTGACCGGCTTGGGTGCCAAAACCTTCGAGCAAAGCGCAGGCTTTTTGCGCATTCGCGGCGGTGACAACCCGCTGGACATGACGGGC
>JBIKSF010000080.1:0-9551 GCA_044348785.1 Limnohabitans sp.
ACCGTAAACGATGCCAGGTGTGCGACCGGAATTGCGGAGACGGCGGCTCGCACCCGTGCCCTGCTTAGCGCGCTCAAAAGCGACAAATTTCATACATTTCTCCTTCTAGGGTCCACCGCGACCAGTGCGACCCTGACTCAAAAAAGCCAGCCAGTCCACAAGGACGGCTGGCCACTGTTGGCCCGTAACCGATCAGGCTTGATCGGAGAACAGGCTCATCACCGACTCGCCATGGGCAATCCGATTGATCGTTTCGGCGATCAGCGGAGCCACGGAGAGTTGGCGAATCTTGGAACACGCTGCGGCTTCGGCCGTCAGCGGAATGGTGTTGGTGACCACGACTTCGTCGAGGGCTTCGCCTTTGGCGATGCGGTCGATAGCCGGACCCGAAAAAATCGGGTGTGTGCAATAGGCATAAACTTTTTTGGCGCCGCGCTCTTTGAGCACTTCGGCTGCTTTGACCAGGGTGCCAGCGGTGTCGATCATGTCGTCCATGATCACGCAGTTGCGGCCTTCGATCTCGCCAATGACGTGCATGACTTCAGACACGTTGGCTTTGGGGCGGCGCTTGTCGATGATGGCCAGGTCGCAGCCGAGCTGTTTGGCCAGTGCGCGAGCGCGCACCACGCCGCCGACGTCAGGCGATACGACGATCAGGTCTTCGTAGTTTTTCTGGCGCAGATCGCCCAGTAAAACAGGGGACGCGTAAATGTTGTCGACCGGGATGTCAAAGAAACCCTGAATCTGGTCAGCGTGCAAGTCCATGGTCAGCACGCGGTCAACACCCACTGCTTGCAGCATGTTGGCGACCACCTTGGCCGAGATCGGCACACGGGTGGAGCGTGGACGACGGTCCTGGCGGGCGTAACCGAAATAAGGGATCACGGCGCTGATTCGCCCAGCCGAGGCGCGTTTGAACGCGTCGACCATGATCAGCAGTTCCATCAGGTTTTCGTTGGTCGGGGCGCAGGTGGACTGGACCACGAACACTTCGCGGGCACGAACGTTTTGCTTGAGCTCGACGGTGACTTCACCGTCAGAGAAACGGCCCACATCGACCGCGCCGAGCTGTGTGCCCAGGTGCTTGGCGATCTCGGCAGCCAAAACGGGATTGGCGTTGCCGGTGAACAGCATGAATTCGGGGGGGAGTGAAGCAGGCTGCATGTGCATTCCAGCGATCAGATAAAGGGGCCTGTACGATTGAACGTATTTGGCAGGGGAAGAAGGACTCGAACCTTCGAATGCCGGAATCAAAATCCGGTGCCTTAACCAACTTGGCGACTCCCCTACACGGGTTGACCGCTGAAACAGCGACCGACCGATCAACTATCGCTGGATGCCCATCCCTGTAAAGGGTGAACCTCCAAATTGCTGCATTGGCGCACCTGCCAAAGGTCTGGGACCTGAATTGGCGCGGTGCCTGTTGTGCAATGAGCGAACACTGCACTGCCAGAACCCGTCATTTTGCCTTTCATGCCTGCGTTGCCAAGCACTTGGAGTGCGAGAGAAACGTCTGGGCAGATCGTCTGTGCGACGGGTTGCAGATCATTGTGACCGAAGTCATATGGCTCTGCAGCAAAGACCGAGATTGTAGCAGGCTTTGTGGCCCGTTGAAGCGCCGGGTGCGTAAAAATTTGAGATGTTTCGACGCCCGAAGAGGGTTTGATGACCCAAAACTGCGCTGCAGGCAGTGCGATGGGGGTGATTTTCTCGCCGATGCCTTCCACCCAAGCGTTGTGGCCGCGCAGGAAAAAAGGCACGTCTGCGCCCAGCTGCAGGCCCAGT
Source organism: Limnohabitans sp. (assembly GCA_044348785.1). Taxonomy (GTDB): domain Bacteria; phylum Pseudomonadota; class Gammaproteobacteria; order Burkholderiales; family Burkholderiaceae_C; genus Limnohabitans_A. The sequence continues at coordinate 1,786 of JBIKSF010000080.1, forward strand.
TGTTCGAGTGCAGTCAGGTTCAGTTTCAGGTCCCAAAGCCGGTTGAGTGCGAGCAGGCAGCTGGCGGCGTCCGATGAGCCGCCGCCCATGCCCGCCTGGGCCGGAATCTGTTTCTCAACCGCGATGTGAACGCCTTGTGTGCAGCCTGTGTGCTGCTGCAGCAATCTGGCGGCGCGGGTGATCAGGTCGTCTGCGGGCAGCTGGACAGTCAGGTCTTCCCGACTGATGCCGCCGCCACGACGCTTTTCAAAGTGCAGGGTGTCGCACCAGTCGATGAGCATGAACACCGATTGCAGCAGGTGGTAGCCGTCGGGGCGCTGGCCCGTGATGTGCAGGAACAAGTTGAGTTTGGCCGGGGCCGGAACGTCGTGCAGCTGTTTCATGGGGCAGATTATCGCCAGACGTTTGGGGTAGGCGGCCTTAGCGGTCGAGCAGGATGCGCAACACGGTTTCGGGGGCAGGGGTATTTCTGCGGGCCGTCAGGCGGCCTTGCGGGTGGGCCGACAGGTCCACTTGCCAGCCGGGCGCATCAGCGGCTTTGCCTGCCAGCCATTCAAACAGCGCGGCTATGGGCAGATCGGTGCCTGTCAGGCGCTGGCTTAGGCTTTGCAGGCTGTTGCTTGCAGTTTTGTCTTCACCTTGCTCCAGCAGAGCGGATTGGGGTGTCCAGCTCAGGCGTGCCAGTGTTGTGCCAATCGGGCTGAGCAAGACCAATTGACCTTGTTCGGCCGAGCCTTGCAGCTCGAAGCTGGCACTCCAGTTTTGTGGTGGTGTGCTTTGCAATTGCAAGGCCAGACGCCCCGACCAGAAGGCGGTCGGGTCAGAGGGCTGGGGGCGGGGGGTGGCGCAACCGGTCAGACTGAGCAAGCCGACGCTCAGCAGGCCCAGCCAGGCGCGTCGCTCCAACCGGGAGGTCCAGGGCTGCTGAGCAGACGTCATGGTTTGAAGTTGAAGCGCTTGAGGGTTTCGACCAGGGTTTCGTTGTCGGCCTTGAGCAGCAGGCCTTCTCGCCAGATGGTGCCCGCTTCGCGTTGTTGGCCGGTGACCCAGAGTACCTCGCCCAAGTGCGCCGCGATCTCGGCGTCGGGTTTGGCTTTGTAGGCCGCTTTGAGGATGGTCAAGGCTTCTTGGTGCAGGCCTTGGCGGAACTTCACCCAGCCCAGACTGTCCTGTATGTAGGCGTCTTGCGGCGACAGTTGTATGGCTTTTTCGATCAGTTGCTGCGCTTCTTCCAGGCGGATGTTGCGGTCTGCCAGCGAGTAGCCCAAGGCGTTGAAAGCGTGTGCTTCTTGGGGTGCCTGGGTCATCAGCTGGCGCAGCAGGGCTTCCATTTCGTCAAAGCGCTTGAGCTTTTCGCAAACCAGCGACAACTCGGTCAGCAACTCGGTGTCGTCGGGTTTTTTGTCCAGGGCTGCCCGCACCAAGGCGTAGGCGGCGGCTGCGTCGCGGTGCTCACGCAGCCAAAAGGATTGGGCCAGCACCTTGCGGCGCGCCTGTTCGGCGTTGGCGGGTTTGACCTGCGCCAGCACGCGGCGCGCCTCGTCCATGCGGCCCTGCTGCGCGAGAACATCGGCTTGGCGGCTGGCGAGCTTGATGGGGTCAGCCCCGACAGGCATGCGGCTGAGCCATTGGTTGGCACGGTCCAATTGCCCTTGTTTCTGCGCGATTTGCGCCAGACTCATCAAGGCTTCGGCCAATCCGGCCTGCTGTTCGGGTGTCTTGCTGTTGGCCACCAGGCGGATGTATTCTTCGAGGCGTTTTTCGGCTTCAGGCAATTGGCCGTTTTCCTGTAACACCAGACCGTGGATCAGCCAGCCATCGGCAAACTGTGGGTGCTTGGCATTGAGCACCACCAATTGCGACAGGGCTTCGGGGTAGAGCTGCAGCCCCACCAAAGTGCGGGCGTAGCCCATGCGTAGCTCAGGCACGACATCGGTTTTCATGGCCGCATCGACCATGGGCTTGAGCGTGCTGTTCGCGTTGACCAGCAGGCTGAGTGCCAACACCAAAGGCCCTGTGGCCTGCGGGTCTGCGGCGTGCCCTTGGGTCGCTGCATCCACCGCACGCGAGATTTGGCCTGCATCCCGGCGCATGCGACCCACGGTGGTCCATGCTGCTGCTGAAGTGGTTTTTTGGGTGAAAGCCTGGGTCAGGGCTTTTTCCACCACATCGGCCGCCAGGGCCTTGTCTTGCACCACGCCAAACAAACGCGGCACAGAGGCAATGGCACCGGGCTGTTCGTCCAGCGGCAGCTCATGGATCGAGACGGTCAGGGCTTTGCCCGCTTCTTCGACCCTGTTGAGGGCCAGCAAAATCTGGAGCACGTAGCGGCTGGCTTCAATGGCGGAGGGGATGTCCCTTTTCCAGGCCTGTGCAGCTTGCAGGGCGGCTTCGCCGGAGCGGGCTTGCAGTGCCATGTCGACCGAGCGCTGGAACAGGGCCGGGTCTCTGGTTTTGCGCGCCGCGTCGAGCATGATCGAAAAACCGCTGCCTGGCGAGCCTTGCCGGGTGTTGAGCTCACCCAGCAGGATTTGGTAGAACAGGGCGGCGTTGAGCGCCGATTGTTTGGGCACCGCTTCTGCTTTGGGGGCGGCAGACTGCGCCCATGCACCAACAACGCACGAGGACAAGAGGGCAAGTCGAAACCAGAATTTCATGCCGACCATCATAATCCAGCCACCTTTTTAACCAGTGCGCCACAGGCCAATGGCCATCGCAGGCGCCCGACCCTTGCATGCCCGAACTCCCGGAAGTTGAAGTTACCCGTCGCAGTTTTGCCGACCGCATTGCCTCGGCCCACATTTTGACCCTGCACATGGGCAAGCCCTTGCGTTGGCCGCTGGGTGTGCCTGCAACCAGCCTGGTGGGGCGGCAAATTTGGGGTGTGCGCAGGCGCGGCAAATACCTGCTGCTGGACTTGGACCAAGGCATGCTGCTGGTGCATTTGGGCATGTCGGGCAGCTTGAATTTTGCCCCCACCCAACCCGAAGCTGGCCCGCACGACCACATGGATCTGGTGACCGACCGGGGTGTGCTGCGCCTGCACGACCCGCGCCGCTTTGGGGCGGTGGTCTGGGCGCCGGGTGAAGATTCGCCACAGGCGCAAAAGCTGCTGGGGCGTTTGGGTGTGGAGCCCTTGAGTGCGCAGTTCGATGTGGCCGCTTTTGCCCTGGCCCTCAAAAAACGCCAGTCGGCCATCAAGCAGGTTTTGCTGGCGGGCGATGAGGTGGTGGGCGTGGGCAATATCTATGCGTCGGAAGCCTTGTTCATGGCGGGCATACGCCCCACGACCAAGGCCTCGCGTCTGTCCAAGCTCCGGGTGGCGCGGCTGCATGCGGCCATCGTGCAGGTGCTGACCCGTGCGGTAGAGCAGGGCGGCAGCTCGCTCAAGGATTTTGTGAACGCCGAAGGCCGCACGGGCTATTTTCAACTCGAAGCCGCGGTGTATGGCCGTGCAGGCGAGCCTTGTCGGGTGTGCGCCACACCCATCAAGTCCATGCTGCAAGGCCAGCGCACCACTTTTTACTGCCCCACATGCCAGAAGCCTTGATGAATTTACCCGAGGGGTTTGCCCGCCGCATGGTGGATTGGCAGCGGTTGCACGGCCGCCAAAGCCTGCCATGGCAAAACACCCAAGACCCTTACCGCGTTTGGTTGTCCGAAATCATGCTGCAGCAAACGCAGGTGAGCACGGTGTTGGACTACTTTCCCCGGTTTCTGGGGCGTTTTCCGGACGTGGCGGCTTTGGCCGCTGCGCCGCAAGACGATGTGTTGGCGCTGTGGAGCGGCCTAGGGTATTACAGCCGCGCCCGCAACCTGCACAAGTGCGCCCAAGAGGTGATGGGGCGCTTTGGCGGAGCCTTTCCGCGCCTTGCAGAAGACCTGCAGACCCTGCCCGGCATTGGCAGGTCCACTGCAGCTGCCATCGCGGCCTTTTGCTTCGGCGAGCGCGCCGCCATTTTGGACGGCAACGTCAAGCGCGTGTTGACCCGGGTGCTGGGCTATGGCGCAGACCTGGCGGTGGCCAAAAATGAAAAAGTCCTGTGGACGCTGGCGCAAGACCTGTTGCCCGCGCAAGCGGCCGACATGCCGCGCTACACCCAGGCACTGATGGACCTGGGTGCCACCGTGTGTTTGCCGCGCAAGGCCCAGTGCGAGGCCTGCCCTGTCAGCCTGGTGTGCCAAGGCAAAGCACAAGGCGAACCGCTGACCTATCCCGTCAAAACCCGCAAGCTCAAGCGCAGCAGCGCCACCTTGTGGTTGCTGTGGGCGGTGAATGCGCAAGGCCAGGTGTGGCTGCAAAAGCGGCCTGAAAAAGGCATTTGGGCGGGTTTGTTCAGCTTGCCGGTGTTTGACTCTGAGGCGGATTTGCTGGCCGCTTGGGTGACAGGGCGAGACCCTCAATACGTCGCGCCATGGAAGCATGTGTTGACCCACCGCGATTTGCATTTGCATCCGGTCCAAATGACCGGGTCAGCGAAATCAAGTCCTGCTTGTGAAGGTCAATGGGTGGACGCCGATGCCTGGCCTGCGATGGGCTTACCTGCACCGATTCGGACTTTGTTGGCGGCGTGAAAAAGATGGATCCCGTATCAATTGCGGGATGACAGGCATACGGTTTCAGGTGCCGGATGCCAGTCATTCAGTTGTCACCCCGGGCGAAGACCCGGGGTCCAGGCTGTTTGTATGGGTGTTTGGCTAGATGCAACAGCGCAAAGCACTCAAAGCGCGTCCAGCTCCCTGTGCCGCTTGAGTGTGAGCCAGCGGGTGCCGAAACTCTGGGCCAGTTGTTCGACCATGAACACCGATCGGTGCTGGCCCCCGGTGCAACCAATGGCCACGGTGACGTAGCTGCGGTGGTCGCGCTCAATGGCGGGGATCCAGTGCTTCAAAAAACCTTCGATCTGCAATTGCATCTGCACAAATTCTTCGGACTGGCGCAGGTAGGCTTGAACAGGCTCGTCACGTCCGGTGAGCGGTCTCAGGGCGCTTTCGTAGTGCGGGTTGGGCAGCATGCGCACGTCAAACACGTAGTCGGCGTCGGTGGGGATGCCGCGCTTGAAGCCAAAGGACTCAAAGACCAGCGTCAACTGGGCCGATGGGGTGCTGACCAGGGTCTTGATGTAGGTTTGGAGCTGGGCCGAGCGCAACAAACTGGTGTCGATGACGTGGGCCCGCTCACGCAAATCGGACAGCAGTTCGCGTTCGAATTGGATGGTTTCCAGCAGCGCCTTGTCGCTTTGCGGTTTGCTGCCGCCCGACAAAGGGTGCTTGCGCCGAGTTTCCGAGTAACGCCGCTGCAAGGTGTCGCTGGTGGCGTCCAGAAAGACCGACTTCACGGTCATGCCCATGTCGCGCAGCAAAGTCATTTGCTCGGGCATCAGGTGCAATGAATTGGCGCTGCGCACATCGATCGCAATCGCAAGGCGTTGTTCCTTTTGCTTTTCTTCGAGTTTGACGAAGGGGATCAGCAGCTCGGGCGGCAGGTTGTCGACGCAGTAATAACCGGCGTCTTCGAGCGCATGCAGCGCCACCGATTTGCCGGAGCCGGACATGCCGGTGATGAGGATGATGTCCATGCTCAGCTTTGTGCGGCTTTGCGGCCAAGGGGTTGTGGTGAGGGCTTTGGGGGTGGGGTCCCCAGCATTTCACGGGCATGGGCCAAGGTGGTGGCAGACAACTTTTCGCCGCCCAACATGCGGGCGATTTCGTTCACGCGATCTTCGCCGTTGACGCCGCGCACCTGGCTGCTGACCTGGCCTTTGGCCGCGGCTTTGCTCACCAGCAGGTGGTGGTCTGCGCAGGCGGCCACCTGGGGCAGGTGGGTCACGGCCAGCACCTGGCGGTGTTGGCCCAGTTGCTTCATCAAGCGGCCCACGGTTTCGGCCACAGCACCGCCCACACCCGAGTCCACTTCGTCAAAGATCAAGGTGCCGGCTTCGCCCAGTTCACTGGTGGTCACTGCAATGGCCAGTGCGATGCGCGAGAGCTCGCCCCCCGAGGCCACTTTGCCCACGGGCCGGGGTGTGCTGCCTTCGTGTCCGGCGACCAAAAAACTGACTTCTTCGAGACCGTGCTGTGCGGGCGCGTCCAGGGTTTGCAGCTGCACCTCAAAGCGGCCGCCTTGCATGCCCAGTTGCTGCATGGCGCTGCTGACGGCTTGGGCCAAGGGTTTGGCCGCTTTTTGGCGTTGATTTGATACGGCTTTGGCTGCTTGCAGGCAGGCTTTGTGGGCAGCTTGTTCGGCTTTTTGCAGGCTGTCCAGGTCGGCGGCGGCATCGAGCTGGGCCAGCTCTTGACGCCAGGTTTGCAGGCTCAAGGGCAGCTCGTCCGGTGTTTTTTTGTAGCGCCGGGCCAGCGACAGCCACAGGCCCATGCGCTCATCCAGTTGGGCCAGGTGCTGTGGGTCCAGATCGGTTTTGCGCAAATAAGTGTGCAGGCTGTGGGCCACGTCTTCGGCTTGGGCCTGCGCAGACACCAGCACATCGGCCAGGGCGTTGAACTCGGGTTCGTACTGACCGAGCGACTGCAGGGTCTGGATGGCGCGGGACAGCTGTCGCAACGCGCCGCCTTCGCTGTCGCTGTCACCCCCTTCGAGCAAGACCGTGCTCTGGTTGGCCCCGTCGATCAAGGCCTGTGCATTGGCCAATCGGCTGTGCTGGCTGCTCAGCTCCTGCCATTCGTCCACCTGCGGGTTCAGCTTTTCCAGCTCGCCGATTTGCCAGGCCAGGCGTTCGCGTTCGTTGGTCAAGGTGCTTTGCGCTTTCTGGGCATCGGCCAGCGTTTGCTGAGCCTGCCGCCAGGCTTGCCAAGCGGCTTTGAGGGGGCGCGTGTCGGTGCCCGCATAGGCATCGAGCAAACCGCGCACCGCGTCGGGGCGGGTCAGACTTTGCCAGGCGTGCTGGCCATGGATGTCCAGCAACTGCTCGCCCAGTTCGCGCAGTTGCGTGGCGGTGGCGGGGCTGCCGTTGACCCAGGCGCGGCTTTTGCCGGCGGTGTCCACCGTTCGGCGCAGCAGCAAATTGGCGCTGGCCTCAAAACCGGCATCTTCGAGCCAAGTCTGAATGCGCGGTGTGGGTTCAAATTCTGCGCAGACCTCGCAGCGGCTGGCACCTTCTCGCACCACGCTGGCTTCGGCGCGGGCACCCAAGGCCAGTTGCAAGGCGTCGATCAAAATGGATTTGCCTGCACCGGTCTCGCCGGTCAACACGCTGAAGCCTGAGCTCAGGTCCAGCGCCAGTTCTTGCACGATCACAAAGTCGCGCAGGGTGATGTGCGTCAGTGCCACGGTTTACGCGCCCTCATTCCAGTGCATTTTTTTGCGCAAAGTGTCGAAATAATTCCAGCCCGCTGGGTGCAAAAAGCGCACTTTGTGCTCGGAGCGCTGCACCACGATTCGGTCGCCCAAGATCAGATCGGCCAGCGATTGCATGTCAAAGTTGGCGCTGACGTAGCGTCCAGCCACGATTTCGATGCTGATCTCGCTGGATTCGGGCAGCACGATCGGGCGGTTTGACAAAGTGTGCGGGGCGATCGGGGCCATGACCCAGCCGCCAATGGCTGGGTGCATCAAGGGGCCGCCGACCGAGAGTGAATAAGCGGTGGAGCCCGTGGGGGTGGCGATGATCAGACCGTCGGCGCGTTGGTTGGACACAAAGTGACCATCGACCTCGACCCGCAGCTCCACCATGCCCGAGGTGCCGCCCCGGTTGACCACCACATCGTTCATGGCCAGCGCACTGAACACGCAGCGCTGGTCGCGCATG
>JBIKSF010000081.1:0-9518 GCA_044348785.1 Limnohabitans sp.
TCACGGCGAACTTCCGTGAAGGTCTGAACGTGTTGCAGTACTTCATCTCGACACACGGTGCACGTAAAGGTCTGGCCGACACGGCTTTGAAGACCGCCAACTCGGGTTACCTGACCCGTCGATTGGTCGACGTGACCCAAGACTTGGTCGTGACCGAGCTCGATTGCGGCACGACCGATGGCTCGCTGATGCGCGCCATCGTCGAAGGTGGCGAAGTGATCGAATCGCTGCGTGACCGTATTCTGGGCCGTACCGTCGTCGAAGACGTCCTACACCCTGAAAACCGCGCCGTGCTGGTTGAAGCGGGCGTCTTGCTCGATGAAGACTTGCTCGACGAAATCGAAGCTGCAGGCGTTGACGAAGTCAAAGTGCGCACAGCCCTGACTTGCGAAACACGCTTTGGCTTGTGCGCCAAGTGCTATGGCCGCGATCTGGGCCGTGGTGGCTTGGTCAACAACGGTGAAGCGGTCGGTGTGATCGCTGCGCAGTCCATCGGTGAACCCGGTACCCAGTTGACCATGCGTACTTTCCACATCGGTGGTGCAGCTTCGCGTGCAGCAGTGGCCTCCAGTGTGGACGCTAAGTCCAACGGCACCATCGGCTTCAACGCCACCATGCGCTATGTGACCAACACCAAGGGTGAGTTGGTGGTGATTTCCCGTTCCGGTGAGATCGTCATCAGTGAACACGGTCGTGAGCGCGAGCGTCACAAAGTGCCTTACGGTGCCATCTTGTCGGTCAAGGCCGACCAGACCATCAAGGCCGGCGCCATTTTGGCCAACTGGGACCCACTGACCCGCCCGATCATCACCGAGTATGCGGGTACCGTGAAGTTCGAGAACGTCGAAGAAGGCCTGACTGTGGCCAAGCAGCTCGACGAAGTGACTGGCTTGTCGACCTTGGTGGTCATTGATCCCAAGCGCCGTGGCGCTGCCAAGGTCATCCGTCCTCAGGTCAAGCTGATTGATGCGGCAGGCAAAGAAGTCAAGATTCCCGGTACCGACCACTCGGTGACGATTGGTTTCCAGATCGGCTCGCTCATCCAGGTGCGCGACGGCATGGATGTGGGCCCAGGCGAAGTCTTGGCGCGTATTCCTGTTGAAGGTCAAAAGACCCGAGACATCACCGGCGGTTTGCCCCGTGTGGCCGAACTGTTCGAAGCCCGCACGCCCAAAGACAAAGGCATGTTGGCCGAAATCACCGGTACGGTGTCGTTCGGTAAAGAGACCAAAGGCAAGGTCCGCTTGCAGATCACGGACCCTGAAGGCAAGGTCTGGGATGAACTGATCCCCAAAGAGAAGAACATCTTGGTGCACGAAGGCCAAGTGGTCAACAAGGGCGAGAGCATTGTGGACGGCCCAGCCGACCCACAAGACATCTTGCGTTTGTTGGGCATCGAAGAGTTGGCCCGCTACATCGTCGACGAAGTGCAGGACGTTTACCGTTTGCAAGGCGTGAAGATCAACGACAAGCACATCGAAGTGATTGTTCGCCAGATGCTGCGCCGCGTGGTGGTCGAGAACATTGGTGAGTCCACCTACATCTCGGGTGAGCAAGTTGAGCGTTCCGAAATGCTCAACACCAACGATGCACTGCAAGCCGAAGGCAAGATCCCTGCGACATTCAGCAACTTGTTGCTGGGCATCACCAAGGCTTCTTTGTCGACCGACTCGTTCATCTCGGCCGCTTCCTTCCAGGAAACGACCCGGGTGTTGACCGAGGCGGCCATCATGGGCAAGCGCGACGAATTGCGTGGTCTGAAGGAAAACGTGATCGTGGGTCGTTTGATTCCTGCCGGTACGGGCTTGGCTTATCACAAAGCCCGTGCTGTGAAAGACGCCATGGACGACGCTGAACGCAAAGCCATTGCAGATGCTGAAGCGGCTGACCTCGCAGGTTCTGCGAGCGAAGACGCTGTCACCGATGCAGGCGAAGCCGCCTGAGTGACGCGTTCACCCTTTAACCGGTGAACACACGTGAACAGCCCCTGCACCGTAAGACGGTCAGGGGCTGTTTTTATGGCGATGGGTCGAAAAAGGTGAAAACATGGTGGCATTGATTTTGGGGCTCATGCTGGCCATCGCCGTGTTTTGGGCGGTGGGTGCACACAATAGGCTGGTGCGTTTGCGTGCTGAAGTGGTTCGGCAATGGAGCAGTGTTGATGCGGTTTGGTTGCGCTTGGTCGTGCGAATGCAAGGCGGTATTGCGGCAAGACAGACCTTGGCATTGATAGAGGGACCAGATGAGCTTCACTCACTCCAATCGGCTTGCGACGAACTGCTGGAGGCCTTGTCTCAGGCTCGTTTGCAAGCACTCGATGTAGAAAGTCAGAAACTGGTGCAAGTGCAACACCAGAAGGTGGTGGCCGAGATTCGCCGTCTGTTGCACACAGAAAACGATGCGGTCAAGCCGGATCTGGAAATTGCCTTGAGCCGTATGCGGCAAACACTGCCCGCTGCGCTCATTCCCTACCATGTTGCTGTGCTCGCTTACAACGAAGCACTGGCCATGCGACCCGCGTCATGGCTGGCTCGCCGTTTGAAACTCCAACCCGCGATCCGAATGGATTTATCCATGGGAGCCGCTTGAGCGCTGCCTGAAATCAACGATGACAACTCACGTTCCGTTCAAAGAACCGCGCGCCTCTGCTCAGTCTGCCCCTTTGTGGCGTCTGTTGCAAGCGACAGCGGCTGCAGTGCAGGCCACTCGGCAGGGGCGTTCCCTCACCGCACTGCTTGAAAGTGTCTCGCAGGAGCTGCGACCTGGTGTACAGGCCTTGAGCTTTCAGGTGCTCAGGCAGCTCGGTCGAGCCACGGCGCTGCGCGAGCAACTGGCCGCCAAAACACCCACCCCTGCGGTAGATGCCTTGCTCTGCACTGCGCTGGCTTTATGCTGGCGCGATGAAGAAGCGCCTTACCCAATTCATACATTGGTGAATCAAGCAGTCGAAGCAGCGCGTAAACAGAGAAATACCCAGGCCCAAAGCGGCTTTATCAACGCTTGTCTGCGACGTTTCATGCGTGAGCGCGAGGCCTTGGTTCTAAAAACCGACAGCAACCTGCAAGCGCAATGGAACCATCCGCGCTGGTGGGTTGAGCGATTGCAAGCAGATCACCCCTTGCACTGGCAGCAGATCTTGCTCCAGGCACAACAAGCAGCGCCGATGACTCTGCGGGTGAATACCCGTCACCACAGCGTTGCCGCCTACCAACAGCAACTTCAGGCGACAGGGTTGCAGGCCAAGGCAGTGGGATTGCAGGGCTTGCAATTGGAAAAGGCAGTTCCTGTGAATCAGTTGCCCGGCTTTGCGGCGGGACATGTGTCGGTGCAGGACGCCGCGGCTCAGGTGGCAGCCACCTTGTTGCTGCAAGGCATGGATGCCGCAACGCCGTGGCGCATTCTGGATGCTTGTGCTGCGCCGGGTGGAAAAACTGGGCATTTGCTCGAGCTAAGTCCTCATGCGCAAGTCCTGGCGCTGGATGTGGATGCGGCCCGTTGCGAACGGATTCACCAAAATTTACAGCGTTTGGGACTGACCGCTCAAGTTGTTGCTGCCGATGCCGGACAGCCTGCATCTTGGTGGGATGGCGTGATGTTTGACGCAATTTTGCTGGACGCCCCATGCACGGCATCGGGCATTGTGCGCAGGCATCCCGATGTCCGTTGGCTGCGCCGTCCCACGGACAGCGAGCAGTTGGCTCGCATCCAGGCGATGCTACTCAAGGCGCTTTGGCCCTTGGTCAAGCCCGGCGGTCGTTTGCTTTACTGCACGTGTTCGATTTTCAAGGCAGAAGGGGACCAAACGGTTCAGGCGTTCCTTCAACGCAACACTGACGCCTTAATGCAACCCTCTCCAGGGCATTTGATACCCGGGCAGCCCCCGTTTGGCCTGCCAGTCGAGGACAATCCATTGGGTGAACATGACGGGTTTTATTACGCATTGCTGGAAAAGCGCCTGGGCTGAACTCTGGCGCCGGGGTGGCTGGGTCCTGGGGGCCTGGCTGTTTGTCGTGTCCGCTGTCTGGGCTCAATCCGCCACAGCGGAGCTGACAGAGTTGCGGGCCGAGAGGCGGGATATGGGCCTGTACTTGACCGCCCAAGTCAAACTCGAATTGGGGCCAGTGGTCGAGGACGCCTTGGTCAAAGGACTCGCAGTGCACTTTGTCGCTGAGGCCGAGGTCTTGAGGGACCGCTGGTATTGGTACGACCGCAAAGTCGGGGCTGCCACCCGTTATTACCGCCTCGCTTTTCAACCCTTGACGCGCCGCTGGCGGCTGAATGTCTCCAATGAACCGATTTCGGGTGCAGGCTTGGCTGGCAGCATTTCTCAAAATTTTGAAACTTTGACCGAAGCATTGGATGTGATTCGACGCCAATCCGGCTGGAAAGTGGCGGACATCACCGACTTGGATGTGGACGCAAGGCAATACATGACTTACCGCTTCAGGCTAGACATGACCCAACTGCCACGCCCTTTCCAGATTGCGGCTGGCAATCAGGCCGAATGGGGTTTGTCGGTGGCGCGGCAGATGCGTTTGACCCCCGACATGGTGCGCTGAAATGGGACTGTCCATCAGGCGTACGGAGAAACAGGCCCTGCGGGCATCTAGGGCCAGCCAATGGCTGCTGGGCTTGGGTGCAGTGGCGATGGTCGTGATCGGTTTGGGCTTGCTGGTGTTGATGACTCAGGCTACTGGCAATCGTGAAAGTTACAACCAGAATTACGAATGGTTGGTGCTGGTCAATGCCGTGGTGGCAGGTGGCCTGTTGATGACCATTTTGTGGGGTGCGGTCAAGCTTCTGTTGCGGCTCAAGCGTGGTCAATTCGGCTCTCGCTTGCTCGTCAAGCTCGCGGGGATTTTTGCACTGGTCGGGGTGATTCCCGGCGTCCTGATTTACGTGGTGTCCTACCAGTTTGTCTCGCGCTCGATAGAAAGCTGGTTCGATGTGAAGGTGGAGGCTGCGCTGGTCGCTGGCCTGAATCTTGGGCGAGCCACACTCGACACCTTGAGCACCGACCTCTCCAAGCAAGCGAGAGCCGCCGCAACACAATTGAGCGATGTGTCTGAGGTGAGTGCCGGCATCGCCCTGGAAAAGCTACGAGAGCAAATGGGCGTCAGTGATGCGGTGCTCTGGACGGTCAGTGGGCGCATGGTGGCCAGTGCGGGTCAATCGCGGTTCCAAATCCGTCCTGAGCGTCCCCCTTTGCAGCAACTCAAGGATGCACGCCAAAAAGGCAGCATCGAATGGGTGGAAGGTTTTGATGAGGCCATCCCCGGTGGTGACAAAGGCCGTATCAAGGTGCTGGTCTTGCTGCCTCAATCGGGCTTGGCCATTGACGAAGACAAGCGCCTGCTGCAAGTGACGCAAGACCTGCCGCCGACCTTGGTGAACAACGCTTTGGAAGTGCAGTCGGCTTACCGGGAGTACCAAGAGCGGGCCCTTGCACGCGAAGGCTTGCGCCGCATGTACATCGGCACGCTGACCCTCAGCTTGTTTATGGCGGTGCTCGGGGCTATCTTGCTGGCCGTCGTCTTGGGTAACCAGTTGGCGCGGCCACTGTTGTTGCTGGCGTTGGGCATGCGCCAAGTGGCCTCTGGCGACCTGACGCCCAAGATGGCGTTGCAAGGCAAAGACGAACTTGGAGGCTTGACCCGCTCATTTGCCGATATGACGCAACAGCTGCTGGATGCGCGAACGAATGTGCAGCGGAGTCTGGTGCAGCTGGATACGGCACGGGGTAATTTGCAAACCATCCTCGACAACTTGACGGCAGGCGTCATGGTGCTCGACGTTCAAGGGGTTATCCAATCAGCCAATCCGGGAGCGACACGCATCTTGCGTGTGCCCGTGGCAGCACACCAAGGGTTGCCTCTCCCCAACCTTCCTGGGCTTGAAAGTTTTGCGCAGGGCGTGTCCGAACAGTTCGCGATGCTTCGACTGGACACAGACGCGCATGAGCTGGACCATTGGCAAAAATCCTTTGAGATTCACGCCACAGGCCAGGGGCTGACCGAGACAGCCGTGACTTTGCTGGCCCGAGGCGCAGTGTTGCCCGACGGTATGCGTCTTCTGGTGTTTGACGATATTTCTGAGATCGTGTCTGCAGAACGTGCGCAAGCCTGGGGTGAAGTGGCCAGGCGCTTGGCCCACGAAATCAAGAACCCACTGACCCCGATACAACTGTCTGCTGAGAGGCTGCAGCGCAAACTGAAGGGTAAGCTCGATGACTTGGACGATGCGGTGCTCCACAAATCGGTCAAAACCATCGTGGACCAAGTGGATGCCATGAAGCGCTTGGTCAATGAGTTTCGCGACTACGCTCGCTTACCATCGGCTGATCTGAAGCCTGTGCAGCTCAATGCGCTGATTTCCGATTTGATGGTTTTGTACACCAATGAGCCCAGTGATCAAGTTCCTCGTGCACCCGTGATCACGACTCTTGACCCAACATGCCCACGAATTTTGGGTGACGAACAACAGCTCAGGCAAGTGATTCACAACTTGCTTCAAAACGCACAAGACGCGTGCGAGGTCAAAGGCGTGGTGCAGCAGGGCGCTCTTGTGAGTTTGCGTACCGAATGGAATGTTTCGCGCAGTCGAGTTCGTTTGACCGTGACCGACACAGGTCCTGGTTTTGAGCCCAATATTCTCAAGCGTGCGTTTGAGCCCTATGTCACAACCAAGGCCAAAGGCACAGGTTTGGGCTTGGCGGTCGTGAAGAAAATTGCCGACGAACATGCCGCAAAAATAGAACTCGCCAATGTGATTCAGGATGGCGAAATCAAAGGTGCGCAAGTCTCGTTATCATTCGCCTTGGAATCCAAGGTAGGCGGCACGAATCAGCCCACCCATTGAACAGAGACAAGACAAGACACTATGGCAAATATTTTGGTGGTTGACGACGAGCTGGGCATCCGTGACCTGCTCTCAGAAATCTTGTTTGACGAGGGTCATCAAGTTGAACTTGCCGAAAATGCAGCCATGGCTCGTGAAGCGCGGTTGCGCATGCGTCCCGATCTGGTGCTGCTGGACATCTGGATGCCTGACACGGACGGCGTCAGCCTCTTGAAAGAGTGGGCAACATCGGGCTTGCTCAATATGCCCGTCATCATGATGAGTGGGCACGCCACCATCGATACGGCAGTTGATGCCGTCAAAATTGGCGCACATGCCTTTCTGGAAAAACCGATCACCTTGCAAAAACTCCTGACTGCGGTGGAGCAGGGGCTTGCCCGCGATCAAGTGAAGCAGGCGGTCGTTGCTGCCTCGGTATCCCTCTCAGCGGTGGCGTCATCTGCAGTGGCACATGGCGAAGTCATCAGCGCTGTGATGGCGGTACAACAAACTTTTGACCTTGACCGGCCATTGCGCGAGGCGCGTGACGCCTTTGAGAAAGCCTACTTTGAGTTCCACCTCGCCCATGAAGCGGGCTCAATGACCAAAGTGGCCGAAAAGACCGGTCTTGAGCGCACACACCTGTACAGAAAGCTCAAGCAGTTGGGCGTTGATTTGTCCCGAAGCAAGCGGTCCATTTGATTTGTCTTCATGCAGTCCAAAAAGACGATTTGGCTCTGCTATAATTTTGACTTCGGCCCGGTAGCTCAGTTGGTAGAGCAGCGGATTGAAAATCCGCGTGTCGGCAGTTCGATTCTGCCCCAGGCCACCATATGTAAAGCGTAGCATGTGAAAACGTGCTACGCTTTTCTATTGCACAGTTGTCGCACGTTCTTGCCACCACTTCTGTGCCAAAAGCTGTGGTTCTTCACCCACACGCTGCCTCTCTACCCTATCAAATTTTCGTCTTGCACAGTTAGTGGTTGTGTGCTTAAATTATTCAATTAATAAATTGAAAAGAAGTTGCGGTGAATTTTTTTAAAAATTTCTTCGTTTTGGGCATCATTTGCATTGGTTCTGCCTCTGCTGTTGCTCAATCAATTTCAAATGTTCATGTAATAGCTGAACGTGATTCAACATCGAATAAAGATTGTGGAATTTCCAGTGAAAGTTCAATAACTGCTGTTAAATCCGCATTAAGATACAATCGAATTTCTTTTGTTGATTCTTCACTACAAAAAAACGTTACTCTCTATATAAACGTGAATAACTTCAAGGTTGATTCGCTCACTTGTTCAGTAAATGCATCTTTGAAAATTTACTTTTTTTCCCGAGCTTCAGTACCTGGTACAGGAAAGTCTTTGCTTTTGCCCAGTGAACTATGCTCTAGGGCAACTTCAGGATATTTAAATATACGTGAAATGCAAAAATCCATCAATTCTGCACTTAAAGAGTTTGTTGATGAATGTGTTATTTCAATTGAAGAGGAATTGAAAACGCAAGGTTAACGTTAATTTAAAATGTGATTTTATTTAAATTAATTTAGTATTTTTAAACGCTGTCTTCATTGTTGGCAATTTTTTTGAAAATTGTTAAGCTCAGCATACCAAATTGAACATTAGTTTTTAAACTTTTCTGCAAAAAGCTGTGGTTCTTCGCCCACACACTCCTCCCCCTCTTTTTTGCCCTTTTGTATGTTTGATATACGCATCATCAAACAGACACACGTACGTCTGCATCAGCGTAAACAGCCCTACAAGCAGCGTAAAGACTGCGCCAAGTCCGCATCGTTAAAGGCGCTGGGTCAAGTGTTCTTGTAGGGCTTGCTGTGCAACCAAGCCTTTCTCAGTGTTTTCCCACAGATAGGCAGAAATCTGTCGCACGTTTCTGTTTTTGACAATAAACTGTGTGTGAAACAACAAAAAGGCTTTGTTCAGTGAAAATTGACGTTGTCATCAAATCTGAGAACTTGGCTCACGCAAGAGGTGGCGAAGTTGTGCTGTACAAGCGTGGCGACAGCAAGCGATGGCAAGCTCGCTACAAGCTGAAAGATTTGAAGTGGCACAGACTGGCTACCAAGCAGCAAAACTTGCAGTACGCAGCACAAGTTGCCTGTGAGGCATACGACAGAGCAAGATTCTTGTTTGAAGCCAATGTGCCAATCAGCAGCAAGCGTTTTGACGTGGTGGCAAGGCTTGCCATAGATGAAATGGAAGCGCAGATAGCCAGTGGACATGGAAAGCCTGTTTACAACGACTACATCACAGTCACCAAAAAATATCTCATCCCCTTCTTTGGCAACTACAACCTCAACAGCATTGGCTACGAGGAACTGCAAAAATTTGGCACGTGGCGAGTCAAAACGATGGGACGCACGCCAGTGCTCAGCACAGTCACCACCCACAACAGCGCAATGAATCGTGTGTTTGACGTAGCTATTGAACGTGGCTGGATTGCACAAGCCCAAGTGCCCAAGCTAAAAAACAATGGCAAAAAGGGCACAGCACGTGAAGCCTTCAGCCTTAGCGAATACAAATCGTTAACCAGCTACATGCCTAGTTGGATTGACAAGGGGCACACAGAACCCTGATGGCCAGTCCAAATTCCCCCACCCGTGGCCACCCCAAATTCCCCCAGGCAGCGCGGTCAGATTATGACGCGTCAGCTTGGATGACCAAGCG
>JBIKSF010000170.1:0-2584 GCA_044348785.1 Limnohabitans sp.
GACGTTGACGTCGATGTTGGATGAACCATCCAGAGGATCAAACAGCAGCAGGTATTCGCCCTGCGGATAACGGTTGGGCACCAGGTAAATGCTGTCCATCTCTTCGGAGGCCATGGCCGCGAGGTGTCCGCCCCATTCGTTGGCTTCGAGCAGCACCTCGTTAGCGATGATGTCCAGCTTCTTTTGCACCTCGCCTTGCACGTTCTCGCTTTCGGCGCTGCCCAGCACACCGCCTAAAGCGCCTTTGTTCACGGCGTGGCTGATGCTCTTGCAGGCACGGGCCACCACTTCGAGCAACAAGCGCAAGTCAGCCGGAATGTGGCCTTTGTCGCGTTGCTGCTCCACCAAATAGCGGGACAGGGAAATTTTGCTGCTCATGTTCATTCCTTGGGTTCAGGTGCTGCTCAGGGCACGGCCGATCACTTCTCGCACGTCGTTCGAGAGGTCTGCCTTGGCCGCTACGCGCTCGATCGCCACGCGAGCGGCGCTGCGGTAGGGCTCGGCCAAACGGCTCCAGCGGTCCATGGCTCGGGCCAGGCGTGCCGCCACTTGTGGATTGATGGCGTCGAGTGCCAGCACCTGCTCGCTCCAGTACACATAGCCTGCCGCGTCGGCGCGGTGGAAACCTGCTGGGTTGGCGCTGCAGTAGCTGAAGATCAGGCTGCGTGCGCGGTTGGGGTTGCGCAGGCTGAAGTCGGCATGTTGCATGAGTTGGCGCACCCGCGGCAGCACGTCGCCTGCGCGGTCAGGTGCACCGGCTTGCAGGGCAAACCACTTGTCGATCACCAGGGCTTCGTGCTGAAAAATTTTGTGAAACAAGGCCAGAGCATCTTGCGCCAAGGCATGACCGCTAACCACCAACGCCGACAAGGCGTTGAAACGGTCAGTCATGTTGCTGGCGTCCTTGAACTGCTGGTAAACACGGCCGGGGGTCACGGCATCGTTGTTTTGCACAGCGGAAATGCAGAGCATGGTCATGGCCAGCCCCGCGAGGGCGCGGCGGCCGCTGGACTTGGCATCAGGGGAGTAAGCCCCGTTGTGTTTGTGAGCATCCAAAGCCCAATGCCAGTCTGATTGCAGTGCTGTGGCCAATTGCAGGCGCATGGTTTCTCGCAGGGCGTGTACGCGCTGCGGGTCTACCACGTCGAGCTGGTCGGCGATGTAGTTTTCAGACGGCAGGGTGAGTGCCAAGTCTTTGAATGCCGCATCCAGCGTCGGGTGGCGCAGCACGTTGCGCAGTGCAGCCACCAAGGCGTGGGACAGTACGGGCTGGCCCGTCAGGTCTTTGTTCTGATGGATGGCCACCAGAGCGCTTTGCAGCATCAGGCGCTGACCTGCTTCCCATTGGTTGAAGGGGTCGATGTCGTGGGCCAGCAAGATCAGCAGGTCCTCGGCGTTCAGGCCGTCTTCAAGCACCACCGGGGCGCTGAAACCCCTCAGCAGTGAAGGCACGGGCGCACTGTCGATGTTGGCAAAGGTGTAGCGGGCGCTGGCTTCGGTCAGCACCAGCGTTTGCTGTGTCACGCTGTCGGATGTACCGGCCATCTGCAGGGGCAGGGCCTTGCCGTCGCGGCTGAGCAGGCCCAAAGTGACGGGGATGACAAACGGGGCTTTGTTCGACTGATCGGGTGTGGCAGGGCAGCTTTGGCTCAGCGTCAGGGTATAGCTGCGTTCGGCGGCGTTGTATTCACCTGTTGCTTGCAGTCGCGGCGTACCCGCTTGGCTGTACCAGTGCTTGAACGTACCCAAGTTGTTGGAGAGCGGCGAGCCGGGGTTGGCGTCGGCGATGGCCTGCGCAAAGTCGTCGCAGGTCACGGCCTGGCCGTCGTGGCGCTCAAAGTAGAGCTTCATGCCCTTGGCAAAACCGTCACGACCTTGCAGGTCCGATGGCGTAGCCACCAGCGTTTGCATCATGCGAACGACTTCAGAGCCTTTTTCGTAGATGGTGACGGTGTAGAAGTTGTTGATTTCGACATAGCTGTCGGGACGCACCGGGTGGGCCATAGGGCCGGCGTCTTCGGCAAACTGCACCGTGCGCAGCACGCGCACGTCTTCGATGCGTTTGACAGCGCGGGCACTGGCCTCGCCCGCCATGTCCTGGCTGAACTCCTGGTCACGAAAGACCGTGAGGCCCTCTTTGAGCGAGAGCTGGAACCAGTCGCGGCAGGTGATGCGGTTGCCCGTCCAGTTGTGGAAGTACTCGTGGCCCACGACCGATTCGATGTTGCCGAAGTCCATGTCGGTGGCGGTGGCCGGATTCGCCAACACGTATTTGGTGTTGAAGATGTTCAGGCCCTTGTTTTCCATCGCGCCCATGTTGAAGTCGCTGGTGGCGACGATCATGAAGCGTTCCAGGTCCAACGGCAGGCCAAATCGGGCCTCGTCCCAGGCCACGCTGGCCATGAGGGAGTTCATTGCATGTTCGGTTTTGTCCAGATCACCGGGGCGCACAAACACCTGCAGCAAATGCTCTTTGCCGCTGCGGCTGACGATGCGCTGCTCGCGTGCGACCAGTTGACCGGCAACCAGGGCGAACAAATAGCAGGGTTTTTTGTGCGGGTCGACCCACTGGGCAAAGTGACGC
>JBIKSF010000082.1:0-9463 GCA_044348785.1 Limnohabitans sp.
CCTGGTTGATCAAGGGTTGACCGAATGCCGGCCATTGACCTAGACGGATGTGTTGCATCAGTCCGTTTTGAAGATTTTTTAAAACCATCCACCACCTCGATGTCCAAACAGCCCATGCGATGGCCACGATGCCCCCGGCGATCAAGATGGCTACACAGACATTCAGCATGTCTGGCCAACCGACGAACATGCCGACAGCCGCCACCAATTTGACGTCGCCAGCGCCGACCATCTTGAACAGATGCAAAAACAAGAACACCAGAAAACCGACCATGCCACCCAAGGATGCGGAAACCAGCCCGATGCCTCGGGGCGTCAGGGACAAGACCACTGCGGTGAAAACACCCCAGAGCACCAAGGTGTTGGGGATTTTTCGCATGCGCAAGTCGCTCCAACTGGCCAGGACCAGCAACGTGGCCAAGGCCAGCAAACTGACAAGTTCCAAATGCAGGTTCAGCACGTTCGGTTCCTGGGTTCTGTGGCTTCGTTCAGGCTGGAAATACAGCTGCAGCCAACCGTGTCGAGATTCGGGTGAACAAAGCACCCAATTGCGTGCCCAGCGCTGTGGCACCCGCCGCAATTCCCAACGCGACCAAAGCGGCCAGCAAGCCATATTCAATCGCCGTCGCACCCGACTCATCGTTGATAAAGTTTTGGATTTGATTTTTCATGGTCATAGACTCCAGTTGATGGTTAATGAACTTCCAGTGGCATTCACCTGATCGCGGTGATATCAAACCGATATCGCTTACAGGGAACTCTCCATTGCAGCGGTGATTGATTTATTCGATCACCGCACTTTGACTTTAAGAAACGAAATCTGCTTCGTCTGTTAGCGCTCATACAAATCTGCGCATTTGAGTCAAGACAACTGATTCGCTTATTCGGCTCTCATGCAGCCGTTGTCAATCGGGTCGCAATTCGGCCAAAAAAACAATCCCAATTCCGTTCCCAATGCGGTTGCACCCACGGTGATACCCAAAGCCACCAGTGCAGCCAGCAGGCCATATTCAATGGCGGTAGCGCCACTTTCATCTTGGGTGAAATTTTTGAATCCACAGATGAATTTCTTCATGTCTTAACTCCTGTTCAATGAAAAATAAGACGTCGATCCGGTCGCTCTTTTTCTGTCCTTGAACAGACTGAATTTCCCGGCTCATCGCCCCGACAACACAGCGCCGTGTGGCGGCTGTGCCGTCTTGAATTTATGAATGAATCGTGCGCGCGTCTGTTCGATGAATCACCGAAAGTGACTTAAAACTTAAAAAACTGATTTGGTGTTTTTGGTGCGTCAGCCCACGGTGACTGCGCTTGTTTTCTCATATGGTTTGCACCCAGGCCTGTCGCTCACCCGATGGCCTCTGGCATGTTTTTTTCTCACTCACAAGGATTTCACCCATGACTCAAGCCAAAGTTGATGTTCAGGTGCATTCAGACATTCGCCCACGAGCGGCACGGTACAAACTGACAAAGCACCCACAAAAGGGAACCGCCACGGTGGAGTTCGGATTGCTTTTGCCTTTGCTGCTCTTGATCGTCTCGGGCATTGTGGAATTTGGCATGGTGCTTTATGACAAAGCCGTTCTGACAAACGCCAGCCGTGAAGGGGCTCGTGCAGGCATTGTTTTGAGGGTTCCAGCCGTTACCAACAGTGAGATCTCCACACGTGTCTTGAATTACGCCGGCAACTCTCTGCTGAGCCTGGGCGCATCCAGTCCCGTCACGGTGGACTTCCCCGCTCAAGCCAACCCAGACCATCTGGCAGTCCGCGTCAGCTACACCTTCAGGGGTTTGGCTTTGGGCAATCTGCTGAGCGCCATGGGATCACCCTTGGTTTTGACATCCACCACCGTCATGGTCAGAGAATGATGATGAAAACACACGACCACTCCATTGCCCCCACCCGTCCTGTCACGCCGTGGGTCAAAAAACCGCTTGGCCAACAGCACGCCGAACGAGGCGCTGTGACTTTGCTGGTCGCCTTGATGATTCCCGTCTTTCTGGGCATTGCGGCCTTGGTGATCGATGTGGCGTATGTGCAAGTCGTTCGCAATGAAATGCAAAACGACGCCGATGCGGCCGCGCTGGCCGGTGCCAAGCTGTTGCGCAGCACTGCGTCTGCCACCCCGCAATGGTCCACTGCGGAACTGGCTGCATCGGCTGCAGTGACACTGAACGCCGCAGATGGCAAGAAGATGCTGACTGGGCAAGTGCAATCGGGCTACTGGAACCCCACACAAGTCAATGCGGCTTTGCAACTCCTGCCCATGACCCCAACGCGCAACGATGTTCCGGCGGTACAGGTCACGCTGAGCAAAGGTCAAGGGCAAAACGATGGCGAGGTGCCCACTTTTTTTGCGCGAATTTGGAATGTTTTCTCCACCCCGGTTTCCGTCACAGCGGTGGCAGGCATCACCAGCCCCGGCACGATTGAGCCTGGCGGCTTGTTTCCGTTGGTTGCCAGTCAGTGTGTGTATGACACGTACTGGAACACAAGCACCACACCCCCTACCCCTAAAGTGGATCCTTCCACAGGACAGCCATTTTTGCTGGTATTGGAGGCCTTCGACGACAAGCCCAAAGAGCCGTGCAAAACTTTTCAGTGGTCGTCACTCCTGACCGACAACAACGACGTCAAGACCTTCAGGGAACTCGTCGAAGAAAGAAATCCGGTCGACTTGAGCATCGGCCAAAAAATCTGGATCGAGCCCGGCTCCAAAACCACCTTGTACGACACGGTAGACGACTGCAGCGCAGCCAACAACAAGTCGTGTGAGTATGTGACTTTGCCCATGGTGAGCACCATTGCGGGTCATTCAGAACAACCCATCACCAGTTTTGCCTGCGCGCGCATTGTTGACGCGTCCAAAAAAGACAAGACCATCACCATTCAGCTGAGCACAAAATGCCCCGAGCCGCCATCGGGCGGCATCGGACCGGATTTTGGTGTGATTTCACCACCCAGCTTGTTTCGCTGAAGATGCGCCCCGCCTGCTTGAATGGCGAAGACGTTAATTGAACCGATTCGTCCACTGCGGCAGTGGTGCAGATTTGTGCAACACGTCCTGCCTCTTGAATTCAGACCTCTAAATCAGAAAAAATCTTAGACGGGTCGAGCTCTTTGATGGCGTTCAATGCGCGAGTATAGATCGCCTCCAGCGCTCAGTATCGATGCGCGGCAAACACATCACGAACGACTCAAAGCAGCGGTACCGTCAGTTGGCGAATCACGGCTGCCGTATCGGGCCGCACGCCACGCCACCATGCAAAGGCCTCAGCCGCCTGCTCTGCCAGCATGCCCACACCGTCGGCCACCTGCGTCACGCCAGCTTGCTGCGCCAGCTTCAAAAATGGTGTGAGGCCTTTGCCGTAGGTCAGGTCATAGGCCAAGCACCCGGGCGCAAACACGCTGGCAGGCAAAGGCGGCAACTCGGCCGTGAGGCTAGACGAGCTGGCGTTGAGCACCACGTCAAACGCCTCCCTCTGCAAGTCGGCATAGCCCAGACCCTGCACGGGCACTTGGCCGGTTTGATATTGTTGTGCCAACGCAGCCAACTCTTGGGCCTTGGACACCGTGCGATTGACGATCACCAGCTCGGCTGGCTGCTCGGCCAGCAAGGGCAGCAATGCACCGCGCGTGGCACCGCCCGCCCCCAAAATCAACACGCGCCGCCCCTTGAGCGGGCAGGCCAAGTTGTGCAGCAAGTCGCGCACCAGACCCACGCCGTCAAAGTTCTCGGCATAGACCTTGGCACCCTCGAACTTCATCGCATTCACCGCCCCCGCCATCTGCGCGCTTGGCGTCAGGTCGGTGGCGTAGGCAAAGGCATCGAGCTTGAAGGGCGCGGTCACGTTCATGCCCCGCCCGCCCGAGGCCCGAAATGCGTCCACCACTCCCGAAAAACCGTCGATAGGAGCCAGCAGCTTGGTGTAGTTCATATCCTGCCCCGTGACCTGCGCAAAAGCGCTGTGGATCAAGGGCGATTTGCTTTGCTCAATGGGGTTGCCGATGACGGCGTAACGGTCGGTCATGAAGAGGATTTCATAAAAATCTTGACGTTGGATCTTATCGTTACCCAGACACGATCTGACAAAGTAACCCTGGAATGATCGTCGATATACTTTTGACGTGAACACCACGCCACCTTCCATTCCAACCGGCGGGCTCAAACCCTCCTTGGCGGTGGCCGTCATCGTTCTGGCCCAATGCCTGAGCACCTCACTGTGGTTCAGCCCTAGCGGAGTGGCCGATAGCCTGATGCAGGCCTGGCAACTGAGCGCCACTTCTTTTGGCTGGCTGCTGGCCGCCACCCAACTGGGGTTCATCGCAGGCACACTGGCATTTGCCTTCAGTGGCGCGGCCGACCGCTTTCAAGCCACGCGTATTTTTGTGATCTGTAGTGCGCTGGGGGCACTGGCCAATGCCGCCGTCACCTGGGGCGTGAACGATTACGGCGTATTTTGGAGCCTTCGCTTTTTGGTGGGCATGTGCCTGGCCGGTATTTATCCGCTGGGCATGAAGATGCTGGTCCAGCGTGTGGGCAGCAAACCGGCCGCAGCGCTGGGCTGGTTGGTGGGCATGCTGACTTTGGGCACAGCCATGCCACACGGTTTGCGGGCTCTGGGCCAAAGCTGGCCCTGGCCAGAAGTGCTGCTCGGCTCGTCGGTACTGGCGCTGGTAGGCGCAATGCTGGTGGGCTGGATGGGTCAGCCACCCAAGCAGCCCTCTTCACCCGCGAAAACCACGAGCCTTACCACCGTTCGTCTGAATAACCAGGCCTTGCGCGAGGTCATCGCGGTGCGCGGCTTTCGCGCATCGGCACTGGGCTACTTTGGCCACATGTGGGAGCTTTATGCGTTTTGGAGCGTGCTGCCTTGGCTGAGTCTGCCCATCAGCCGCTCACTGGTGGCCGCTGGGTACGGCTGGGCACCGTCGGTGGCGCTGATCAGTTTTGCGACCATCGGCATTGGCTTTTTCGGGTGTGTATTGGGCGGCATGTGGAGCCGCCGCGTGGGCAGCGCAAAGGTAGCGGCCACGGCCTTGGCGGCATCGGGCCTGATGTGCCTGGTCTATCCCTTCATTCCAGACACCTCGCCACTGGTTCAGCTGGGGGCTTTGCTCTTTTGGGGCATTTGTGTGGTGGCCGATTCCCCACAATTTTCGGCCATGTCGTCGCAATACGCGCCGCCCCAATGGCTGGGCAGTGCCTTGTTACTGCAAAACGGCTTGGGCTTTTTGATCACCGTGTTCAGCATCTTGCTATTGGGCTGGGCCGTGCAAGACTGGGGCAGCATGGCCCTGTGGCTTCTGGCACCCGGCCCAGCGCTGGGCCTTTGGGCCCTGCGGCCACTGCTGAAAAAACCTGAACCCTTGTTGGTCAGTGCCGTCCCACCAGCTTGTAAATAGCACCCCCCAGCAGCAGCACACCCACAGCAGCTGTCGTGAATGCCTGGGGTAACCAGTCCAGGTCAACGGCTTGAGCCATCAACACCACACCGGTCGATTGGCCAAAGAAAAGAGAACATGCAAACAGCGTGACCGCAGTGCCCCGCGAGGCCGGTGCCATTTGGGTGGCCTGAACCTGCAAGGTGTTGTGGAGCATGTAAAAGCCAAACCCGGTGGCGAGACAACCCAGCATGCCCAGGGCTGTGGCATGCGCCCATGCCAGCATGAGCAATCCCACCGCAATGCAGACCACGCCTGCTTTGACCAAGCCACGCTCTCCGCCAAGCCAGCCCAGCCAGCGCCTGGCCATCTGGCTGTAGACCAAACCACCGACGCCATAAAGCATCATCACCGAGCCAGCGAGAACCACGCTCATGTCAAACTGCTGGTGCAAATGGGTTGGAATAAAGGCCATGGCGCCAAACACCACTGCGCCCTCAATGGCTGTGACGGTCATCACATGCCGAACACGCGCGGTGCGCAGCATCTGAACCGAGTTGGAAAAGTAAGCCAAGAAACTGCCCGACCCCGAGGCTGGAACCGTGGCAGGTGTTGTGCGCAACTTGCGCCAAAGCATCCAAGCGGCGACAGCGAAGAGCCCGGAAACCACCGCAAATGCGGTGCGCCAGCCCAAGTGCTCTGCCGCAAAGCCACCAAACCACAAGCCAACCATCATGCCGCTGACGGTGTAGCCCATCAGCTTGGCCAGAGTTTCCTGCCTTCGGTCATAGGCCACTTGGTCACCGATCCACGCCATGGACAGCGGAATGATGCCCGCCGCCGCGGCCCCCATGAAACCACGCATGATGATCAGCAAGCTGAGATCCGAAGCCATGCTGGTGATGGCACTGAACACCGCGCAGGCCAACACCGCCAAAGAGATGACACGCAACTTGCCAAAACGGTCTCCCAAGGGCCCATAAAACAATTGGAGCACGCCGTAAGCCACGGCAAAAGCCGAAACCACCAGAGACGCCTCGCCCGTGGTGACCTGAAACTCCTGCCCCAGCACCACCAGCATCGGGTCGCACAAACGCATCGAGGCCATGCTGGCAAAACCTGCCAGCCCCATGACGCGCAAACTGTTGCGCTCAGCTTGCACATTGCTCATCGTTCAAGCATTCAGCTGTTGTTCCAGATCGTGCAAGACCTGGTAGCAAGGCAAGACCTGGGCAATCGAGCTGTTAGGTTCGCGGCCCTCTTTGATCGCAGCAAAGAATTCACGATCTTGCAACTCGATGCCGTTCATGGACACAGCCACTTTCGACACATCGATTTTTTCTTCCTTGCCCGTGAACAGGTCGTCGTAACGCGCCAGATAAGTGCCCGTGTCGCCGATGTAGCGGAAGTAAGTGCCCAGCGGGCCGTCGTTGTTGAAGCTCAAGCTGAGTGTGCAGATCGCACCGTTAGCGGCCTTGAGCTGGATGCTCATGTCCATGGCGATGCCCAAGGCGGGGTGGATCGGGCCTTGCACCGCGTTGGCTTTGACGATGGGGCTGCCGCACTGGTAGGCGAACAGGTCCACTGTGTGCGCTGCGTGGTGCCACAGCAGGTGGTCGGTCCAGCTGCGGGCCTGGCCCAGCGCGTTCATGTTGGTGCGGCGGAAAAAGTAGGTTTGCACGTCCATCTGCTGGATGTTGAACTCACCGGCCTTGATCTTGTGGTTCACCCACTGGTGGCTGGGGTTGAAGCGCCGAGTGTGGCCCACCATGGCGACAAGCCCTGTTTCTTTTTGCACGCGCAGGACTTCCTGGCCTTCTTTGTACACATCACACAACGGAATCTCGACCTGCACATGCTTGCCGGCATTCAGGCAAGCCAGGGTCTGGCTGGCGTGCATCTGCGTGGGGGTGCAGAGGATCACCGCGTCGACTCCTTTCAATGCCAGTGATTCGTTCAAGTCGGTGGTGACATGACCAATGTCGTATTTGTCCGCCACCTCTTTGGTTTTGGCGAACTCACGGCCGATCAGCGAGACGACTTCTACGCCGTCGATGTTTTGAATGCCGTCCAGGTGTTTGATGCCGAAGGCACCTGCGCCAGCGAGGGCGACTTTGATGGTTTTGCTCATGATGACTCCAGTGATGTGTTGGGCTTGTCACCCCGGACTTGATCCGGGGTCCTTATGGGCTTGTCACCCCGGACTTGATCCGGGGTCCATGCATTCATGGATTCCCGCCTTCGCGGGAATGACAATAAATCAAGTGTTTTCCAAAATGACATGCCCCACAGCCGTGTTGCTGGCAGGTACATGGTAGAAGCGGTGACGCAGTTTGGGCGCGGGGCCTTTGGCTTTTCCGCCCTCAATGTCGCTCATCGCCCCACGGGCGATCAGCCACATGACCAGCTCAATGCCTTCGCTGCCAGCTTCGCGCACGTAGTTGATGTGCGGTGTGGCGGCGGCGGCCGCAGGGTCGTTGATGAGTTGGTCGAGCCAGGCGTTGTCCCATTCGCGGTTGATCAGGCCCGCACGCGCACCCTGCAGCTGGTGACTCATGCCGCCTGTACCCCAGATGTGCACGTTGATGTCTTCGTCGTAGCTCTCGACAGCTTTGCGAATGGCTTGTCCTAGGTTGAAGCAACGCTGGCCGCTGGGCACAGGGTACTGCACCACGTTGACCGCAAATGGGATCACCGGACAAGGCCAGGCGTCTTTGATCGGGTCCAGCGGGCCACACATCAGCGACAGCGGGACGGTGAGGCCATGGTCCACGTCCATCTTGTTGACGATGGTCAGGTCAAAGTCTTGCTGAATGACCGACTGCGCGATGTGGCTGGCCAGCTCTGGGTGGCCTTTCACAACCGGCACCGGGCGCGGGCCCCAGCCTTCGTCGGCGGGTTGGTATTCGGCAGCGGTGCCAATGGCAAATGTGGGAATCAGGTCAGAGCTGAAAGCCGTGGCATGGTCGTTGAACACCAGAAAAATCACGTCCGGTTTGTTGTCCTTCATCCATTGCTTGGAGAAGTCGTAGCCCGCGAACACGGGCTTCCAATAGTCTTCCTGTGTCTTGCCCAGGTCCATGGCCGCGCCAATGGCGGGCACATGGGAGGTGAAAACGGATGCGGTGATGCGTGCCATGTTTATGCTTTCTTTCCTGCTGCGCGAAGTTGCTGCCCGGCTGCGCCTTGGGGCTGGTTGTGGGCCTGGGCGCTGCCGTTTTCGCCGATGTAACGGTTGCCTTCCACGCTGCGGCCGCCTGCGATCATCATGTTGCGGTATTCCTCTTCGGTCATGCCGGTCATGGAGCCCGCCATTTGCTGGAAGCTCTTGCCGTCGGTCGCGCCGATCTTGGCCAGGAAATAAATGTTGCCGCCCGTGCGCATGCACCAGTTCAAATCTCGCGCCAGCACGGCCTGC
The DNA here is from genome assembly GCA_044348785.1 of Limnohabitans sp. Taxonomy (GTDB): domain Bacteria; phylum Pseudomonadota; class Gammaproteobacteria; order Burkholderiales; family Burkholderiaceae_C; genus Limnohabitans_A. The sequence continues at coordinate 8,805 of JBIKSF010000082.1, forward strand.
TTTTGTTCTTCGGTCATTGGCCACTCGTCCAGATAGGCCCGCTCATCGGCTTTGAACCGTTCGCGGTTTTCGGCCTTCATCAGCGACATGCAAAACTGGTTGAGCCAGTAGCCTTTGCGCGATTGCTCGGCATCAAAGATGATCGTGCCGGGCACGTCTTTGTAGGGTTTGTCTAGAGCCATCGGATACCTTTCAGGATGTTGACATTCCCGCGAAGGCGGGAATCCATGGATCCCGGGTCAAGCCCGGGATGACAGAAAATCACTTCACTTCTTCAGGCCAGTACAAGCGCATCGGGTTGTCCACCAGCAGCTTCTTTTGCAGCTCTGCCGTAGGCGCGATGTGCGGGATGAAGTCCACCAACAAACCGTCGTCGGGTATGTGGTCTTTCAGGTTGGGGTGGGGCCAGTCGGTGCCCCACAGCACGCGGTCGGGGAACTCCTCCACGATGCATTTGGCAAACGGGCTCACGTCTTGATACGCGTTTAGCTCTCCATTCAAAGCCTTGGGGCCAGTCACCGACAAACGCTCAGGACAAGACACTTTGCTCCAAACGTTTTGGTGCTCACGCATGAACTTCTGGAACAGCGCAAATTGCGGGCCATCCACCGGCAGCGACACATCGGGGCGGCCCATGTGGTCGACCACCACGGTGGTGG
>JBIKSF010000083.1:0-9439 GCA_044348785.1 Limnohabitans sp.
GCGCCAGCGCAGCGCCGCTGGTGCAGGCCAAGACGGCCAACGCAGATGCCGAAAACGCGTGGATGGAAAGTGCAGCTTTATAGGATGCAGGCTTGGAAAGTGCATGCGCAAAACGGCGCGCACGAATGGAACGATTTTTCATTTGAAAATAACAAGTCAAACGCCCTCACCGCCTTCCCCGACAGTGCATGGGCTTTACAACCGGTCTTGCGACAGGTCACCTTGTTGGCCGGTATCCGGGCTGACAGAGCGACCTTCATCACCTTCCCGGTCGCCTGTTTCAGGGCGGCCAGTGGTTTGAGATGAAAGCGGGGTCTTCACGCGAATGAAGACCCGTCTGCTTACCGTTGCGGGGGCAGCGCAGGTTAGGTGGGCCGAGATGGCTTGTCCCTCCTGCTTCCCGTTGAACTGCGCGCCGTGAACCGGCATCGCGAGCACCAACAAGTTTGATTTTATCCGCCAAGCTGTCTGCCAGCCTACAAAATGGCCCCAAGCTCTACAATGTGAAACTTCTCTTCCTTTGTTTGCCATGGCCCATTCCAACACCATTGATCAAATTGCCGAGCGTGTGGATCATTTGTTGCTGCGCCACGAAGAGCTTCAACGCACCAACGCTTTGCTGGCCCAGCAAGTTCAGGCGCTGACTCTCGAACGTGACCAACTCAAGTCCCGTCTGGCAGCAGCCAGAGCTCGCGTCGATGCTCTTATCGAGCGTTTGCCCGCTTCTACCGCCCCCGCATCTCCTGAGGCTTCAGCATGAGCAACAAGCAATTGGACGTCCAGATCATGGGACAAAGCTATATCCTCGGTTGTCCTGAGGGTGGTGAAGATCGATTGCTGGGCGCCGTGCGCAAAGTGGACGAGGCCATGTGCAAGATCCGTGACGCGGGCAAGATCAAGGCACGCGACCGCATTGCGGTTTTGGCGGCCTTGAATTTGGCCTTTGAGCAAGACCCCAAACCTGCGCAGGCACCTGCTGAAACGACAGGTACTGCCGATATCTCTGATGCATCACAGGAGCGCTTGTCGCAACTGCTCAAGCGTCTGGACCATGTTCTGGAGCAAGACGGCCAATTGATCTGACGCAGACGTTGGTCTGTGCTGGGTCTTTTGAAAGACCTACAATGGCGCTGTCTGCAGTGCATGCCGGGCTTTATATTTCCTTGAACCAATGCTCTTAGAGCCCGGGCTTGGTACATTGGCTGGTGAGCGTGATCATCTCGCGTCAGATGAACCCAACGCCAGTCTGCCCTCGCCCACCTGAACCCCGGTTCAGGATGCCGGTCCGGTGGCACTTGCAGACACCTTCTTTTTTATCTCCCCCATTCCCCCATGATCATCGAACCTCTGCTGTTGGCCGAATTGGCTGTCCTTGGCCTTTGCACAGGCTTTTTGGCGGGCTTGCTCGGCATTGGCGGCGGCATGATCATGGTGCCGTTTTTGACCTACATGCTGGGGGCTCGAGGCGTCAGCCCTGACCTGGCCGTCAAGATGGCCATTGCCACGTCCATGGCCACCATCATTTTCACCAGTGTCTCCAGCGTCCGTGCCCACCACAAGAAAAAAGCCGTGCGCTGGGATTTGGTCAAGGGCCTAGCACCGGGCATCGTGATCGGTAGCCTGATTGGCAGCTTGGGCATTTTTGCCTTCGCCAAAGGCACTTATCTGGCTTTGTTCTTTGCCTTGTTTGTGGGCTTTTCGGCGACACAAATGTTTTTGGACAAAAAACCTGCTCCCTCACGCCAAGTGCCTGGTTTTCAGGGCTTGCTGGGCGCGGGCGGCCTGATCGGCCTGCTCTCGGGTCTGGTGGGTGCCGGTGGTGGCTTCATCAGCGTGCCCTTCATGGCCTGGTGCAACGTGGCCATCCACAACGCCGTGGCCACCAGCGCAGCACTGGGCTTTCCCATTGCGCTGGCCAACGTGACCGGGTACATCGTGAGCGGCCAAAACGTTCAAAACCTCCCGGCCTACAGCTTTGGCTACTTGTGGTTACCCGCTTTGGTGGTGATTGCGGTGTGCAGCGTGCTGATGGCCCCTATTGGGGCGTCCACCGCGCACAAGTTACCCGTTAAGCAACTCAAGCGCGTGTTTGCCAGCGTTCTGTACCTGCTGGCCGCTTACATGCTTTACAAAGGCCTGTTCGCCTGAGCACTTGGCCCCTCCTGGTTGCTTCGGCAGACTTCGTTTGACTCCGACCGCAGCACGTACCCATTTAGCGCAGCACAATGCTGCCCGAAATATTCACCACAACGCGTGACTTGCCCGCCACCGCTGGCACCGGCATCGATGCTGGTGCGTCCATCTGGGCCATGGCCATGCGCGGCATGACAACCCCCTCGCCCACCTCCTGGGCACCCACGCGCACTTCTCTGAGCGTGTAAGCCGCAAAGCCAAACTGCTTCGTCAGGGATTGCGCTTTGTTCTGAAAATGCGCCACTGCTTCGGCCTGGATGCGCGCTTCGGCTGCAGTTTTCTGCTCAGGACTGAGTCGCCAGTCGATCTGCGACACCGTCAAATCGGGCATGCGCCCTGCAAGGGTGGTGATTTGTTCAACATCACGGCCTTGCAAAACAAGTTGCGCAGAGCCCCCCCAGCCGTTCATCTTGCCGTCACGGCCATAGCGCGGTGACACATTCATCTCACCCGTTTTCACCTCCAAGGCCCCGGGTTTGGCCATGGGGGTGGCCACAGCCAATGCGGCGGTCACGATGGCATTGAGTTGTTTTTGCACTGCGGGGGCCTGCAAGCCTTCTTTTTGCACTGACAGGGTGATCACCAACCAGTCTTGCGGCACCTCGGTCTGGGCCGAGGCACTCAAATGCAGGACTTGGTTCAGTGAAGCATGTTCGGCATGGGGGGAACTGGCTGCACTTTGGGCCAGCACGGATGCGGCAGGCAAGGCCAGCGCCGTCATCAGGGCCCAAGCCATCGAGGGTGTTCGAATCAATTTCATGGTGGTTCTTTCGCAGAAGGTAAGAAAACAACTCGCACTTACCGCCATGATTCTGAAGGCCGTGGCGGGCGTTACACGCCCCGGGACCTGCGCTTTGGTGTCAGGGTGTAACGCACCATGGCGCTTGGTCATGCACCAAGCCCATCCACAAAGCCCAGGCCGACACAGACGCCAGCGCCAGGCCAGCCACACGCATGCCCCAGGCCCCGTCGCCCAGCGTCTGCATGCGTAAAAACAGCCACGGCCCGGCCCACAGGCTGATGCTGCTGCCCAAGGCAAACAAGGCCATGGTGGCCGCACCCTCCAAGGGCTGGCTGGTCAAAGCAGCCACCATCAAAGCCGAATACAACAAGCCACAGGGCATGAAGGCCCACAGCCCACCCACCAGCCAGGGCGCGGCGCGCCCCCAGCGGCTGTTGAAAGCCCGCACGCGCGCCCACAAACGGCGCGCTGCGGCATCGAGCCAGATGGGTTGACGTGCCTGCAGCATGAGCAACAAGCCCAGCACCAGAGCCGTCAGATGCAACAAGGTCCAGACGGGGCGAATGGCGGCCGACTGCGTGGTCAACCAACCCAGGCCCTGCACACTGGCAGCGGCCAAAGCACCCAGCAGCGCATAGCCGCCCAGGCGGCCCAACTGAAAAGCCAGCAGGGCCTGGCCACGGCGCTCACCCGCCGCCTGACCCAGACCCGCACAGGCTGCACCGCACATGGCCACGCAGTGCGGGCCACCCAGCACCCCCATCATCAAGGCCGTGATGGCCAAAGAACTTTGCATGGTTTGTTCGCTTGAATGTCAAGAGTTGCATTGTCGGCGATGGGGCCCTGCCTCGATGCAGAACGCTCCCGATGCGGCCCAACACATGTGAGCATCGCATCAAATGATTTTGGAAAAACGTGAGCGGTTGCGGTCGGCTTGCACATAACGGTCAAACACCATGGCCACACCACGCACAAAGAACCAGCCCATGGCGGTGACCTGAATGCCGCTCTCACTCAGCTGCACCAAGCCTTGCGCTTGCATGTCTTCGAGCTGGCGCAGCTCTTGGGAAAACAGGCTCTTGAAGTCGACCAGCCAAGCCAGGTTGATGGCCTCGTATTGCAGATGCCCCTGGCACATGAGCGCCATGATGACCGAGCGGCGGATCAGGTCGTCGCGCGTGAGCGCCAAGCCGCGCACCACAGGCAAATGGCCTTGGTCAAGAAGATCAGCATACTCTTCCATGGTCTTGGCGTTCTGGCTGTAGGTCGAGCCAATGCGGCCAATCGAAGAGACACCCAGCGCAATCAAATCGCAATCGGCCTGCGTGCTGTAGCCTTGAAAATTGCGGTGCAAACGCCCCTGCCGTTTGGCCACGGCCAAAGCATCATCCGGCAAAGCGAAATGGTCCATGCCGATGTAAACATAGCCCGCATCGGTCAGGGCGTCCAGCGAGCGCGAAAGCATGGCCACCTTGGCGGCCCCAGCTGGCAGATCGTTCACATGGATGCGCCGCTGCGGCTTGAAGCGTTCGGGCAAGTGCGCATAGGCATACAGTGCAATGCGGTCCGGGCGCAGGCGGTTAACTTGCGACAAGGTGCGGTCAAAAGATTCGGGCGTTTGCAGGGGCAAGCCATAAATCAGGTCCACGTTGACCGACTCAAAACCCAGTCGGCGTGAGGCCTCGACCAAGGCAAACACTTGGTCCGCAGGCTGGATACGGTGCACGGCTTTTTGGACCGCAGGGTCAAAGTCCTGCACGCCAAAACTCAGACGGTTGAACCCCAATTCGGCCAGCACCGCCAGCCGCTGCTCGTCGACGGTGCGGGGATCCACTTCCACCGAATATTCACCACCGGGGACGAATTTGAAGTGCTCGCGCAGCAAGGCCATGAGTTGCCGTAACTCCTCATCGCTCATGAAGGTGGGCGTGCCGCCGCCCAGATGCAACTGGCTGACGGCTTGTCCGCGCCCCAAATGGCGGGTGTGCAAATCGACCTCTTTGCGCAGGTAGCGCAAATATTCCGCAGCCCGCTCTTTGTGTTTGGTGATGATTTTGTTGCAGGCGCAGTAGTAGCACAGCGATTCGCAAAACGGGATGTGCACATACAGCGACAGCGATGGCTGATTGCCCAGCGTGCCCGATTGGCGCTGCCTCAAGGCCTGGACGTAATCGGCCTCGCCAAAGGCTTCGACAAAACGATCGGCTGTAGGGTAGGAGGTGTAGCGCGGGCCGGGCACGTCAAAGCGTGTCAGCAATTGCGGTGTGATGACGGACATGTGCCTGCCCCTTAATTCGAATGTGTACTGAACAAGGCATCACTTTGCCTGCTTGCATCTGCCCATGTGTTGACTCAGGTCAAACCCTTTACTGGTTTTCAGGGATTTCCTGCAAAGACAGGGTATACCCGCGAATTCGGCGCAATTTTCGCTATAAGCTAAAGACTTGATCCAAGGCAAATCCATTGCTCAACCAAGAGATAAACCATGAATCCCCAAGCCATCAAAGTCGCCTGTTCGAACTGCAATTTACGCGAATTGTGCATGCCCATGGGCCTGAGCGACCATGACCTCAACCGCCTCGATGACCTCGTGGCGGTTCGCCGAAAAATCAAACGCGGCGACACCTTGTTCACCAACGGCGAAAAATTCACTTCGCTGTACGCCATCCGCACCGGTTTCTTCAAGACCTGTCTGGCCACCGAAGACGGGCGCGATCAGGTCACGGGTTTTCAGATGGCGGGCGAGATCATTGGGCTGGACGGCATCGTGAACGACCAACACAGCTGCGACGCGATCGCCTTGGAAGATGCCGAGGTCTGTGTCATGCCCTTTGACAGGATCGAAGAAATATCCCGCGAAGTCACCGCTTTGCAACACCATGTGCACAAGATCATGAGCCGCGAAATCGTGCGCGAGCACGGCGTGATGCTCTTGCTGGGCAGCATGCGGGCCGAAGAGCGTTTGGCCGCCTTTTTGTTGAATTTGGTCCAGCGCCTGCACGCGCGTGGGTTTTCGCAGTCCGAGCTGGTCTTGCGCATGACGCGAGAAGAAATCGGCAGCTACCTGGGGCTGAAGCTCGAAACCGTCAGCCGTACGTTTTCCAAGTTTGTGGAAGACGGCATCGTGGAAGTCAAACAGCGCCATGTGCGCATTTTGGACACCGAAGGCTTGCAGCGCTTGGTCAACAACACCTCTCATTGCCACTGAGCCCTGGGCTCAAGCACTGAACAGGTGGTACGGTGTCTTAACGGTTCACTTCAGCCGAGGACAGGCCCAGCAGCGCAGTCAATGCGCTGGACATGATGGCCAAGGCCCAAAACGCAAAAAAGGCCAGCGTGTAAATCGCTTGCCTGGACAGGTCCAGGTCTTGCCCGAACCAATGCAGGTCATGCGGATCCACAAACGCGAAGACCAAAACTTCCAGCAGTCCCGCCACCAAAAAAGCAGGCCAGGTGATCCACATCCAGCGTTGTGCGAGCATGGTGTCTCCTTTCGGAATCAGGGTTTGGTGGGTTCAGCAGCAGGCGCTTGCAGCGCAGCAGGCAACTCGCCCGTGGCAGCATGGTTGCGCCCCTGCATGGCGGGCACATGGGTGATGCCCTGGCGCTCTTGTGAGGCTGTGCGAGGCGTGACTTGAAGTACAGGGTCAGGGTTGGTCACGGCAATGTAGAACGTGACGAAACCGGCCACCACCACTAAGGCGGGGCCGCCAAAAACCATCCACACCAAGCCGAAACGCCACCAGGGCTGTCCCTCTTTGCGCGCATTGAGAACCTTGTTCATGCTTGTCTTTCAAAAATGGAGGTCTCTCAGCGAGGAACCAGGAAGACGGATTTTTCGCTCAGCTGTCCGACCGATTGGTCGTTGGGCGAACGTGATTCGATTCGAAAATGGATCGCGTGCGAACCGGCTGGGGCCGCATCATAGGGCAACTGCAAACGAACAGACACCCAGCGCGATTCGGTGGCGGCCACTTGCACCTCTGTTTCGCTCGCCAGATTCAAGCCCGGCAAGCCATCGACCTGCAGGTGGAACGTCAGGTTTTGTTCCGCCGCGTTCATGATCTGCAGGCGATAAACGTTTTCAATCTTGCCACCCGCCACGATGCGGGCCATGGTGGCGCGGTCGCGCACGATGTCCACCTTGAACGGGTCTCGGTTCCACAAGGACACGCCAACGCCAATGATGATGGCCCACAGCACAGCGGTGTAAACCAACACGCGAGGGCGGAAAATGCGCCGCAGCGTTTGAGCCCAGCTCCATCCCTTGTCCATGGCGTTTTGAGTGGAGAACTTGATCAGGCCACGCTCATAGCCCACCTTGTCCATCACGGTGTCGCAAACGTCCACACAGGCCCCACAGCCAATGCATTCGTACTGCAAACCTTGGCGGATGTCGATGCCGGTGGGGCAGACCTGCACACACAAGGTGCAGTCCACACAAGCGCCCAGCCCCAGGGCTTTGGTGTCCGCCTTCTTGGAGCGGGCACCGCGCGGCTCACCCCGCGCTTCGTCGTAGGTGACGATCAAAGTGTCCTTGTCGAACATGGCGCTCTGAAAACGCGCATAGGGGCACATGTATTTGCACACCTGCTCGCGCATGAAGCCCGCGTTGCCGTAGGTGGCCAAGCTGTAAAACAGAATCCAAAAAATTTCCCAGGGGCCAAAACCCAGCGAGAAGATGGACGTCGTCAACTCGCGAATGGGCGTGAAGTAGCCGACAAAGCTGAACCCTGTCCAGAGCGACAACACGATCCAAGCCACTTGCTTGCCCGTTTTGCGCCAGGCTTTGTTGAAGCTCAAAGGCGCGGCATCGAGTCGCATGCGCGCGGAACGGTCGCCTTCAAATTGGCGCTCGATCCACAAGAAAATTTCGGTGTACACCGTTTGCGGGCAAGCAAAGCCACACCACAAACGCCCGGCAACGGCCGTGAACAAAAACAGCGACAGCGCCGAGATGACCAACAAAGCCGTCAGGTAAATGAAGTCCTGCGGGTACAACACCAAGCCGAAGATGTAGAAACGGCGAGCACCCAGGTCGAACAGCACCGCTTGGCGCTGTCCCCACTCCAGCCAAGGCAAGCCGTAGAAGACCAACTGCGTGATGACCACCATGAGCCAACGCCATTTGGCAAACACGCCCTGAACACTGCGGGGGTAGATTTTTTGGTGCGCTTGGTACAGCGACACCATCTCCACATCGCCCTCGGCGGGCACGGGGGTGATTGGAATCACGCTGCGAGAGGGACGATCTTCAGGGGTGGACAAAACGCAGACCTTGTTTCAAATCCTGCAGCAGGGCCAGCCCACTGCAGAGGGTGACATCACTTGGCAGGACCGACTGGAGCGCTGGCCACAGCGTTGTTGGACAAGCCCCAGACATACGAAGCGAGCAAATGGATCTGGCCTTCGGTCAGCTTGTCGGCCTGTGCGGGCATGACGTTGACTTTGCCGTTGTTGATGATGTTCACGATGGCGTTCTCACCCCAGCCGTGCAACCAGATGTCGTCCGTCAAGTTGGGGGCTCCCATAGCATGGTTGCCCTTGCCGTCCATGCCGTGGCAGGCTGCGCAGGCACCGTACTTGGACTTGCCCAGTTGTGCGCGCAGCGAGTCGTGCGGGCTGCCCGACATGCTCAGCACATAGTGCGCCACGTTGCGCACGTCGTCGGGCGTGCCCACGGCGGCGGCCATGGGCGGCATGTTGCCGGCGCGGCCTTGCACCAAGGTCGCTTTGATCGCATCGGGCGTGCCGCCATACAGCCAATCGGCATCGGCCAAGTTGGGGAAGCTCTTGCTGCCGCGTGCATCAGAGCCGTGGCACTGGGCGCAGTTGTTCATGAACAAACGGTCGCCAATGGCCAGGGCCTGTGGGTCTTTGGACACTTCTTCGGGTGGCATGCCAGAAAACTTGGCATAAAGCGGGGCCACTTCGGCATTGCCTTTGGCCACTTCGGCCTCGTACTGACCTGCCGATGACCAACCAAATTTGCCTGCGAAGCTGCCTGTACCCGGGTACATGGCGAGGTAAACAAAAGCAAAAATGATGGTGATGATGAACAAGCCCACCCACCAGCGTGGCAGCGGGTTGTTCATCTCGCGCAGGTCGCCGTCCCAGACGTGGCCGGTGGTGTTGTCGTTGGCCGTCATGGCCTTGGCCTTGCCGCTGAACCAGAGCAAGAGCAAGCAAGCGATGATGCTGACCAGCGTGATGCCGGCCACATACAAGTGCCAGAAATTGCTGATGAAGTCACTCATGGAGTTTCCTTGAAGTATTTTTTTGAGTTCTGGAGGACCGCTCAGTCGTCTTGGCGAAACGGCAATTGCGCCGCCTCGTCAAAACTGGCTTGGTTGCGGCGCGACCAGGCCCACACCACGATGCCGATAAAACAGCAAAAGGCGAGCAAGGTGACGATGGATCTCAGGGTGTTGATGTCCATGACCATTCCTTATTTGCGGTGGGTGCCGAGCACCTGGAGGTAGGCGATGACAGCGTCCATCTCGG
>JBIKSF010000173.1:0-2575 GCA_044348785.1 Limnohabitans sp.
CAGTGGCCGCTATGATACTTGCCACCCAGCCCCAGCGCTGCATCTGAAAACGAGTTCCCCCAGTCATGTCCCGTAAACCCAAAAAAGGCTATTTCGTGCGAGGTCAGTTTGTTGCCGAAGGCAGCGATCTGGACCTGGAGTACAAGCGCGAGCTCAAAGGCGGGCTCGACGGCCCCAGCCGCACCGAACTCAAGCGAGAAAGCACCGAACTGCAAGACCTCGGCACAGCCTTGCTGACCCTGCGCCGCGACCTGATGGAGGGCCTGGCCCTGCCCGACAAATTGGTCGATGGCCTGGCCGAAGCCAAGCGCATCACCAACTTCGAAGGCAAGCGCCGCCAAATGCAATTCATTGGCAAGCAAATGCGTTTGCTCAGCCCCGAAACCCTGCAAGCCGTGCGCGAAGCCCTCGACATTCAGCGTTTGGGCAGTGCCAAAGACACCCAAGCCCTGCACCTGGCTGAAGCCTGGCGTGACCGCCTGATCGCCGACGATGCCGCTGTGGGCGAATGGATCGAACACCACCCGCAAACCGACATCCAGCAACTGCGTGCCTTGGTGCGCCAGGCCCGCAAGGACGCCGTGCCGGTGACCAATGCGGCCGTCTCGCAAGGCTTGGCCCCCCGCCAGGGCCGTGCTTACCGCGAGCTGTTCAAGCTGGTGCGCAGCGTGCTCACCGGTGGCGAAAGTGACAACACCCCTGACGAGGACGCTGAAGATGAGTGAATCCCAGTTTGACCCGGTCAAGATCGGCATCGTGTCCATCAGCGACCGCGCCAGCACAGGCGTTTACGAAGACAAAGGCCTGCCGGCGCTGCAAGATTGGTTGACCCGTGCCCTGCACAACCCCATCAGCTTCGAGCCGCGCCTGATCCCCGATGAAAAAGAGCGCATCAGTGCCACCCTGATCGAGCTGGTGGACGCCGGTTGCAGCTTGGTGCTGACCACCGGCGGCACCGGCCCCGCCCTGCGCGACGTGACGCCTGAGGCCACATTGGCCGTGGCCGACAAGGAAATGCCCGGTTTTGGCGAGCAAATGCGCCAAATCAGCCTGAAATTTGTCCCCACAGCCATCTTGTCGCGCCAAGTGGCCGTCATTCGGGGCCAGAGCCTCATCATCAACCTGCCGGGGCAGCCCAAATCGATTGCCGAAACACTCGAAGGCCTGAAAGACGCCTATGGCCAAGCCGTGGTGCACGGCATTTTTGCGGCCGTACCCTATTGCGTCGACTTGATCGGCGGGCCTTACATGGAAACCCGTGGCGAAATCTGCAAGGCGTTTCGGCCCAAAAACGCCATCCGACCTGCCCGCTGAGCACTGACTTTCATGTCGGGGCTCAAGCCACCGACCTCCAAACAGCCCGTCAAGCGGGACCGCCCATTTGTGTTTGGGTATAATCCATTTTTTCGGCAAGAGCGACAGCAGCACCTCCGGCTAGACCACCGCCATCAGCGCGACGCCCCCATATGGGCCGGTCACCGTTCCGCAAGGACTGCATTCCAAATGTTCGCCCACCATCTTGCCATTGCAGATTTGACGCCCATATAAGGCGTTCGTCTGTGTCTTAACCCACGCCCGCGCCGGGATGTATTTGGCGCTGACTGTGTCCGTTTCCTTGTCTGTTTTGATGTCTTGAGGTTGTTCCATGCCCGCTCAAAAGCCGAAGAAGCCTGCTCAGGCCGCCGCCAAAGCCAAACCCGTTGCCAAGACCGCTGTTGCCAAAAAAGCCCCCGCGCCCGTCGCCAAGCCCAAAGCAAAAAGCCCTGTCACTGCCAAAACCCCAGCCAAAAAGCCCGCCCCCGTGGTGAGCAAGGCCAAAGTGGCTGCCAAACCGGCAGCCAAAGCAGCCCCCAGCAAGGTCAAAGCAACGGCAACCCCGGCGACTCCTGCCAAGCCTGTGAAGAAAGCCGCCTCCGTGCCCGCCAAGAAATCTGAAGTGATCGAGAAGAAAACCACCGCCAAAGCCAAAGAGACCGTGGCCGAAGTGGAAGTGAAGAAACCCGCCAAAGCAGCCAAAACCGCTGCGCCTGCTGCTGCCGACAAAAAGCCCGCAGCCAAAAAAGCCGTGACCGGGGCCAAGCGCGGCCCCAAGAAAAAGGGCAGCATTGCCGAGCCCAGCTTGGACGACGATCTGGACATCGAAGCAGACCTGCAAGGCGAACCGGTCGCCGACAACGTGTCCGAGACCGGCGAGAAGGTCAAGCCCCTGCGCATGAAGATCAGCAAGGCCAAAGAGCGTGCCTTGATGAAGGAATTCGGCTTGGACGAAACCGTCCTGACCGAAGCCGAGATGAAGCAGCGTCGCGACCGTCTGAAAGCCCTGATCAAACTGGGCAAGACCCGCGGCTACCTGACCAACGGCGAAATCAGCGACCACCTGCCCGACAAGCTGGTCGATGCCGAAACCCTGGAAGTGGTGATCGCCACCCTGAACGACCTGGGTGTGGCGGTGTACGAGCAAACGCCCGACGCCGAGAGCCTGATCATCACCGACAACGCGCCCACAGGTTCGACCGAAGAAGAAGCCGAAGAAGCCGCCGAAGCCGCCCTGTCCACCGTGGACAGCGAATTTGGC
>JBIKSF010000014.1:0-29800 GCA_044348785.1 Limnohabitans sp.
TGGAAAGCACAGTGTAGAGCGGGCCAGCCGACAAGTGCTTGCTTTCGGCGACAGGATTTGCCCTATGATTTGAAAGAATCTTGCTCAAAGAGGCTTATTTTGGAAACAATGGACAAATTCGACTGGGTCATATTGAATGAACTGCAAACCAATGGCCGCCTGACCAATGCCGAACTGGCGCAACGCGTGGGTTTGTCGGCAGCGCCTTGCTGGCGGCGGGTGCGGGCGCTGGAAGAGTCTGGGGTCATCCAAGGTTACCGCGCCGAGATTGATCGGCAAAAGGTGGGTTTGGATGTGTTGGCCTTTGTGCGGCTGGACGCCGAACGTAACCGGGGAGATGTGACGCGGCAATTGGAAGAGGCGATTCGCAAGATTCCCGAGGTCATTTCTTGTCACTACATCAGTGGCACCGGCACTTTTGAGCTGCAGGTGGTCAGCAAGGACCTGAACACCTTCAGCCAGTTTGCGCGGGATGTGTTGCTCAATCTCCCCAATGTGAAAGACCTGCACACCAGCTTTTCGCTGGGCGAGGTCAAGGCCGCAGGTGCCTTGCCTTTGCAGGGGTACAAAGGATGATCAGGGGTACAAACCTCGCAACTCACGCGCTTGCAAGATGCGCGTGCAAGCCACAATGAAGGTGGCTGTGCGCAGGCTGACCCTGTGTTCGTCGGCGACCTGCCAAATGGCTGCAAAGGCCTCTCGCATGATGCGCACCAAGCGGGCGTTGATCTCGTCTTCGCTCCAAAAGAAGCTCGAAAAATCCTGCACCCATTCGAAGTAGCTGACCGTGACGCCCCCGGCGTTGGCAATCACATCGGGCACGACCAGGATGCCCCGCTCGTGCAAGATGTCGTCGGCCTCGGGGGTGGTTGGGCCGTTGGCGCCTTCGATCACCATGCGGGCCCGAATTTGGTGGGCGTTTTCGGCGGTGATTTGTTGCTCCAGCGCGGCGGGGATCAGGATGTCGCAATCCACGCCCCAGAACTGCGCATCGGGCAGGATCTCGGCATTTTCAAAACCATGGACGCTGCCGTGCTCACTGACGTGGCGCAGCAGGGCTGGCACGTCCAGGCCAGATGCCTTGTACACCGTGCCGCCATGGTCCTGCACTGCGACCACCGTGGCACCGGCCTGGGCAAACAGCTTGGCGGCGATGCCGCCCACATTGCCAAAGCCTTGCACGGCGATCCTGGCTTTCGTGATGTCCAGTCCGATGTGCTGAGCGGCTTCTTGGCCCACGGTGTAAACGCCACGCCCGGTGGCTTCACGTCGGCCCAGCGAGCCGCCCAGTGCGATGGGTTTGCCGGTCACCACGCCCGAGGCAGTGGCGCCTTCGTTCATGGAATAGGTGTCCATCATCCAGGCCATGATTTGCTCGTTGGTGTTCACGTCTGGGGCGGGGATGTCTTTGGTGGGACCGATGATGATGCCGATCTCGCTGGTGTAGCGGCGGGTCAGGCGTTCCAGCTCGCCGCGTGACAGGGTTTTGGGGTCGACCCGGATGCCGCCCTTGGCCCCACCAAAAGGCAGGTTGACGGCGGCGTTCTTCACCGACATCCAGGCGGACAAGGCCATGACTTCCGACAGCGTCACATCCTGGTGAAAGCGCACGCCACCTTTGCCCGGTCCTCGGCTGGTGTTGTGTTGCACGCGGTAGCCTTCGAAGTGGGCCATGGTGCCGTTGTCCAGTTCGATGGGCACGTCCACGATCAGGGCGCGCTTGGGGCGCTTGAGTGTTTCGACCCAGCGCGATAAGCTGCCCAGATAAGGCGTGACACGGTCGACTTGCTGAAGATAAATGCCCCAGGGGCCGGGATGCTCGGGGTTCAGGTAAGAGGGCAGAGCGTGCTGGCTTGTGGCCTTGGCGCTTGCGGTAGGGATGGACATGTGTTCTAGCCTTTCTTGAAACTGACGGTTTGTCGGTGTGTTCGATCTTAGGTTCCTGCAGCGTTGCCGTCCAAGGCTGCTTTGGCGTCACTCCATGCTTGCCGTGCATAAAGTGGCCAAGCGTTCAGCGAGTGTTTCCCCGTGCGTTTGATGTGTGCTTCACCGAAAACACCCTGCCTGTAAAATCAGCAAATTCAGCCGACCCCGTGGCAGGGTGGCTCCATGGCGCTGGCGGCGTTCATTTATGGGCCTCGATGCGAGGCAGACCAACATGCTTTACCCTCAGGAATTCGACGTGATCGTGGTCGGTGGCGGCCATGCCGGAACCGAAGCGGCGCTGGCCTCAGCCCGCATGGGCTGCAAAACGCTCTTGCTCAGCCACAACATCGAGACGCTGGGGCAGATGAGCTGCAACCCCAGCATTGGCGGCATTGGCAAGGGCCATTTGGTCAAAGAGGTCGATGCTTTGGGTGGTGCCATGGCCTTGGCCACCGACGAAGGCGGCATCCAGTTCCGCATCCTGAACAGCTCCAAAGGCCCGGCCGTGCGTGCCACCCGCGCCCAGGCCGACCGCATTCTTTACAAAGCCGCCATTCGCCGAATGTTGGAAAACCAGCCCAACCTGTGGCTGTTTCAGCAGGCCGTCGATGATTTGATGGTTGAAGGCGACCGGGTGGTGGGCGCTGTGACGCAAGTCGGCATCCGTTTCCGTTCGCGTACCGTGGTGCTGACCGCCGGTACGTTTTTGGACGGCAAGATCCATGTGGGTTTGCAAAATTACGCGGCGGGTCGTGCGGGCGATCCTCCGGCTGTCAGCCTGTCGGCTCGTTTGAAAGAGCTCCAGTTGCCGCAAGGCCGTTTGAAAACCGGCACGCCGCCGCGCCTAGATGGCCGCACCATCGATTTTTCCAAGTGTTCCGAGCAACCCGGTGATGGTGTGCCCGGCGGCATGAACCCCGAGGGTGGGGTGCCGGTGTTCAGTTTCATGGGCCAAGCCAGCATGCACCCGCAGCAAGTGCCGTGCTGGATCACCCACACCAACGAGCGCACGCACGACATCATCCGCTCGGGCTTTGACCGCAGCCCCATGTTCACCGGCAAGATTGAGGGCGTGGGCCCGCGCTATTGCCCGAGCGTGGAAGACAAGATCAACCGCTTTGCTGACAAGGACAGCCACCAGATTTTTCTGGAGCCCGAAGGCCTGACGACGCATGAGTACTATCCCAACGGCATCTCGACCAGTTTGCCGTTCGACATCCAGTATGAGCTGGTGCGCTCGATGAAGGGGCTGGAGAACTGCCATATCTTGCGTCCCGGTTATGCCATTGAATATGACTACTTTGATCCCCGCGCCCTGAAGAACAGCTTCGAGACGCGGCAGATCAATGGCCTGTTCTTTGCGGGGCAGATCAACGGCACAACCGGTTACGAAGAAGCAGCCGCGCAGGGCTTGTTCGCGGGCATCAACGCTGCGCTGCAATGCCGGGGCGAATCTGCTTGGTTGCCAGCGCGCGACCAAGCTTATTTGGGTGTGCTGGTGGACGACCTGGTGACGCAAGGCGTGACCGAGCCTTACCGCATGTTCACCAGCCGTGCCGAGTTCCGCCTGCAGCTTCGTGAAGACAATGCCGATGCGCGCCTGACCGAAGTGGGGCGGCAGATGGGCCTGGTGGACGATGCCCGCTGGGACGCGTTCAGCCGCAAGCGCGATGCTGTTTCACGTGAAACGGAGCGCCTGAAATCCGTTTGGGTGAACCCGCGCAACCTGCCTGCCGAAGAGTCGTTGCGGGTTTTGGGCAAAGCCATTGAGCACGAGCACAACCTGTTTGATTTGCTGCGAAGACCCAATGTGAGCTATCCCGCGCTGATGTCTTTGGACGATGGGCGCATGGCCAGTGCCGATGTTTCACGTGAAACGCTGGGTGACTTGAGTGCCCCAGTCATCGAGCAGGTGGAAATTGCCGCCAAGTATTCCGGTTACATCGACCGCCAAAAAGGGGAGGTGGAGCGGGCTGCTTTTTACGAACACCTGCGCCTGCCCGAAAGCTTGGACTACATGCAGGTCTCGGCCTTGTCGATTGAGGCGAGACAGAAGTTGGCCAAACACCGACCCGAAACTTTGGGCCAAGCCTCGCGCATTTCGGGCATCACGCCCGCCAGCGTGTCTTTGCTCTTGATTCACCTGAAGAAGGGCGGCTTCAAGGGCTTCATGCAAACCGCCGAGGAGCGGACTGAAATGGGCGTGCAGGCATGAGTGTGAATTTGGAAGAGGGTCTGCGCTCGGGCGCCCAAGCTCTTGGTTTGAGCTTGTCGGACGAGCAAGTTCAGCGTCTACTGGGCTACATGGGCCTGATCCAGAAATGGAACAAGGTTTACAACCTGACCGCGCTGCGCGATCCGGCTGACATGCTGACGCACCACCTGCTGGACAGCTTGACGGCCATTGCACCCTTGTCTCGCCATACCCGGGGTCAGCCTATCCGGTTGCTGGATGTGGGTTCGGGCGGAGGTTTGCCTGGTGTGGTCCTGGCCATCTGCATGCCCGAATTGAACGTGAGTTGTGTGGACACGGTCGCCAAAAAAGCCGCCTTTGTGCAACAAGTCGCCGTGAGCCTGAAGCTGCCTAACTTGCGCGGCCTCCATGCGCGGGTCGAATCCCTGACCGATCCTTATCAGGTCATTAGCTCACGCGCCTTTGCTTCTTTGCCCGACTTTGTGACTTGGTCCCGTTCGGCACTGGCCGAGGGCGGTGTTTGGATGGCCATGAAAGGCAAGCACCCACAAGAGGAAATCGACGCTTTGCCTGAGGATGTGAAAGTGTTTCACGTGGAACCATTGACGGTTCCGGGTCTGGATGTGGAGCGCTGCATGGTCTGGATGAAGCCCGAAGACAGCAGGCCAGGCTGACCCGCGGACGGGCCGTTTTTTCTTTTGCTTGTGTGAGCATTGCGCTCAGTTGAAGTTTGCCCGCAGGGTCGGGCTTCTACAAAACACCCATGTCCTTGGGGCTGTGAATAGCTGTTTCACGTGAAACAGACGCCTTGTTTGGTTTGGTGCGCCAGGGCATCACGTACACTCGGTCCATTCCCCTTTAAAGAAAACCCATGTTTGGCATCTCGGATTACGGTGCGTTTGCCGCTGCTTTTGTGCTTTTGTTGTTCTTGCCGGGACCTGGCAACTTGGCCTTGATCAGCTCGGCCAGCAAAGGCGGTTTGTCGGGTGGACTGGCCTCGATCTTGGGCTTGTTGGTGGGCGATCAGATGTTGTTGTGGCTCACGGTGGCTGGTGTGGCCGCCTTGCTCCAGACTTTCCCGCTGCTTTTCGTGGCTTTGCAGTGGTTGGGTGCTGCCTATTTGATGTGGCTCGGCTTCAAAATGATCACAGCCAAGGCAGGCGAGGGCCCCAGCATTCAGATCACGCCTGGGCATTACTTCCGTGAAACCATGCTCATCACCTTGCTCAACCCCAAGGCCATCATGTTTTACTTGGCCTTTTTCCCGCAGTTCATTGACCCCGTTCACCACCAAGGTTGGGTCACTTTTGCGGTGATGGCTTTGACGATCGCTGCGTTGGGTTTTGCTTATTGCTTCGGTGTGGTGCTGGTGACTCATTTCATGGCCGAGCGCATCCGCGCCAATCCCAAGGTGTCCAGTGGGTTGCAAAAAACGGCGGGCCTGTGCCTGATCGGTTTTGGCCTCAAGATGGTGTTGACCAAGTAACGGGCCGCGCTTGGCCCGCATGTTTTTTGAAAGCCTTGAATGTTCTTTGGTATCTCTGACTACAGTGCGTTTGTTGCCGCCATTGTGGTGTTTTTGGCCATTCCCGGCCCAGGCAATCTGGCCCTCATCACCTCCACCAGCAAGGGCGGCGTGGCCGGAGGCCTCATGGCCACTTTGGGCGTGATTGCCGGAGACCAAGTGCTCATGTGGTTGGCGGTAGCGGGTGTGGCGGCGGTGTTGTCCACTTACCCCTCGGCTTTTGCCGCCATCCAATGGCTGGGTGCTGCCTACTTGGCATGGCTGGGTTGGAAAATGTTGTCTGCTAAGCCCGGTGATGCGCCTGTGTTGAACATCCGGCCTCGGCAGTTCTTTCAGCAGGCGCTGGCCATCACCTTGCTCAACCCCAAGGCGATTGTTTTTTATATGGCGTTCTTCCCTTTGTTTGTGGACCCACAAACCCATCTGGGATGGATCAGCTTTGGCGTGATGGCCGCGACCATTGCCGCGTTGACCTTTTTGTATGGCCTGGGCATGACATTGCTCACCCATCACCTGGCCGAACGCATGCGAGCCACCCCCATGGTGGGGCGTGTGCTGGAAAAGGTGGCTGGCATTTTTCTGGTCGGCTTTGGCATCAAGCTGGCCATGTCCAAATAACCCCGAAAGCGCAGCATGGCCAAGATTTTCTGCATTGCCAACCAAAAGGGTGGCGTTGGTAAAACCACCACCACTGTGAACCTGGCCGCCGGTCTGGCCAAAGTCGGGCAGCGGGTGCTGCTGGTGGACTTGGACCCCCAAGGCAACGCCACCATGGGTTCGGGCATCGACAAACGGCAATTGGAGTTGAGTGTTTACGACGTGTTGCTGGAGTCGGCGTCGATCGCCGAAGCGGTGGTCAAGGCCGACAAATGCGGTTACGACGTCCTGAGTGCCAACCGTGAATTGGCGGGTGCTGAGGTTGAGTTGGTGCAGCTGGAGCACCGTGACCAGCGCCTGAAAAATGCGCTGGCGGCGGTAGATGCCGATTACGATTTTGTGCTGATCGACTGCCCGCCATCTTTGTCCATGCTCACGCTCAATGGCCTGTGTTCGGCCCATGGCGTGATCGTACCCATGCAGTGTGAGTACTTTGCCCTCGAAGGCCTGACCGATCTCGTCAACACCATCAAGCAGGTGCACGCCAAT
Source organism: Limnohabitans sp. (assembly GCA_044348785.1). Taxonomy (GTDB): domain Bacteria; phylum Pseudomonadota; class Gammaproteobacteria; order Burkholderiales; family Burkholderiaceae_C; genus Limnohabitans_A. Next base: position 6,792 of record JBIKSF010000014.1, read on the forward strand.
CTGAACAAGGACCTGAAAATCATCGGCTTGCTGCGTGTCATGTTCGACCCGCGCATCACTTTGCAGTTGCAAGTCAGCGACCAACTCAAGGCCCACTTTGGCGACAAGGTGTTCGATACGGTGATTCCGCGCAATGTGCGCCTGGCCGAAGCGCCCAGTTACGGTTTGCCTGGCGTGGTGTTTGATGCCTCTGCCAAGGGCAGTCAGGCGTATGTCGATTTCGCGCGTGAACTGGTTTTGCGCGCCCCCACGCTTTAAGCACTCTGGATCATGTCGTTTCAGGCGCAACCCACTTCACTTGAGGGCAATTTGGCCCATCTTGCCTCTGTGCTGATCTTACCGGGTTGGCAAGGCAGTGGGCCCGAGCATTGGCAAATGCATTGGGCCAGTCGGCACGGCTACGCCGTGGTCGAGCAAAACGACTGGCAGCACCCTTTGCGCGGTGACTGGTTGGCAAGGCTGGACGAGACCCTGATTGATGCGCCGGGCCCGGTGGTTTTTGCAGCCCACAGTTTGGGTTGTTTGTTGGTGGCTGCTTGGGCTGCGGTGTCCAGGCACACGGCCCGTGTGCAAGGGGCCTTGCTGGTGGCTCCGGGTGACACCGAAGCACCCGAATTGAACACCCGCTTGCCGGGTTGGTCACCCATCGTGCGCCAGCTGCTGCCATTCAAAAGCATTTTGGTGGGCAGCCAGAACGACCCCTATTGCGCCGCCGACCGAGCCCAAGCTTTGGCCCGTGACTGGGGGGCCCAGTGGGTGGACCTGGGCGCAGCCGGGCACATCAATGCGGATTCATCGCTGGGCGATTGGCCGCGCGGCCATGCGCTGTTGCAAACATTACAGAAGGATTGACCATGGTCACCAAAAAACCCAAAGGCCTAGGCCGCGGACTTGAAGCGTTGCTGGGCCCCAAAGTGCAGGACGCCCCAACGCCCGATATGACGGCTGAAACCGGGGTGCCCACTCAGCTCAAGCTCGACCAAATGGTGGCGGGCATGTACCAGCCCCGCACCCGCATGGACGAAGGCGCTTTGTACGAGTTGGCCGAGTCCATCAAGGCGCAAGGCATCATGCAGCCGATTTTGGTGCGCCAGTTGACCGAAGGCGACAACGCGGGCAAATACGAGATCATCGCGGGTGAGCGGCGCTTCCGTGCTTCGCGTCTGGCAGGGCTGGAGTCTGTCCCTGTTTTGGTGCGTGATGTGCCCAATGAGGCGGCTGCAGCCATGGCCCTCATCGAGAACATCCAGCGTGAAGACCTCAACCCGCTGGAGGAGGCTCAAGGCCTGCAACGCCTCATCAAAGAGTTTGGGCTCACTCACGAAACCGCTGCACAAGCGGTCGGCCGCTCCCGCAGCGCCGCCAGCAATCTGTTGCGCTTGCTGAACCTGGCCGATCCGGTGCAAAGCATGCTCATGGCGGGTGACCTGGACATGGGCCATGCGCGAGCCCTGTTGTCACTCGACAAAGCCGCCCAGATCACGGCCGCCAACCAAATTGCAGCCAAAAAGCTGTCGGTGCGCGAGGCCGAAAGTCTGGCCAAAAAGCTGGGTGCCGAATTCAACTTGGTGCATCAAAAGCCCAAAAAGGAAAAGTCCCGCGACATCCGCCGAGTCGAAGAAGAGTTGTCAGACCTGCTCATGGCGGAGGTAGAGGTGCGCGTGAAAAAGCGGGTCAAGCGCTTGGGCAAGATCGAAGAGATGGGCGAGCTGTCCATTCAGTTTGGCTCACTCGACGAACTCAACGGCTTGATCGACAAATTGCGAGGCTAAAACGGTGCTCCTCAAAGCGCAAAAACTGTCCAAGACATTCTGGCGAAGCCTGTTTCGCCCGGACGGTTTTTTGCGTCAGGAAATGCTCACCATCTACTTGATGTTGGTGAGCATCACCACTTTTTGCGGTTTTTTGTTCACGCCGGTCAAGCTGGTGTCGCAAGGCAATTTGGTGGTGTCGGTGTTGGCGGTGTGTTTGTTGATGGTGGTGCGTGTGCGGGCCTTGTTCGAGGTCATCGTGCACACCATCATGGCGCTGTTGGTCATGCTGATTGTGTTTACTGCAATGCAAACGGGGGGAATCAATTCGACAGCGGTCGTCTGGCTCAATGTGTTGTCCGTTGCAGTTTTGTTGTTGCTGGGGCGCATGGCCACCTTGGTCTGGATCGGCATCATGCTGTGCGCCATCTGGGGCCTGACCCTGATGACCTGGTGGGGCGTTGTGGACAGCCATCTGAGCGTGTCTTCGTCGGTGGTGACGTGGGCCTACATGAACCATTTGTTGGCGCTTTTCAACCTGATGATGGGGGTGCGCATTTACGAACACCTGCACAAGGTGCAGTTGCGCAAGCTCAACCAGCGCAACGATGAGCTCAAAGCCACACATGAGGCGTTGATCCGGGCGCAGGCGCACAAGGACGAATTTGTGGCCGCTGTGGGCCATGAACTGCGCACACCCATGAATGTGATTTTGGGCTTCAACGGCGTGCTGCGCCGTGAACTGTCGGACAACCCCGAGCAATTGGCGGTGGTGGGGCACATCCGGCGTTCAACCGAGCATTTGCTTCAGGTGGTCAATGACATCCTGGACTTTTCGCAGTTGCAGGCAGGCAAGTTGCGCTTGAACCGGGTGGACTTTGCGCTGCAGACCTTGCAAGAAGAGTTGCAGCAGCGCCAAGGTGAAAAAGCACAAAACAAAGGCTTGGTTTTGCGCTTTGAGCGGGACGACAAGTTGCCAGCGCTGGTCCATGGTGACCAGAACCGCTTGTTGCAAATCCTGAACAATTTGGTGGACAACGCCATCAAATTCACCCAACAGGGTTCGGTGACGGTGCGCATGATGGCCCAAGGCGATCGTTTGCGCTTGGAGGTGCAAGACTCTGGACGGGGCATACCCCCTGAACGGCAGGCGCACATTTTCCGACGTTTCGAGCACGCCGACGTGCAAACCAACCGGGCATTCGGAGGCACGGGCCTGGGTTTGACGCTGTGCGAAAAACTGGTGACGCTGCATGGCGGCCGGATTGGGGTGGACAGTCAGGAAGGGCGGGGTGCTTGTTTCTGGTTGGAGATTCCCTTGCAGGTGGCGCAAGGCGCAGACCTTTTTGCGCCCATGCCCGATGACAACTTGGTCGATGAGCCCCTGAGCATCCTGGTGGTAGATGACAACAAGGTCAACCTGATGGTGGCACAGCTGCAATTGCAAAAATGTTGGCCCCTGGCGCAGATCACCACGGTGGACAGTGGCGCCAAAGCGCTCAGCCTGATCGATCAGCAGTTGTTCGATGTGGCCCTCATCGACATGATCATGCCGGACATGGACGGCATGCAGGTCACGCGGCAAATTCGTTTGCAGTTTCCAGCCATAGCGGCCCACATGCCCATCTTGGCGCTCACGGCCAACACCAACCCAGTGGACCGCGAGCGTTGCCTGGCTGCCGGGATGAACGAGGTGCTGCACAAGCCCATGGACACCGCCATGTTGGTGCGCATGGTGAGCCATCACATTGCTTTGGCGCGGAAGGGGCAAGCGTGAAACCCATGGACTGGCTTCGCTCAGGAATGGCCCGCGTGGTGACACGTTTGCCCGCTCGTTTTCAGCAAGGCAAGATGCTTTACGTGTTTTTCTTTGTGGCGGTACTGATTGCGGTGCTGTTGACCTATGCCGTGATCAGTCCTTATTCCTATGCCACCGTGATGTTCAGCAGTCTCGCGGTCTGTCTGTTTGTGCTGCTGGTCTTGGTGAATCGGGGCTTTTCCCTGAACTGGGCCATCCATCTGGGCACGGGGATGGGGGCGCTGATCTTGTTTTATGCGGTCTGGTCCGCTGGGGGTGTCCACTCCCCTCGGTTGGCTTGGCTATTGATTTTGCCCTTGACGCCTTTTTATCTGATTGGTCGCCGGGCTGGCGTTTTTTGGCTGTTGGCCGTGATGTTGTTGCAGCTCATCATGGTGGTGGCCAACCACATGGGTTGGATTCAATCCTTTGAAACCGGCATGGCACACGTGCCGTCGTCTTTGTTGACCTACTCACTTGTGACCTGTGTGTTGATCGTGGTGCCTTTGATGTACGACCACCTTTATCGTCAGGCACTGGAGGCCAGCCGCAGTCACCAGCGCGAGCTCGAAGCGCGGCGTGAAGAGTTGGAGCAAATCTCGGCCATGCGAGAGCACTTCATCGCCACGGTGAGCCATGAGCTGCGCACACCCATGAACGCCATACTCGGTTTCAACGCCCTGCTGTTGGCCCGATTGGAGGACAAGCCCGAGGCGCGCAAGGTGCTCAAACACACGCAGCAGTCGGCAGACCATCTGATGACGGTGATCAACGACATCCTGGACTACTCACAACTTCAGGCGGGCGAGCTGGCTATCCAGGCGGAAACTTTTGCGCTGCGACAGACCGTGACGCATGCCTTTGAGCTGTTCTGGCCCCGTGTCAAAAGCATGGACATCGACTACCGCTTGGTCCTGGACGATGACCTGCCCGTTTGGGTGCACACCGACCGCCACCGCTTGATGCAAGTGTTGGTCAACTTCTTGGGCAATGCGCTCAAGTTCACCCATCAGGGCTCGGTGGTGTTGCGCGTGCAGTGGCAAAACCCCGGTGTTGTTTTTTCGGTGCAAGACACGGGCATCGGCATTGCACTGGAGCGGCAGACACAGATTTTCAATCGGTTCAGCCAAGCCGAGAATGACACACAAGCGCTGTATGGTGGCAACGGCTTGGGCTTGGCGATTTCACGCAAGTTGGCCCAATTGTTGGATGGCGAGATTGGCTTTGACAGCGAACCCGGACAGGGCTCTCACTTTTGGCTGCGCTTGCCCTTGGTGGCCGAAGCCGCGCCTGTGCAAAAAACACATGCCACCAATGCCGAATTACAAACCGCTCAAGTGGCTTGGCGGTTCCTGATTGTGGACGACCACCCGGTCAACCGATTGCTGGCCCAGCAGGTTTTGAAAAACGCTTGGCCCCTCTGTCAGACGGTGGAAGCGGGCAACGGTCAAGAGGCCTTGAATGCACTGCGCCAACAGTCCTTTGACTTGGTCCTGATGGACATGGTGATGCCGGTGATGGATGGCATTGAGGCCACCCGCAAGCTGCGGGCTGAATGGCCAGAACCTGCGTGCTTGGTGCCTGTGATGGGTTTGACAGCCAACGTGAACCCTGTTGACCTCACGGCTTTCAAGGCGTCGGGCTTGAACGATGTGATGCTCAAACCTTTCGAGCCCGAGATGTTGTGCCAACGCGCAGAGCAACTGCTGACCCAGCGTTTTGATCAGCCATGAAGCACACCCTCAACCATTGGTCGCAATGGCCCATCATGCGCGGCCTGTTTCACGACAGTGCCACTGAGCGTCGGCGCTGGTTTTTGAAGCTCGGCATGCTGTCCCTTGTCGTGTGTTCCTTGATGTTTTACGGCGTGGAGCAGCCTGCATACGACCACGACCTTCACTTGTTGGCGGCCTTGGTGTATGGGCTTTTGTTTGTGGCCGTACAAGCTGGTGCATCGTATGTGCCGGTTGCCAACCTGGGTTTTTTGATTTCCATTGTCTATGTGTTGTCGGTCTCCTGGACCACTGGCGGCATCAACTCGACCACCATGGTTTGGATGACCGTGGTGACCTTGCCTGCCATTCTGCTGCTCAGTCGGGTCGCTGCCTTGGCTTGGGCGGGTGTTGCGGTGGCGGTCAACCTGTTGATACTGGCCTTGACCCAGTTGGAGGTACTCAACAGCCTCACGCTGATGAGCCATGAGGTGCTGGCCTGGACGCTGTTGAACAAAGTGTTGGTGGTCTGCATGGCCATGGGGGTGGTCTTCCTGATCGACTACATGCACCGCCAGCAAAGTCAGGCGCTGGACAGCAATAACCGCGCCCTTGAGCACACCCATTTGGCGCTGCGTCAGGCCCAAGCCCATAAGGACGAGTTCATCGCCTCGGTGGGGCATGAGTTGCGCACACCCATGAATGCGATCTTGGGGCTCAATGGCCTTTTGCGGTCCGAGATGGTTGCCAAGCCAGAAGACGCTGAAGCGGTGGACCACATTCGGCGTTCTACGGAGCAGCTGCTGCAAGTGGTCAACGACATTCTGGACTTTTCGCAGCTGCAAGCAGGTCTTTTGGTTTTGAACGAAGAGCGGTTTGCTCTGTGTGAAACCTTGCAGGAGGTGCAGAGCCAGTACGCCGACAAAGCAGAGGCCAAGTCTTTGATGTTCACATTGGAGGCCAGTCAGGTTCAGGGCATGTGGGTCAAGGGAGATCGGCAGCGTCTTGTGCAAATTTTGCGAAACTTGCTGGACAACGCGCTCAAATTCACTTTGCACGGCCGCATCCAGTTGCGTGTCAAAAGTGTGGGTTTGGGTGTGTTGTTTGAAGTGGAAGACACGGGAATCGGCATCCCTGCTGATCGCTTGCAGCAAGTGTTTGACCGTTTTGAATTTGCCGATTTGCAAACCAACCGCCAATTCGGTGGCACGGGTTTGGGCTTGTCGATCAGTGAACGCCTGGTCAGTTTGCAAGGTGGCCGCATTGGCGTCAGCAGTGTGCAGGGTCAGGGCACCACGTTCTGGTTTGAGCTGCCCTTGGCCATGACCGCCGCGCAAGGCGATGGCGTCACCGATGCCGAGCGGGCCGATCTGATGGACCGACCCATTCGCATTTTGCTGGTGGACGACAACGCGGTGAATTTGATGGTGGCGCGTTTGATGTTGCAAAAGTTTTTCAAACGGGCCGCCATCACCCAAGCCAATGGCGGGTTGCAGGCCTTGGAGCAACTCCAAAACCAGCCCTTTGATCTGGTGCTCATGGACATGGTGATGCCGGATGTGGATGGCCTAGAGGCCACGCAGACCTTGCGCAGCCGTTTCCCGGTGCCTGTGTGCGATTTGCCGGTCTTGGGTTTGACCGCCAGCACCAATCCGGTTGACCGCGACCGCTGCATGGCGGCGGGCATGAACGGCGTGCTCCTCAAGCCACTCGATGAAGCGCAACTGGTGAGCCAGATTTGCAAAATCGCACAACGGGCGACGAAGGGCCACCGATGAAGTCCGGTTCAATGAATTGGGATCGTGTGTTTGAACGGGTGGTGCACTACTTGCCAGCCCGTTTTCAGCAAGACCGCATGCCTTATTTGTTTGGCCTGGTGCTGCTGCTGGTCATTGCACTGGTCTTGGTCGCCGTGGTCACGCCCTACAACAGTGGTGTCCCTGTGCCACTGGCTTTTGCTGTGGTGTCGCTGGTGCTGCTGGTGGCCTACAGCATGGGCATGCCGTTGGCGCTGGCTGTCCAGGTGGGCGTGGCCGCTGGGCTGATGCAGGCCAGCTATGCCGCTTGGGTCTCGGGGGGTATTTTTTCACCCCGGCTGGCTTGGTATACACCCATTCCTCTCGTGGCCTTTTACGCCCTCAGTCGACGCGCAGGTCTGCTGTGGATGTGTGTGGTCTTGGCGCTGCTGTGTGGCATGTCTTATGCCACCTGGCATGGCTGGTTGCCACCCAACCCCACTGTGGGTTTGGCCCAAGTCAACTCCTCCTTTGCCAGCAACACGGTGGCCATGCTTTTGACCATTTCGGTGGTTTTTGTTTACGACAGTCTTTACCGCAAGGCTTACCGGGCACGTCTGGACCGCCGTGCACAACTGGAGGAAAAGCGCCAAGAACTGTTGCGTGCTGCAGCGCTGCGCGAGCAGTTCATTGCCACCGTCAGCCACGAACTGCGCACGCCCATGAATGCCATTCTCGGCTTCAACACCATGCTGCTGAGCCGTGCGAAAGAACAACCACAGGCGCTCAAAATCCTGAATCACACACGCCAGTCGGCCGAACACCTGATGACCGTCATCAACGACGTGTTGGACTACTCACAACTGCAGGCCGGCAAAATCAAAGTTCAGTTTGAAACATTTGCGCTCCATGACACCGTGAACAACGCCTTCGGCCTGTTCAGCCCCCGTGAGCAAAGCATGAATCTGAAGTACCACTTGGACATGGCGGACGATGTGCCCCAGTGGGTGCATACCGATCGGCACCGTTTGATGCAGGTGTTGGTCAATTTGCTGGGCAACGCCATCAAATTCACGCACCAAGGCCATGTGAGACTGCATGTACAAAAGACGGCAGAAGGTGTGAAATTCTCAGTGCAAGACACCGGCATTGGCATCGAGGACGCGCAAAAGCAGCGCATTTTTGAGCGCTTTGCACAAGCCGGCGGTCAGATCCAGGCGCGCTATGGCGGCAACGGTCTGGGCTTGTCCATTACACGCCGGCTGGTGGCGTTGATGGGTGGGCAGATCGGTTTCGAGAGCACTGCCGGTCAGGGCTCCACATTCTGGTTCACTTTGCCGCTGCAAGCCCGTGATGCTCCACGCGAACAGGACTCAGCACTTCAGAAAGCGCCTGCAACGGACAGCACCCATCTTCGGCGCTTCTTGGTGGTCGATGACCACCCGCTCAATCGCTTGTTGGCCAAAAAGGTGTTGCTCAACGCCTGGCCCAACAGTTCGGTGGTAGAGGCCGAAGACGGTGTCCAGGCCCTTGAGGCCTTGCAGAAAAACCGTTTCGATGTGGTGCTGATGGACATGGTGATGCCGATGATGGACGGCATTGAAGCCACCGCCGCGTTGCGCAACACCTTGCCGGCACCCGCTTGCAACACACCTGTGTTGGGCTTGACGGCCAACGTCAATCCTTTGGACTTGGATCGCTTCAAGGCGGCGGGCCTCAATGCGGTGATGCTCAAACCGTTTGAGCCTGGCCAGTTGTATGCACAGATCGAGGCCGTGATCCGGACAGACCCAAGCCTCGAGGATAAAAAATCTTCGTGCTTGAACCAAGGCGCTCGCTGAGACCCCCTCATGTTGAAAAAATGGCTGAGTGACGCGTCCCTGTCCACGGTGGTTGCCGGCTTTGTGGCCGTGCTGGTGGGATTCACCAGTTCGGCGGCCATTGTTTTTGCGGCTGCACAGGCCTTGGGTGCCAACGAAGCGCAAACGGCGTCCTGGATGTGGGCCCTGGGTTTGGGCATGGGCGGCACCAGTTTGGTCTTGAGCCTTTGGTTCCGGCAACCGGTGTTGACGGCTTGGTCAACGCCCGGTGCGGCGGTGTTGGCGGTGACGCAGGGCGTGACCTTGCCGGAAGCCACGGGTGCTTTCATCGTGAGCGCTTTGCTCATCATGGGGGTGGGTTACAGCGGTCTGTTTGAGCGTTGGATGGCGCGCATTCCCTTGGCTTTGGCCAGTGCCTTGCTGGCGGGGGTTTTGGCCCGCTTTGCTTTGGATGCCGTGGGGGCTGTCGGTCAGGCTCCGGTCTTGGTGCTCACCATGGCGGGCGCGTACCTGATGGGGCGTCGGTACTTTCCCCGATGGGCCGTGCCTGGTGTGCTAGTCGTTGGCATGGCGGTGGCGGCTTTGCAGGGCCAATTGAATGCGGCCCAGATTGCCTGGGCTTGGGCCACGCCGGTGTGGGTGTCTCCCGAGTGGCGTTGGGGTGCCATGGTCAGTGTGGCCTTGCCGCTGTTCATCGTGACCATGGCATCGCAAAACTTGCCTGGTGTGGCGGCGCAGCGCAGCGCGGGTTACAACACGCCGATTTCTCCCGTGATTGGGGCCACTGGGTGCGTGACCTTGCTGTTGGCCCCCTTTGGCGGGTATGCGCTCAATTTGGCCGCCATCACAGCGGCCATTTGCATGGGCCGTGAAGCGCATGCCGATCCCGCACGCCGTTACACGGCTTCTGCGGCGGCCGGCATTTTTTACATTCTGTTGGGCTTGGCCGGTGCCTCCATTGTCGGCTTGCTGGCCGCCTTTCCCAAGGCACTGGTGTTGGCCGTTGCCGGCTTGGCCTTGGTTAGCACCATCGCGTCGAGCCTGTCCACAGCCATGAAAGACGAGGGCCACCGCGATGCGGCTTTGCTGACTTTTCTGGTGACCCTTTCAGGCCTGAGCATCGCGGGGGTGGGCGCTGCTTTTTGGGGCCTGCTGGTGGGTGTCGTGGCGTTGTGGGCCTTGTCTGCGCGCAAAGCCTGAAGCGGCTTTGCCTGCGCACCCCCCGCGGGCATCACATCGAGAAAATCTTCCCCGGGTTCATGATGTTGTGCGGGTCCAGTGCCCGCTTGATGGTGCGCATCATGTCCACAGCGCCTTCGCCGGTTTCGGTGCGCAAGAAATCCATCTTGTGCAGTCCAATCCCGTGCTCACCGGTGCAGGTGCCACCCAGGCGCAGAGCGCGGTTGACCAGTTGCTGATTTAAAGCTTCGGCGGTTTCGCATTCCTGCGGGTTGTTCGGGTCGATCAAATAGCCGAAGTGGAAGTTGCCGTCGCCCACATGGCCCACCAAAAAGTAAGGCAGGCCGCTGGCATCGGTTTCGGTGATGGAGTCGAGCAGGCAGTCGGCCAGGCGGCTGATGGGCACGCAGGTGTCGGTGCTGATGGCGCGGCAGCCGGGCTTGCTCTGGATGGCGGCAAAGTAGGCGTTGTGCCGGGCCGTCCACAGGCGCGTGCGCTCTTCGGGGGTGGTGGCCCATTCAAACGAATTGCCGCCAAACTCGCTGGCGATCTCTTGCACCGTCTCGGCTTGTTCCTTCACGCCTGCGGGTGAGCCGTGGAACTCCATCAACAACATGGGCTCTTCGCGCAAGCCCAGCTTGGCGTAGGCATTGACCATGCGGATGCTGTTGTGGTCCAGCAATTCCACCCGTGCGATGGGCACGCCCAGCTGGATGGTCTGGATGACGGTGCGCACCGCTGCTTCGATGCTGGGGAAAGAACAAATGGCCGCCGAAATGGCTTCGGGCAAGGGGTACAGACGCACCGTGACTTCGGTGATCACGCCCAGCGTGCCTTCGCTGCCCACCATCAGGCGGGTCAGGTCATAACCCGCACTCGACTTCTTGGCGCGGGTGCCGGTGCGGATGATTTCACCCGAGGAGGTGACCACTTCCATGGCCAGCACGTTTTCACGCATGGTGCCGTAACGCACCGCGTTGGTGCCGCTGGCGCGGGTGGCGCTCATGCCGCCAATCGTCGCGTCGGCGCCCGGGTCGATCGGGAAGAACAGGCCGGTGGATTTGATCTCTTCGTTCAGCTGTTTGCGCGTCACGCCCGGCTGCACCGTGACCGTCAGGTCTTCGGCGTTGATGGACAGCACCTTGTTCATGCGCATCAGGTCGATGCTGATGCCGCCTTGCACCGCCAGCAAATGGCCTTCGAGTGACGAACCCACGCCAAACGGGATGACCGGAACTTTGTGTTCGGCGCACAGCTTGACGGCATCGGCCACGTCTTGAGTGCACTCGGCAAAGACCACCGCAGCCGGTGGCGGCACATGGGTGAAGGCCGACTCGTCGCGTCCATGCTGCTCGCGCACCACCAAGGCGGTGGAGCAGTTGTCTCCAAAGCGGGCCTTGAGGGCCACCAAAAAGGCTTCGGGCACTTCGCGTTGCGCAATTTCGGGGGCCAGGTGGGCGGCGGCAATAGGGGCGTTCATGGGTTTCTCCAATGATGGCGTGGCATACCCGCCAGACGTGTGAATGCGCAGTTTACGCCGCAAACAATGGCCTTGCTGTCCTTTGTCAGACAAGTTGCAGCCACTTGGCCGACAATCACACAACTTTGTAGGAGCCCACCCCTGTGGGCGATTTTCCTGATCCTGCACACTTGAGTGAACAAAAAGAGAGCAACACCATGGGCAACCGACTCACACAAATCGCCACCCGCACAGGCGACAACGGCACGACCGGATTGGGCAACAACCAGCGCGTGTCCAAAAACAGTTTGCGCGTGCACGCCATGGGTGAGGTGGACGAGCTGAACTCCAACATTGGCGTGTTGCTGTGCGAAGACATGCCTGCCGATGTGCGCGAGGTGCTGGTGGAAGTCCAGCACCAGCTCTTTAACCTGGGCGGCGAGCTGTCGATTCCCGGGTTTGAGCTGCTCAAGGAAGAAGCCGTGGCGGCACTAGATGAAGCGCTTGAGCAATACAACGCGCAACTGCCCAAGCTCGAAGAGTTCATCTTGCCGGCCGGCACTCGCGGCGCTTCGCAAGCGCATGTGTGCCGCACCGTGGCCCGCCGTGCAGAGCGCGCTTGCGTGGCGCTGGGCAACGAAGAAGCCTTGAACGACACCCCTCGCCAATACCTCAACCGCCTGTCAGATTTGATGTTTGTGCTGGCCCGTGTGCTCAACCGCATGAACGGCGGTGACGACGTTTACTGGAAAAGCCAGCGCATGAACAAAGAAACGGCGGCCTGAAAACGTGCACAGGCTTTTACACACCTTGGGGTGGGCTGTGTTGAGCCTGAGCGCGCTCGGCCCCGCTGTGGCTGCGCCGTCTTCGGTGGTGTTGAGTTGCGCCGTGGCTTACCTGCCCCAGCGCAGCACCTGGGTTCGCGAGGTCCGCATCGATTGGGATAAAAAAGCCGTTCGGCGTTTGCGCATCGACGGTGTCGAGCCCCATGGTTTCTCACTCATTCCCCAAGGGGTGATGACGGCCGTGGACAACGAGCGCATCCAGATTGACCTGGTGGCGCGCCAATGGCAAAGTGATTTTCGGGGCCAAGCCACGGGTCAGGGCCGCTGCGAAACGGTGCCCGGTTGAACGCCGCCCCGACTGTCACCTAGGTGCACATTTCAGGGTTGATGCGCGTGACAGCGGTGCATGGCCGCTGATACGCTGCAACGCATGAACACCGCGACACAAATTTCTGCTCCCGCCCCCCATTTGCCGCAAATTCGGCTGTATCAAAACTGGCTGCGCGATGAACGCGGGCTGAGTTTTGCCACCTACAACGACCTCTGGCGTTGGTCGGTGACCGAGCTGGACGCTTTTTGGCAAAGCATTTGGGATTATTTTGATTTGCAGTCCCCCACGCCACACAGCGCTGTTTTGGCGAACAACGTCATGCCGGGTGCCAAGTGGTTTCCCGGTGCCCAGACCAACTACGCCCACCAAGTGCTGCGCCATGTGCAAGCCGCAGACGCAGGGGGACTCTTGGCGGTCATCAGCCACAACGAAAAAGGCCTGCGCCGCGAGATGAGTTGGCCCGAGCTGCGCCGTCAGGTCGCGGCCATGGCGCTGCACCTGCAGGCCCAAGGTGTTCAGCCGGGGGACAGGGTGGCGGCTTATTTGCCCAACATCCCCGAAGCCATGGTGGCATTTTTGGCCACCGCCAGTGTGGGCGGCGTGTGGAGCATTTGCGCCCCTGACATGGGCACCAACGCCGTGCTCGACCGCTTCAAGCAAATCGAGCCCAAGGTGCTGATTGCTGTGGACGGTGTGAGCTATGGCGGGCGCGACTTTGACCGCATGGGTGTGGTGCAGGAGCTGCGCGACGCCTTGCCCAGCGTGCAGCACGTCATCGTGCACAACAACCTGGGCACGCTGGACCTGGCCCGTTGCGACGTGGGCGCCAGCGTGCAGATGTCGGCCATCACGGCGCGAGACGACGCGGCCGTGCAGGCTTTTGAGCCGATGTGGCTGCCCTTTGACCACCCGCTGTGGATCGTCTATTCCAGCGGCACCACTGGCCTGCCTAAGCCCATCGTGCACGGCCACGGTGGCACCGTGATCGTGGCCTTGGCCAACAAAATTTTGCACAACGACATCGGCTGCAGCTACCACCCCAACAGCTGGGGCGAGCGTTTTCATTGGTACAGCTCGACCGGTTGGGTCATGTGGAACGCGCAGGTCGCGGGCCTGCTCAACGGCGTGACCTGCGTGATCTACGACGGCAACCCCGGCGGCAGCAAAGACAACCCCGACTGGGGCATTTTGTGGCGCATGGCGGCGCAAGAGCGGGTCACATTTTTTGGCGCAGGCGCGGCGTACTTTGCCAACTGCCAAAAAGCCGGTTTGGACATTTCGCGCAGCGGTGATTTGTCGCGGGTGCGCGCATTGGGTACCACGGGTTCGCCCCTGTCGGCCGACACGCAAAGCTGGGGGGTGGACCAATTCAAGGCCATCGGCACCGACATTTGGTGGTGCAACATCTCCGGCGGCACTGACTTTGCGGGCGCTTTTGTCGGCGGCCACCGCGAGTTGCCGCAAGAGCCCGGCGTCATGCAGTGCCGTGAATTGGGCTGCGCGGTCGAGGCCTGGAACGAAGCGGGCGAGCCGGTGTTGGGCGAAGTGGGCGAGCTGGTCTGCACTCAGCCCATCCCGTCTATGCCCTTGTTCTTTTGGGGCGACCAGAACAACGCCCGCTACTTGGCCAGCTATTTCGAGATGTACCCCGCAGGCCACGGCCGCCAGCCTGGCGGTGGCGATGGCCCAGCCAGCATGGGCGGCGTTTGGCGGCATGGCGATTGGCTGCGCATCGGCAACGCGCAAGGCGAGGGTGAAGGCTGCGTGATCTTTGGTCGCAGCGACGCCACCATCAACCGCTACGGCCTGCGCATGGGCACCAGCGAGCTGTACAGCGCCGTCGAGGCCCTGCCCGAAGTCATGGACTCGATGGTCGTCGACCTGGAGTACCTGGGCAAAGAAAGCTACATGCCGCTGTTTGTGGTGCTGCGCCCGGGTACCGCGTTGGACGACGCGCTCAAGGCCAAACTCAACAACGCCATCAAAGTGGCGCTGAGCCCGCGCTTCATCCCGAACGAGATCTTCCAGGTCGCAGAGATCCCGCGCACCCTGTCGGGTAAAAAGCAGGAGCTGCCGATCAAGAAACTCATGCTCGGCCAGCCCTTGGAAAAGGTGGTCAACAAGGACGCCATGGCCAACCCGGGCTGTCTTGACTGGTATGTGGAACTGGCCAAGCAGCATTTGGCTAAGGCGTAAAAAAACGGCGTGCCGCTCTCGCGTGCACGCCGTTCTTGTTTTGGCCTGAGCCGAATCAGTTCTTGTGCAACTCAGCGTTCAACTCGCCCCAGCTCTTGTTGCGTGGGATCGCGTGCAACGCGCCCGACTGTGAATCGCGGCGGAACAGGATACCGTTTTTGCCGGAAAGCTCTTTGGCTTTCATCAGGCTGCCGTCAGGCAACTGCACGCGGCTGCCGCCGGTGATGTAGCAACCGGCTTCGACCACGCAGTCGTCGCCCAGCGAGATGCCGATGCCGGCGTTCGCGCCCAGCAGGCAGCGCTTGCCGACCTTGATGACTTCTTTCCCGCCACCCGACAGCGTGCCCATGATGGACGCGCCGCCGCCGATGTCGCTGGCGTCATCGACCACCACGCCCGCGCTGATGCGGCCTTCGACCATGCTCGCGCCCAGCGTGCCGGCATTGAAGTTGCAAAAACCTTCGTGCATCACGGTGGTGCCGCTGGCCAGGTGCGCGCCCAGGCGCACGCGGTCGGCGTTGGCGATGCGTACGCCCGAAGGGATCACGTAGTCGGTCATTTGTGGGAACTTGTCTACGCCTTTGACTTCCAACACCTGGCCAGCTGCGCGGGCCTTCAGGCGGGCGGCGGGCACATCGGCCACAGCGCAGGGGCCGAAGTTGGTCCAGGCCACGTTGGCCAGCAGACCAAAGATGCCGGTCACGTTGGCGCCGTGCGGCTGAACCAAGCGGTGGCTCAGCAGGTGCAGGCGCAGGTAGGCGTCGTGTGTGTCGGCAGGCGCGTCGGCCAGCGATTTGATTTCGGTGCGCACAGCCACCACGGTGGTGCCGCGCACGGCGCAAGCGCTCAGTGCCTTGGCCACGTCAGCGCCCAAGGCCGCCACGGCTTCTGCTTCAGTCAGGCGGGTGCTGCCGCTGGCGGCAATGCCATCGGCCAGCTCGGGGGCTGGGAACCAGGTGTCCAGCACGGTGCCGTCAGCGGCCAAGGTGGCCAGGCCCGTGGCGCGTGCGCCGGTGGTATGCAAAGTGCTCATGGTGTTGCTCCGAAAAAATGGCCCGCAGGGCTTGCGGGCCGTTGGAAATCTGAAGGTGTGATTATCGGTGACTTGTCAGCGATTCTGAGCGCACCTCAAGCGTTCACATTCACCACCACACGCCCACGCACCTGCCCCGCCAAAATTTCTGCGCCCAAGCCAATCGCGTCGGCCAAACCCACTTCGCGGGTCATGCGTTCCAGCTGCGTGGTGTCCAGGTCTTGCGCCAGGCGCGCCCAAGCCGCTTCGCGCACGGCGCGTGGTGCCATCACGCTGTCGATGCCGGCCAAGGTCACGCCGCGCAAGATGAAGGGGGCCACGCTGGACGGAAAGTCCATGCCTTGCGCCAAACCGCAGGCGGTGACCACGCCGCCGTATTTGGTGCTGGCGCAGGCGTTGGCCAGGGTGTGGCTGCCCACGGTGTCGACCACGCCCGCCCAGCGCTCTTTGGCCAGCGGTTTGCCGGGGGCCGACAGTTCAGCCCGGTCCATCACGTCGGCCGCGCCCAGCTGGCGCAAGTAGTCGGCTTCTTGCAGGCGGCCTGTGCTGGCCACCACGCGGTAGCCCAGTTTGGCCAGCAGTGCAATCGCCACGCTGCCCACGCCGCCGCCCGCGCCGGTGACCAAAATATCGCCCTTGTCCGGCGTGACGCCATGCTTTTCAAGCGCCATCACGCACAGCATGGCGGTGTAACCGGCGGTGCCAATGGCCATGGCTTGGCGGGGGGTGAAGGTGGCAGGCAGTTTCACCAGCCAATCGCCCTTCAGGCGGGCCTTTTGCGCCAAACCACCGCTGTGGCTCTCGCCCACGCCCCAGCCGTTGAGCACCACTTTGTCACCCGCTTTGAAAAGCGGGTGCTGGCTTTCGGTCACAGTGCCCGACAAGTCGATGCCCGGTGTGAGGGGGAACTTGCGCACCACGGGCGATTTGCCGGTGATGGCCAGGCCGTCTTTGTAGTTCAGGGTGGAGAAGTCCACCTGCACCGACACATCACCCTCGGGCAAGGCGCTGTCGTCGAGTGTTTGCAGCGTGCAGCGGTAACCGGCGTCGTCTTTTTGGATTTGCAGGGCTTGGTAGGTCATGAAATGGGGTCCTTAAAGGTACGTTACTGTGCACCAGTCGCGGGCGGTCAGCTGCGCTGTGCGTCACCTGTGCGCTAGCATAACGGCGTCTGAAAGGTTTGCCATGCGTGTTGCTCGTTCTGTGCTGTTTGTGGTCTTCGGCTGGGGGCTGGGCCTGTTTTCGGTCATGGCCGCGCCCGACGAATCGGCCTTGTGCAAGGATCAGGGCTACCCGATTGGCAATTCGCGCAATTGGTTTTTTGACGAGTGTGTGCGGGTTGGTTCCTTCACCCACCATGGTGAAATCCCGGGTCTGTTGAACGGCCGCGCCAACGTGATGGCACCAGCAGAGCAGCCCTTGGCGCTGCGCAAAGCCGCGCAAGAGCCCGCTTACCGTTGGAGCCTTGATGCCCTTAAAGGCCTGAGCATCGACGATTACATGAGCCGCCAGCGGGTCATGGCTTTGTTGGTCATCAAAGACGGTGTCATTCAGGTCGAGCGCTACCAATATGAGCGCAACGCCCAGCAGCGTTTTTTGTCCAATTCGATGGCCAAGACCATCGCAGCCATGGCGGTGGGTTTGGCGCTGCGCGAGGGACGCATCCAGTCGCTCGATGACCGGGCCGATCGCTATGCGCCAACACTTGCAGGCACGCTGTACGGCGAGACCACGGTGCGCAACCTGCTGCGCATGGCGTCTGGCGCCAAATTTGAAGAGCGTTATGACGGCAAGGACGATTTGGCCCGTTACGGCATGGCCGCTTTTCGGGGTGGGGCTGCAGAAGGCGCGCGTGTGATCACCGAGCGCCTGCAACCGCAAGGGCAGCGTTTCAACTACGCCAGCGCTGAGACCGACATGTTGGCGTTGGTGCTGCAAGGTGCCACGGGCGAGACGCTGAGCAGTTATTTGCAGACCCGCTTGTGGCAACCCATGGGGGCCGAGACCTCGGGCCTGTGGCGCGCGGGTGTCAACGGGCTCGAACGTGCAGGCGGCAACTTCAACGCCACGGCGCGTGACTATGCCCGTTTGGGTGTGTTGCTCGCCAACGACGGCAGACGCCCTGACCGTCCTGATTTGGGCGAGATTTTGCCCCGCGACTTCTTGCTGGAAGCCACAGACTGGCAACGCCACCCCAAGGTTTTTGCCCCCAACCAAGCTACGCCTTACTTTGGTTATGGCTACCAGGTTTGGACTTTTCCCGGACCACAGCGCCGCTTTGCTTTGCTGGGCGTTTATGGGCAGGCCATTTTTGTGGACCCAGCTCAAAAGTTGGTGATGGTGCACTTGGCGGCCAACGCCACAGCCAGTACCGGCAAAACGAGCATGGGGCGTGAGAGGGGCTCGCTTTGGTACGGCCTCGTGACGCACCACGGCAAATGGTAAACGCTGAACGCTGAACGACCTTAGCGTTTGTTGACCAACACAATGCCCACGGCCACCAGCGCCAAAGACAGCGTCAAGGTCAAGGTCACGGATTCACCCAGCCAGAGCATGCCAAACAGCAAGGCGAACAGCGGCGTGAGGAACACAAAGGCCGAGATTTTGGTGGCGGGGTAGTGGCCCAGCATCCACATCCATGCCAAATAGCTGGCGAATGCGCCGACCACGGTTTGCACCGCCACCGAGCCCATGGCAAAGCCGCTCCAAGAGCTTGTCCAAGACTCGCCCAGCAGGTGTGACAGCAACAACAAGACCACGGTGCTCACAGCCAATTGGTAAAACAGCAGTTTCTCAGCGGCCAGTCGCGTGAGATTGGCCGCCCGAATGGTCACGGTCGTCAGGCCCCACAAAGCCCCGGCCGGCAGACCCATCAGGTCGCCCGTGGCCCCACCGCCGCCAAAACCTTCGCGCAGGGCAAACACCACGGCGGCAAACGCGCAGGCCATGCCCAGCCACTGCACGGGCCGCAGCCGTTCGGTGCGGATGAACAAAGGCAGCAAGGCCGCCACCCAAAAGGGTGAGGTGTATAAAAACACCGTCAGCCGCGAGGCCGCTGTGTGCTGCAGGCCGATGTAAATGAAGGCAAATTCCGCCGCAAACAAGCAGCCCACCAGCAAACCCGCCCACAAGCTGCCATCGCGCTCAAACAGGCGCACCCCGCGCCATTGGCACCACAGCCACAGTAGCAACGTGGCCCCGACGCCGCGCACGGCCGACTGGAATACCGGAGGCAATTCGGCCACGGTGGCTTTGACCAGCACCTGCTGAAAGCCCCAAAACATGCAGCACACCAGCAAGATACCTATGGCCAAGGCGTCCAAGTGGTCTTTTCGGGGGCGGGTCGAAGCACTCATGCCTTCCATTGTGCCCCCGTCCAGCTTGCTCGCCTGTCACCACCAGGCATGCTGTCCCTGTGGCTGTCCCGCAAAAAGTGCCCAGTTAATATGTCTGCTGAACTTGTGCCCACACGACCGGAACGCCCCACCGCTATGAACCCATCTTTAGTGTCCCGCCGAGATGTGCACCGCCGGGCCTTGGCGTTGGCCTTGATGCCCTGGCTGAGCGCAGGTGCCCAGGCGCAGCTCCAGCAGGGCCCTGCTGTGGGTGCTGGGCCGCGTTGGCAAGTGGATCCCTTCAGTTTGGGTGTGGCCAGCGGGCAGCCCCAGTCTGGCAGCGTGGTGCTGTGGACGCGCCTTCGCATCAGCGAGCCCGATTCGGGGCTGAAAGTCCAGAGCCTGGAGGTGGTGTGCGAGGTGTTTGCCGACGCCAGCTTGCGCCAACCCCTGCGCCAGTGGCGTGTGCAAACCGATGCAAACCGCGGCCACAGCGTTCATGTGGTGGCCAATGGCTTGCAGCCTGGGCGGCTCTATTGGTACCGATTTGTCTGCGGCAATGCCATCAGTCCGGTGGGCCGGGCCCGAACCAGTCCTGCCGCCGATGAAGCCGTGGCACGTTTGCGCATGGGCCTGGCGTCCTGCCAACATTACGAGCAGGGCTTTTTTGCCGCCCACCGCGAGATGGCCCAAACCGATTTGGATTTGGTGCTGTTTGTGGGGGACTACATTTACGAAAGCTCCAACCCCAAGTTCATGCTGCGCAAGCACGAAGGCGGTGTGCCCAAGTTGCTGGAGGAGTACCGCGAGCGGCATGCGCAGTACAAAACCGACACCGATCTGCAAGCCTGCCATGCAGCGCACACTTGGGTCATGACTTGGGACGACCACGAAGTGGTCAACGATTACGCCAACGACTTGGACCGCAACTTCACCGACCCGCAGACCTTTTTGCGCCGACGGGCGGCGGCCTACCAAGCTTTTTTTGAGCACATGCCGCTTCGACTGGGCCCGGACACGGTCAACGCCAGCCAGATGCGCATCCATGACCGCATGCCCTGGGGCAAGCTGGCCGACTTGTGGACGCTGGACTGCCGCCAATACCGTGATCACCAGGCCTGTCTGGACCCGAACCGGGGTGGTGGCCGTGTGGTGGTGGGTTGTGACGCTTTGGTCGATTCGTCGCGCAGCATGCTGGGTGCGGCGCAAGAACAGTGGTTTTACGAGGGGCTCACCCACAGCGCCCGGCGCTGGAAACTGGTGGCGCAGTCCACCCAAATGAGCTCGAGTGGCGTCAACACCCCTTTGGGGCGAAGTGCCTTCACCGATGGCTGGGACGGTTATCCGCAAGCCCGCGCCAGGCTTTTGGGCACGGTGGCCCAGGCGGGGGTGCAAAACGTGGTGATGCTGGGCGGTGATGTGCACATGAACGTGGCCGCCCAGTTGCGCGTGCAGGCCAACGACGAACGCTCACCAGTGGTGGCCGGCGAAATCGTGACCACATCGGTCACATCACGCGGGCTGGGAGAGAAATTGTTGGCCCAAATCCGCGACAACAACCCGGACATCTTGCACGCCCGCTCGGACGAGCGCGGGTTCACCGTGCTGGATGTGCGCCCTGATCGTGTCACAGCAGACTTCAGGACCACCCCCAATCCAGCTCAGGCCAACGGCGTCTTCCGATCGCAGGGGCAGTGGGTCATTCGGTCGGGTGTGCCAGGCGTGCAAAAAGCCTGATGCAAGTGTTCGTTCCCGGTCAACGGGGCTTTCACACTTTGAGTTGTAAGGGTTCTGATGTGACTAATGGGTCTTTTTTTGGCCTGCGGGACTAGAATCCGGCCATGAATACCGAAGCCAATACACCGCCGAAAAAGTCCTTCAAGATCCAGATGCTGGCAGCCCGAGAGACCGCCATCATCCAGTCGGTCAACCGGTTGCTGGCCGAAAAAGGCTTTGACGCGATGACGGTGGATGAGGTGGCCGCCGAGGTGGGCATTGCCAAGGCGAGCTTGTACAAACATTTCACCAGCAAGGAAGAGCTGGCCTGCGCCGCCATGGTCACCGCCATGCGCAAGGCGCAAGAACACATCCAGTCTTTGCCCGTTGAACAAGCAGCCATCGACAAGCTCAAGGCGGTGACCCGCTGGACCATGACCCTCAAGCTGCAGGGCCTGATGCCCTCCTTGCCCAGCCAGAACTCCAGTCTGCGTGCCACTTTGATGGCCAGCAAAGACTATATGGATGGCTTGATGGAGGTCAGCGATGCCTTGGGCGGCTGGATCGAAGAGGCACAGGCGCAAGGTCAAATCAACAAGGCACTGCCTGCTGTGGCCGTGCTCTACACCTTGTTTGCTCGGGCTTGCGACCCGGTTCTGGAGTTCCTCAAGATGGGCGAACAGCACACCGACGAACAAATCCTCGATCTGGTGATGAGCACTTGTTTTGATGGGCTGAGCGCCCGCTGAAGCTGTAGTTTCAGCGCACCAGCAGCACAGGCACTTTGCAGTGCGCCAGCACTTGGGTGGCGACCGAGCCCATGACCAGATTGCCCAAGGTGCCGTGGCCGTGCGAGCCCATCACCACCAGGTCAAATTTGCCGCTGTCGGCAGTTTTAGAAATGGTCTCACCCGCATGACCCACTTTGGACACGGTCTTGGCATCAATGCCATGGCGCAGCAAAAACTTGGTCACCGGGCTGAGCACTTTTTCAGCTTCGTCGCGGTGGTAGGCCTCGACCATCTCTTTGCCCACGGCAGCACGTGCGCGTGGGGGCAGCTGGGGGCTCACCGTCATCAAGGTGTAGCTGTTGTTCGTGCTGAAAAGTTCGTCGTGCGTGGTCAAGTAGGCCAGCATTTTTTTGGTGTATTCACTGCCATCAACGGCCAATAAGATTTTCATGAGGGTCTCCTGTTGGGGATCAAACAAGTCTTCACTCTATGCCGTGCAGGGCCGCGAGGTCTTGACCTAGGTCATGAAATCAGAGGTTGGCGTGTGCCTTCACGCCGGGGCAGTGCGGACTCATGTGCCCCGCACCTCCAGCACGCATTGCGGCTTGAACAGCACTTGTTCGTTTTTGCGCGCATAACCCAGCGGGTTGGCCACCACGCGGCAGCCGTTTTGGGTGTAGTCGCTCGCGCAGTGCAAATGGCCGTGCAGCCACAACTGGGCGTGGGGCAGCAAGTGGTCGAGTGCGTTGCAAAAACCGGCCGTGCCCGGCACCCGGCCATAGCGCGGGTCGGCGCTGGCCAGGCTGGGCGCAAAGTGTGTGATGACCGCAGTGGGGCCTGCAAAAGGCACGCTCAGCGCAGCGCTGAGCCAGTCTTGGCATTGCAAGGCTTGCTCGCGCAGGCCCTCGGCCAGCCAGGGCTTACCTTGGCGCGTGGTCAGGGTTTTGCGCAGGTAATAGTTGGCGGCCCGAAAGGCCTTGTCGCGAGCCTTGAGTTGGCGCGTGAATTGGCTGTTGGGGTGGATGAAGTGCGCTGGAATTTTGTCGGTCAATGGGTCGGGGATGGGCTGCCCGGCCAGCGGCCCCAGCGCGTCAAAGTCGGTCCACAGCGTGGTGCCCACAAAGCGCACGCCATCCAGTTGCAACACTTCGCGCTCCAGCCAGGCAATGCCCAGCCGCTCACAGGTTTGGCGCAGCCGGGTGTGCGCCGCGTCAAAGTCCAGCCCGTCGTACTCGTGGTTGCCGGGCACGAAGAGCACGGGTGTGGGCCAGCCGTGCAGCGGCGAGAACCGCGCCAGACCAAAGTCACCGTCGCCAGCGTTGGCCAGGGCCGAGCCCGCTTGGTAAGAGCCAATGTCGCCCGCGAGCACCAGCACATCGGCACCCGGAGCCGGGGTAGGCACGAAGTCGGGGTTGGACTCCAGGTGC
>JBIKSF010000084.1:0-9382 GCA_044348785.1 Limnohabitans sp.
AGTTGCCTCAGCGCAAAGCAGCACCAGCTGCCAAAGCGTAAAGCCTTTTCGGCCATACGAAAAAACCGCCCGGGTTTGCGCCCAGGGCGGTTTTTTTATGGGCGCTTCAAAACGTGCATCCGTTCCGCTCGGCCATAAAAAAAGGCCTTGCCGGTGAGGGCAAGACCTTCGAATGAGATCTTGAAGTCCTGGGTTGAACCCAGGAAAACGATCAACCGCGCGTGATTTTCAGCACGCGCGTGCCGCCACGCTTGCCTGCAGGGCCTTCGCCTGCGGCGTGTGGCTTGAAGTTGCTGGCACCAAACTGCTTGGGGCCACGGGCGAACTTGTCGCCAGCAGCGCCACGAGGGGCTGGACGAGCTGCGTTGCGGTTGTCTCCGCCACGGTCTTCCCAGCGGCCGCCTTGACGTGGACCGTCTTGGCGTGCATCTTGACGCGGGGCAGGGCGGCTGTCGCCTTTGTCCCATGGGTGGGCTGGTGCGCCGCGCTGTTCAAAGCGGTCACCACCACGGTGGTCACCACGAGGGGCGTCAAAACGTCCGCCTTCTTTGCGTTCGAAACGGGGTTCGGCGCGCTGTTCGAAGCGTGGCTGCTCGTCGCGGAAGTTGCCGCGGGGGGCGCGGTTGTCAAAACCACCGCCATCGCGATCACGGTTGCCGCCGAAGTCGCGGCCACCTGGAGCTGGACGGCCGCCGCGGAAGCCACCGCCTGCGTTGGCGTAGTTGCGCTCGCCACCGAAACGATCACCGCCACGGCCCATGGGCTTGCGGGCTTCAGGCATGCGGGCTTTGGGCTCCAAGCCTGGAATCACTTCGGCTTTGAAAGGCTGGCGTGTGTAGGACTCGATGTCACCGATCTTGCGGCGATCGCGCATTTCGGCAAAGGTCACGGCCAAGCCATCGCGGCCGGCGCGGCCTGTGCGGCCAATGCGGTGGGTGTAGTCTTCGGCCTTCATCGGCAAACCGAAGTTGAAGACGTGGGTGATGGTGGGCACGTCGATGCCGCGAGCGGCGACGTCGGTAGCGACCAAAATTTGTACTTGGCCATTGCGCAGGGCCATCAAACGGCGGTTACGCATGCCTTGGCTCAAAGCGCCGTGCAGGGCCACAGCCGAGAAGCCGTCTTGCTGCAGGTCAGCGGCCAAGCCGTCGCACTCGATTTGGGTGCTGGAAAACACAATGGCCTGGTCGATCGTGGCGTCACGCAACCAGTGGTCGAGCATCTGGCGCTTGTGTTGGGCGTTGTCGGCCCAGAACAGCACCTGCTTGATGTTGTTGTGCTTTTCCTGAGGGTTGTCGATCTGGATTTTCTGGACCGAAGAACCACCGTCGTGCATCACGCGCATGGCCAGTTGCTGAATGCGCGGCGCAAAAGTGGCGCTGAACATCATGGTCTGGCGGCGCTGGCTGGTCATGTCGTTGATGTCGGCCAGGTCGTCCGAGAAGCCCAGGTCGAGCATGCGGTCGGCTTCGTCAACCACCAAAAACTGAACCTTGTCCAGTTTGATTTGCATGGAGCGCTGCAGGTCGAGCAAACGACCAGGCGTGGCCACGACCAAGTTGGCGTTTTGCAGCTTGGCGATTTGCAACTGGTAAGGGATGCCGCCGACCACGTTGGCCACGCGCAGGCCACGAGTGTGCTTGACCAACTCGATGGCATCTTGCGCCACCTGTTGGGCCAATTCACGTGTGGGGCACAGAATCAATGCGCCGGGTGTCGGAGCCTTGAAGTTGCGGGGGTTGGTGGGGTCTTTGCGCTTGGAGCGCTTGGGGGCTGGCTCGCCGTTGGCCGCAGCGTCGGCGCAGGCTTGATCGAACTCGGCGCGTTCTGCGGCTTCTTGTTCGGCCATTTGCTGGATCAGTGTGTGCAGCACGGGCAGCAAGAAGGCGGCGGTTTTGCCGCTACCGGTTTGGCTGGAGACCATCAGGTCGGTGTAGCCATTGGACTTGCCATCTTTGGAGCCGCCAGCCGTAGGCAAGGCCAGAGGAATGGCGCGCAACTGCACGGCAGTGGGCTGGGTGTAGCCCAGATCGGCCACGGCTTGCACCAGCTCAGGCGCCAAGCCCAACTCAACGAAACCGTTGGGCACGTCGGCAACGGCGTCTTCTTCGGCCACTTCAGTGGTGACCGCAGCTGCTGCCTCGGGGGTGATTTCAGCCGCTGCGGCGACCATGATTTCAGTGGCCAGGTTGGTCACAGCGGGCTGTGCAGTCGACTCAGTGGCGATGGATGTGATTTCGGCAGGCGACAAGTCGTCCTGCACTGTGTTCAAAGTGTCAGTCATGTGTATGTATAAAACTCGCACGGAACAACGGCCGCTAACAGAAAACTGTTGCTGATGGCCGCAGGCACCGCAAGGTTGAAAAAACATCAACCATCAAACGGTGCTCGCGAGGGGCGCTGGGCATGAAGCCTGGCCGCTGTGAGTGACCCTATCGTTGGGTCAAGGCATGAAGGGAGATGTATGAATTGCCGCACCTGAAATGCGGCAAGCTAACGATTATGGCACGGCCAAAGAAAAAACGCTAGGGTTTTCCCTGAAAAATCACAAACGGATGAAATGCTCGCGGTAATGTGCCAGTTCATCGATGGATTCGTGCACATCGGCCAGTGCGGTGTGCTTTTGCTGCTTCTTGAAGTTGGCGTAGACCTCAGGCTTCCAGCGACGCGACAGCTCTTTGAGGGTGCTCACGTCCAGATTTCGGTAGTGGAAAAACGCTTCCAGCTTGGGCATGAACTTGACCAGAAAGCGGCGGTCCTGGCTGATGGTGTTGCCGCACAGCGGGGACGCGCTCTTGGGCACGTACTTTTTCAAAAAGGCCAGGATCTGCTCTTCGGCATCGGCCTCGCTGGTGGTGGAGGCCTTGACCTTGTCTATCAGCCCGCTTTTGCCGTGGGTGCCTTTGTTCCACTTGTCCATTTGGTTCAGCAGTTCATCGCTTTGGTGAATCACCAACACCGGCCCTTCGATGCGGGGCGTGAGGTGGGGGCCCGTCACGATCACGGCGATTTCCAGCAGACGTTCTTTTTCGGGGTCGAGGCCCGTCATTTCGCAATCGATCCAGACCAGATTTTGGTCAGATTTGGGCAGCTCAGCGGCTGCGGGGACGGGGGTGTGGGTATGGGCATCAGACATGCGCAGATTGTCGCCGATGCCACGAGCCCCTCTGTTGCGGGCTTGAATCGCGGCCTCCCACTTGCACTGAAGGTGCGGCTCCTACAATGGCGGCATGAATGCATCCCTGACTTTGACCCTGACTCTGGTGGTGGCCTTGCTGGCCCATGTAGCGCTCAAGTTTTGGCTGAACGCCCGCCAAGTGCGGCATGTGGCCCGCCACCGCAGCGCCGTGCCTGCGGCTTATGCCGACACCATGGCCTTGGCAGACCACCAAAAAGCGGCCGATTACACCTTGGCCAAAGCCAGGTTGTCGCAAATCGACATCGCCCTGGATGCCGCCGTGCTGCTGGGCTGGACACTGCTAGGCGGGCTTGATGCGCTCAATCAGGTACTGCTGGGTTGGATGGGGTCGGGTATGTCCCAGCAAATCGCGCTGGTGCTGGGCTTCATGCTGGTCGGTGGTCTCATCGGATTGCCCTTGTCGCTCATGCAAACCTTTGGCGTGGAGCAACGCTTTGGCTTCAACAAAATCACGCCTGCCTTGTGGCTGGGCGACATGGCCAAGGGTTTGGTCTTGGGCCTTGCGCTGGGCCTGCCGCTTTTGTGGGTGGTGCTGTGGCTCATGCAAGCCGGAGGCGCATGGTGGTGGCTGTGGGCCTGGGGGGTGTTGGTGGGCTGGCAGTTATTTTTGATGGCGATTGCCCCCAACGTGATCATGCCCTTGTTCAATAAATTCACCCCGCTGGAAGACGAGTCGCTCAAGGCCCGCGTGCAGGGCCTGATGCAACGTGCGGGCTTTACCGCCAAAGGTTTTTTTGTGATGGACGGCAGCCGCCGCTCGGCGCACTCGAATGCGTTTTTCACAGGCTTTGGGGCGAGCAAGCGGGTGGTGTTTTTTGACACCTTGCTCAAGCAACTGAGCCCGGCTGAAATGGAAGCGGTGCTGGCCCATGAGTTGGGTCATTTCAAGCACAAGCACATCGTCAAAATGATGGCGACCAGCTTTGCCATGACGCTGGCGGGTCTGGCGCTTCTCGGTTGGCTGGCGCAGCAGGTATGGTTTTACACGGGCTTGGGTGTGATGCCCAATTTGTCGGGCAGCAACGACGCGCTGGCGCTGGTGTTGTTCATGTTGGTCACACCCGTGTTCACGCTGTTTTTTGCGCCCTTGTCGTCTTGGCGCTCGCGCCAGCAGGAGTTTGAGGCCGATGCCTATGCCGTGTCACAAACACCAGGCAAGGATTTGTCCTCGGCCCTGCTCAAGCTGTACCAAGACAACGCCTCGACCCTCACGCCCGATCCTTGGTATGTGAAGTTTTATTACTCGCACCCCCCGGCCAGTGAGCGTTTGCTGAGGATGAAAACCGCATGAGCACCCCCGAAGTCAGGGCCCTCAAGCCCACCGAGGTGATCATGGCGCTGGGCCAGATTCCAGGCTGGCGATTGTCGGGCGATGGCGACAACATCGCCATTGAAAAGACCTTTGAATTTGCCCAGCACTCACACGCTTTGCTATTCGTCAACAGCGTGGGCTGGTTGTCTGAAAAGCTCAACCACCACCCGGAACTGTTGCTGACCTACAAACGTTGTGTGGTGCGCTGGAACACGCACGACGTGCGCGGCCTCAGCCGCTTGGACTTTGAGGCCGCGACCCAGACCGACGCCTTGTTACCGGCATGATGCGGCATGAATAAACCCAAAGCACGCCCGGCCTTGCCCGAGGCCCACGAACTGGAGCCGGGCTTGGTGGTCGCCACCTATGGCCGCCACTGCTTGGTGGAGACACCCGAAGGCCGCCGCCTGATTTGCCACCCCCGGGGCAAGAAAAACCAAGTGGTGGTGGGCGATCAGGTGCTGTGGCAAATCGCGGGCGACGAAGGCAGCATCGAAAAGCTGCAAGACCGCCGCAACCTGTTTTACCGCCAAGATGAGATCCGCACCAAATCCTTTGCCGCCAATCTGGATCGCGTGTTGATCTTGATCGCGGCCGATCCCGAGTATTCAGAAAGCCAACTGTCACGCGCCTTGGTGGCTGCCGAAGCCGAGCGCATCATGCCCATCATCGCGCTCAATAAAAGCGACTTGGCACAGCCCTTTGCCCAGGCTTGGGAGCGGCTGGCGCCCTACCGCGCCATGGGCTACAGCGTCATGCCCATCAGCCTGAGCCCGCGCAGCGCAGTAGACGACGATGGCGTGGCCGCCTTGTGTGCACATTTGCAAGGCCTCATCACCTTGGTGCTGGGGCCGTCGGGCAGCGGCAAAAGCACGCTGATCAACCGCTTGGTGCCCGATGCGCAGGTGGAAACCGGTGAAATTTCGCAGGCGCTGAACTCGGGCAAGCACACCACGACCAGCACGCGTTGGTACTGGGTGCCTGCGCTCGATGGGTCTGGAGAAGATGGTGCATCACGTACCGCATTGATCGATTCACCCGGCTTTCAGGAATTTGGCTTGCACCACATTGAGCCTACCCGCTTGGCCGACTGTATGCCCGATTTGCGAAAGCATTTGGGGGGCTGCAAGTTCTACAACTGCACCCATTTGCACGAACCCGGTTGCGCCGTGCTGGCGCAAGTCGAAACCGTTGAGCATCCCGGCACCATCAGCGTGCGCCGTCACCGTATTTATGCGCAGCTTTTTGAAGAGTTAGGCCAGCAGCGTTGGTGAGTGGCAGGGTGCCCTCAACGCTTTTTCAGCCTACCAAATTGGCCATCGTCAGCAAGGCCACCAGCACCAGCCACATGATCACCGTGCGCCACACCAAGCCCACCACCTGGGCGAAATGGGCCACTTCAGGAATGCGCCCCGGTGTGCTGCTGCCGCCTGTCGTTTCCCCGCGTTCGTCGTCCTCGTTGTCTGCCTGCAAGGCGGCACCGCCCAAACGGATATTGATGGCACCGGCCGTTGCGGCAAGGATCACACCGTCGTTGTCCTCAGGGAAGTTTTGTGCGTGGTTGCGCCAGCCATCCATGGCATCTTCAAAGCTACCCACAATGGCAAAGCCCAATGCGGTCATGCGCGAGGGCAGCCAATCCATGGCCTGCCACGCCCGCAAGGCCACAGACCGCAAGGCCTCGCTCACCACCGAGCCGTCGGTGGTGGGCTCTTGCCAACGGCGCTGCGCCAATTCAGTGAGGCGGTAAACCACAGCGCCCACGGGGCCCAAGCCAATGATGGAAAGGACCGCATACCAAAAGAACACACCAAACACATGCCGGTGGGCTGCGATCATGGAAAATTCGATCACGTGACGCACGATCTCGCTGCGCGGTATTTGACCTACTTGAACCTGTTGCCACTGCGCCAGAAGTTCACGGGCTTGGGTTTCCTCGCCGTTCTCCAGGGCCTCGCGGATCGCTGTGAAGTGGTGACTGAACTGGCGAAAGCCCAGTGTGATGTAGAGCAGCGCCACGTTCCAGACCATGGCAAACAGCCAACCCAGACCCCATTCGAGCGCCCAGTGCACAAGCATGGTCAAAAGCGCTGGGCCGATCACCGTGATGCCCCAAGTGATCCAGGCCTGATGCCGCACGCCCGCGTCAAACGTGCGGGCAACCCAAGCGACCCAGCGCTTGATGGCGGTGTAAATCGCATTCACAGGGTTCAATGGATGAGCCTGCTCCAGCACCAGCGCCAACAGGATTGCAAAAAAACTCATGGCGTCCTCATCGGGAGGGGTTGACGACCAAAAAACGGTAGAAGTTACGAAGCATAGCGGCTGTCGCACCCCAAATGAAACGCTCGACCAGGTCGCTGTCACCGTTGGGCGTCGTTCGGGACTCTTCGTAAGGCATGGAAAACCATTGCCGACGGGCACCTTGCCACTCCACGGCATGGCGACGGTGGTTGGCCGGATTCATCAAAAAATCAAGTGGGACTTCGAACACATCCTGAACTTCTTCCGCGTTGGGTCTCAGCTCAAAACCCGGTGTGACCAGGGCAATGACGGGGGTGACCCAAAAAGAGGTGCCGGTGACATACACCGGCAATTCCCCAATCACTTGCACATGCCGGGGGTCCAGACCCACCTCCTCATGGGCCTCACGCAGGGCCGTGGCACGTCGGCTGGTGTCTTGTGGGTCGACTTTGCCGCCAGGAAAGGCGATTTGACCGGAGTGTGTCGACATGTGGTTTGCCCGCTGGGTGAGCAATACGGTCGATTGCGAAAAATCGGGCCCACGCATGACGATGGGCACCAGCACCGCAGCTGGGGCGGGTTCGCGTGTGGAAAAGGAGGTCTCCCGTTCGACTTCGGGTTGCCAGACGGGAGGTTGCTCAAACCGGGCTCGAAGAGCATCTGGCAACAAATGGGCCGACGGCACAGCTGGCATATCGTGGTCGATGCGCCAAACCGGAACATTGCGGGGATCAAAAGACAAAGGACTGGACACAGAGGGCATTTATAACCGAGACAGAGACTGCTGCCATTTAGAATGGCCTACGCTGCACCTTTTAGCAGCGCTATTTTTTATCGATATAGGTTGACACCATGAAGCGTGACTATTTTTCTCAAAACAACCCGTCTGATCGCCGCTTTGGCGAGCACCGATCTGGCACTTGCATGGCTCTGATCGATGGCCGTTTCCTGATCTGGATGGCCCAGCAAGGCGCTGTGGGGACCACAGGCGAGTCGGTCAATCGCCAGGGCCTGCTCAATTTGTTGTCGCAAGCGTTGGCGCATGCCGGACTGGATGTTGATTTGCGACGCATCTACTGGTACAGCGACCGCTCTGACGGGCTGATCATCGACGACCAAATCGTGCGCTTGGTGCAAACCCACGATGCGGACGGTGGTGCGTCTTTGCTGCGCTCCTTGGGTCATGACCTCAAACAACTGGCCGAGCACCATGCCTGCGACCATGTGCTGGTGGCCAGCGACGACGAACGCTTTTTGGCCACCATCGACGAGGCCCAACTCAGCGGTTTGAGTGTTCACCTGCTGGCCGATGAATCAGCCCGCAACATGTCCCAAATGGTGCGCACCGATCCGGGTTGGGCACGATTGCTGGCTCAAGCCGATCGCCGTGTGGTGGTGAACTCCCAGGCGCTGGCTGACATGCTCCAAGGCAAGCTGCCCACCGGCATGGGGCTGGCCGTGGAAGATGTGGAAGAGCTGCGCAAGTCGATGCACGAAGTCATTACGGCCTGGTGGGCGGATGAACCCGAAGACCTGCGCGAAGACCTGCGTGATGCCCTGCAGGTCAGCCGCGGCATTCCTCAGGAAGTCGATCGCCAACTCTTGCTGCGCATGCGTCAGCGCTTGGCGCGCGCCTTGAGCTTGCCCGAGAAGAAAATGTTGCGTGAAACCCTGCGTGCCGTGGTCTCTGAGCCTGCGGTGGCTGCAGCGCCTGTGCCTGCAGGCGATGGCTTTCCGCCAGACACCGACGAATGATTCCCCACGCAAGCCAATGGCTTGCGGTCATGAAAGTTAAAAGGCCCCTGAAACGCGAGTATCAGGGGCCTTTTGATAAGTAACTTGCAGCAGCAAAGCGGCAGGGCTTGGATTAAGTTTTGGTGTGGTACTGGGTCACGCGATCGACTTCGTTTTTAGAGCCCAGCACCACACTCACGCGCTCGTGCAATTGGGTGGGGTGCAAATCGAGAATACGTTCTTTGCCATTGGTGGCTGCGCCACCGGCTTGTTCGATCAGCCAGCTCATGGGGTTGGCTTCGTACAACAGGCGCAGCTTGCCGGGTTTGTGCGGTTCACGTTTGTCCCAGGGGTACATGAAGACGCCGCCACGTGTCAGGATACGGTGCACATCGGCCACCATGCTGGCGATCCAGCGCATGTTGAAGTCCTTGCTGCGTGGGCCATCTTTGCCCTGCAGGCATTCGTCGATGTAGCGGCGAACGGGTTCGTCCCAGTGGCGCATATTGCTCATGTTGATGGCAAATTCTTTGGTATCGGCGGGCACCTGCACATTTTCCTGTGTCAGCACGAAGGAGCCTTGCTCGCGGTCCAAGGTGAACATGGCCACGCCGTCGCCGACGGTGAGCACCAAGGTGGTTTGTGGTCCGTAGACGCAGTAGCCAGCCGCCACTTGCTGTTTGCCGGGTTGCAAAAAGTCTTGTTCGGTGACGCCCTGCCCACCCTCTGTCTTTTTGAGCACGCTGAAGATGGTGCCAATGCTGACGTTGACGTCGATGTTGGATGAACCATCCAGAGGATCAAACAGCAGCAGGTATTCGCCCTGCGGATAACGGTTGGGCACCAGGTAAA
Organism: Limnohabitans sp.; assembly: GCA_044348785.1. GTDB lineage: Bacteria > Pseudomonadota > Gammaproteobacteria > Burkholderiales > Burkholderiaceae_C > Limnohabitans_A. The sequence continues at coordinate 9,342 of JBIKSF010000084.1, forward strand.
TGCTGTCCATCTCTTCGGAGGCCATGGCCGCGAGGTGCCCG
>JBIKSF010000085.1:0-9365 GCA_044348785.1 Limnohabitans sp.
CAGTCGGCATGGCCATGGTCATGCTGGTGGGCACCCTCAACCGCGTGATGATCGTGGAGCTCAAAGTCTCCGCCACGCTGGTGTCCTTCATGGTGGCGCTGCCCCTGCTCATTGCACCCTTGCGTGCGCTCATTGGTTTTCGCTCTGACAACCACCGCTCCCAACTGGGCTGGCGGCGCGTGCCCTACATCTGGATGGGCAGCTTGCTGCAGTTTGGCGGTTTTTCCATCATGCCTTTTGCGCTGTTGGTGCTCGCCGGTGCCGGTCAGGCCAGCCAAGCGCCGGCCTGGGTCGGCCAGTTGGGCGCGGCGGGCGCGTTCTTGTTGGTGGGCTTGGGCATGCACACGGTGCAAACCGCAGGCCTGGCCCTGGCCACCGACCTGGCTCCGCCCGAGCGCCAACCCCAGGTGGTGGGCCTCATGTACGTCATGCAGCTGGTCGGCATGATCGGCAGCGCTCTGGTGCTGGGCTATTTGCTGAACGACTACAGCCCTGGCCAGCTGATTCGCGTGGTGCAGGCCGTGGCCGTGACCACGCTGGTGCTGAACGTGATCGCCTTGTGGAAGCAAGAGCCACGCAGTCGCGATCGCAAACCCGGCACGCCCATCGAGCACAGTTTTGCGCAAGCCTGGCACCTGTTTTGCCAAGGGCCCCACACCCTGAGGCGTTTGCTGGCGGTGGGCTTGGGCACCATGGCCTTCACCATGGAAGACGTGTTGCTCGAACCCTATGGCGGTGAGATTTTGCACATGAGCGTGTCCAGCACCACCTTGCTCTCGGCTACCTTGGCGCTGGGCGGCCTGATGGGTTTTGCCTGGGCCTCGCGTGTGCTGGGGCGCGGTGGCGACGCCTACCGCATGTCTGGCTGGGGCGCCTGGATTGGTTTGCCCGCCTTTGCTGCGGTCATTGCCTCTGGCCCTGTGGACATGCCCGCCTTGTTTGTGCTGGGTATTTTCCTGATTGGCTTGGGGGGTGGTTTGTTTGCCCACGGCACCCTCACCGCCTCCATGCAACTGGCCCCACCAGGCCAGATCGGTTTGGCCATGGGTGCCTGGGGGGCCGTCCAGGCCACGGCCGCTGGTGTGGGCATGGCCGCAGGCGGCTTGGTGCGTGACGGTGTGGCGCTGATCAGCAGCCCTGTCATGGGGTACTCGGCTGTTTACGCCATCGAAATCCTTTTGCTGGGCATGACCTTGTGGGCCATCGGACCTTTGCTGCGTTCAAAGCCCCCCTCTGTACGCCAGCCTGTCATCTCTGCATAATCTATTCCCACGTCGTTTACCAGATCAACTCGCAACTCAAGGACTCACCATGGAAATCAAACACATCCTCATCATCATGTTCGTGGTTTTTGGCCTGTTCATGCTCGCCAATTGGTTCAACCGCCCCAAGCGTCCACGCAAGTAAACCGCCTCATGCCCTGGGGTTGACCAAAAAGCCCCGCCCACAAAAAAGCCGCTGTGAAGCGGCTTTTTTGTGGGCGACTGATTCAGATCAGTTGCGTGTGTCGCGGTAACCGCTGCCGTAGCCGGTGCTCGGCTCTTTAGGCTTGGAGATGTTCACCACGATCGAGCGACCGCTGACCGACATGCCGTTCAGGCCGGTGATGGCGGCTTGGGCTTCTTCGGCGCTGGACATTTCGACAAAGGCGAAACCTTTGGAGCGACCGGTGTCGCGGTCCATCATGACTTTGGCCGACAGCACGCCGCCAAATTCAGAAAAGTTCTGACGCAAGCTGGCGTCGTCGATGGTGTAGGGCAAGTTGCCCACGTAAATTTTGCTGCTCATGGTTGAGCCTTTCAGAGAGGTGGCGTGGCGGCTTCAAAACGAGGCCGACATGCAGGAAAAAGCGGTTGCCAGGCCAAAGCCGGGAAGCCGCATGGAAACGCACCAAGGGCCGTGAGGCCTTAGCGCATTTGTTCGGGGCTGGGGCTGTTTTGCAGCCAGTCGCGCGTGGTGTCGAGGACATGGCGCGCAGCATGTTGGGTGAAAGCACAAGCCGTTCGGTGCAGGGCAGGCGTCAGGTCCAGGCCTTGCAAAGCAGGGCGAGCCTGGCGCAAAGCCGTGGCAGCGGTTGTTCGGCCAAGGCCGGTGCAAAAAGGGTGTGTCGGGGGCGAAGCGACTTGGGAGCCCGTGCGGGTGGTAATCGGAGAAATCAAAATCAATCGAGTCGTCAACCATCCAGGGGCTGACGCAGAGCTGTGAGAAAAATGCCATGGCCTGCAGCTCAACAGGACACGGTGTTCGAAGTCAATCGATGCCGAAGCAGACGCCTTGTGAGCCATCTGCGTGTTGTTCATGCGGGTAAAGCAGAACAAGCAACAAATATATTCTCATTTGAAATAAAAGTCAAATTTTTTATTCCCATCAGTTTTAAAGGTCTCAAAGCCCGTTCACCACATGGCGCACCAACAGGGCCGACAGCACCCACATGGTCACGCCGATCAGCGCGTCCAGCACCTGCCAGGCTCGGGGGCGGGCAAACCAGGGCGCCAGCCAACGGGCACCAAAGCCCAAGGCGCTGAACCACAACAGGCTGGCCGCACTGGCACCGGCTGCAAACCAGCCCTGCAAAGGGGCAGGTTGCTGCGCGCCGATGCTGCCCACCAGCAGCACCGCGTCCAAGTAAACATGTGGGTTGAGCAAGGTGAATGCCGCCGCTTGCGCCAGCGCCGCCCCCCGGCTCAGAGTTGGGCTTGACGCTGTTACATCCAGCGCACTGATGCGCCGCGCCCGCTGTAGCGCCCGCCAGCCATACACGGCCAAAAACACTGCACCGCCCAAAGCCAGACCACGCGCCAGCATGGGTCTGTCGCCCAGCGCCTGCGCCATGCCGAACACACCCGCCGTAATCAGCACCGCATCGGCCACAGCGCAAAACGCCACCACGCTGCCCACATGCTCACGCCGCAAGCCCTGGCGCAAGACAAACGCGTTTTGCGCGCCAATGGCCACGATCAGGCCGAGGCCCAAAAACAGGCCTTGGGCAAAGACGGGCCAAGCCCATCCAACACTTGTTTGCACACCCATGCGATGCACGCCTCAGAGCGCGAAATGATTGAAAAGAGCGAGATTGTGCCGGGTTTATCAGGGGCTGATCGCTCGGGCGCACCGACTGTCAGGGCGGGACCTTGACGCTTGCCGTTGCTGTTCGGTTATTCCGAACAGTTCAATTCGCAGGTATTCGAATCGGCTGACCTGCCTCCAGCAAATCCATCACCTGCTGCATGACCTGCGCGCCAGTGGCCGAATAGGGGTCAAAGTCGGGGTGCTGCAGCCTGACCATGGGGTCGTCGACCGACAGGTGCACAAGTGCCATGGACCATTGGCCAAATCGGCGCTCATGGATTTCTTCGAAGTGCAGAATCTCCACATGCTGGTGGCGGGTGTCGGCGCTGATGCGCCGGTACAGCGCATTGACGCGGCTGCGCTCGCCCTCGATCACTTGAAAGAAAAAGCCCTGGCCCTGACACAGCACGCCCGTGATGCCTTGGGCGGGGTTGTTGGCTTGCGCCTGCGCCAGGATGGTGGTGGTCATGGTGGTGGTTTGTGGGCCGACGGCGCGGCTCACATACAGCAGACGCACATTGATGCTGTGGCTGGGGACCCTCATGGTGTTGTGCTCATGGTGTTTGGTGCAGCGCGTTGCGGTCCAGACGCTCGGTTTCGCGGCGCTCAAACAAATTGAGCATCCAGGCCACGCGCTGGGGCATGGCGCGGTTGGGGAAATAAGCTTTGTTGCCGGTTTGCTGTGTCGCAGCTTGGCAGCCTTGCACCAGGCCCACGATGGCCGCCAGTGGCTCTGGGTTGTGGTCGCTCACGCGGATCCAGTGCACCTGAGTCCATGCGCTGGCCAGCAGCATGAGCTTGCGCGTGGTGCTGACCACAGTGCGTTTGTTCACCGAGTCCAGCCCGTCGCGGCGCAGCTGGTGGCCGATTTCGCCGTAGATCATGCTGGCCGCGCAAATGGCGGCGCGGCAGTCGGGTGGCAAAGCGGCGATGCCCGAGTGGGCCTGCTTGTACAAGCGATCGGCTTCGTCCAGCAAACGCGCCACCACCTGCGCGATGGCGGGCGTGAAGGTGGGTTGGGCCATCCAGACTTCGGGTTGCACGCCGGCTTCGACCAGCCAGCGGCGCGGCAAATACAGCCGACCAATGCTGGCGTCGTGTCCCACGTCACGGGCAATGTTGGTCAACTGCATGGCCACGCCCAGCTCGCAAGCGCGGGCCAGAGTGTCCATGCTTTGCGGCCCCATGATCCAGCTCATCATCGCGCCCACACTGCCCGCCACTCGGGCGCCATAAGCGTGCACGTCTTCGATGCTGTCGTAAGTGCGGCCCCCCGCGTCCCAGGCAAAGCCTTCAATCAGCGCATCCAGCAAATGGCGCGGCAGTTTGTACTGCTGAACCACCAGGCTCAGGGCATGGTCTTCAACGTGGTCGTGTGGTGTGCCCGCGTAAATGGCGTCCAGACGAGTTTGCAACACATCGAGGGGCGTATCGCCCGCCACCGCTTCGTCCACCAGGTCGTCGGCCACACGGCAAAACGCATAGAGCGCGATGGCGGCAGTGCGCACGCGCGGCGGCAGCAAGCGGCTGGCCGCAAAAAAGGTTTTGGAGCCCCCTTGCATCATGGCCACGCAGGCCTGCAGGTCTTGCGAGTCGAAGTCGAGTTCGGGCAAGCTCCCAGCGTTGGGGTTGCGTTCAGGCGTTGACATGGGGAACCACCGTTTCCAAAGCTTTGGCAGACATGAGCACACCGGGCACGCCCGCGCCCGGGTGCGTGCTGGCCCCCACGACGAAGAGGCCTGGCACGTCTTCGCTGCGGTTGTGTGGGCGAAACCAGGCGCTTTGCAGCAGCAAAGGCTCCAGGCCAAAGCCCGCGCCTTTGTAAGACCACAAGTTGTCGTGAAAATCCTGCGGCGTGGTGACCTTGCTGGTCACGATGTGCTCGCGCAAGCCCGGCAGCACACTGGCCTCCAGGCTTTCGGCAATGGCGGCGCGGTAGGTCTCTGCGAATGCAGGCCAGTCGGTGCCGCTGTCTAAGTGCGGCACGGGCGAAAGCACATAAAAGGTGTCGCAGCCCTCGGGGGCCAAGGAGGGGTCGGTGGCCGTGGGGCGGTGCAAATACAGGCTGAAGTCTTCGGCCAATTTGTGTTTTTTGAAGATGTCTTGCAGCAAGCCTTTGTAGCGCGGGCCCAGCACCATCATGTGGTGCGGCACGTCTTGGTACTGCTTTGATGTGCCGAAGTACCAAACGAACAGGCCCATGGAGTATTTGCCATTGGCGATCTTGCGGTCGGTCCAGACGCGGCGGTGCTCGGGGGCCACCAGGTTTTTGTAGGTCCAGGCGGTGTCTCCGTTGCTCACCACGATGTCGGCGGGCACGAACTCGCCGTTTTGCAGTTCCACACCGCAGGCGCGGCCGTTTTCAATGCGGATTTGTGTGACGGGGGCGTTGCAACGCACCGGCACGCCGCGCTCTTGCAACAAGCCCACCAGTCCTTTGACGATGGCGCCGGTGCCGCCCATGGCCGAATGCACACCCCAGGTGCGTTCCAGCGAATTGATGAGCGCATAAGCGCAGGTCACCGCAAAGGGGTTGCCGCCGATCAGCAGCGGGTGAAAGCTCATCACGATGCGCAGCTTGTCGTTGCGCATGTGTTTGGCCACCAGGCTGTAGAGGCTGCGCCAGGCGCCCATGCGCAAGAAATCGGGGATAGCAGCCATCAGGTCGCTGACCTTGTCAAAGGCCATGTCGCCCATGCCCTCAAAACCCAGCGTCTTGCAGCGCTCGGCCTCTTCCAAAAAGCGCTCGTACCCCGCCAAGTCTGAGGGTTCAAAGCGCGCCACTTCGGCGCGCATGTGCTCGGGGTCGCCGTTGTAGTCAAACCAGGTGCCGTCGGCGAAACGCACGCGGTAAAACGGGTCCATGGCCACCAGTTTCACATCGTCTGAAAAGCTTTTGCCGCACAGTGCCCACAGTTCTTCGAGCAAAAAGGGCGCAGTGATGATGGTGGGGCCAGCATCGAAGGTGAAGCCGTCCTGGTGGTGCACATAGGCGCGGCCACCCGGGGCGTCGAGTTTTTCAAAGACTTTGACTTCGTAGCCCTTGACGCTCAGGCGAATCGCTGCCGCCAGTCCGCCAAAGCCGCTGCCAATGACCACGGCCACTGGGCGCTGTGGTGTGCGGCTCAGCTCACCGGCACTGGGGCGTGGCGGGATGCTGGGTGTGTCAAAGCCATCGGCGCGCAGGGCGGGGGTGAGGGTCAAGGTGTTCATGTGAGGCCTTCAAGGGGGTGAGGTCAAAGCCGGTTTGTTGGTCTGGCCCATGGCCCAACCCCACAGCCGCTCCAGTGGCCAAGGAAAAATCATGATGATGTGTTCAACGATGGCCAGCCCGAGCAGCGTGGCCAGCATGACCCAACCGGTGGTGATGGCCACAGCCCCTTGCTGTGCCAGCCACACCAGCCAAAACCAGGTGCCCATGGCCACGCCCATCGAGAGCACGAACCACAGCGACATGCCGGTGGTGGTGCGGAAATAACTGGCCAAGTACTTGAGGTGTTCGGGCAGGTATTGCGCGCCGTTTTGTGGCACGCCAAAAAACAAATTCAGTTTGGCCGACAAGCGCATGCACCACAGCAGCGCATAGGTGCAAATGGCCACATGGCTGGCCTGGCCCTCTTGCATCCACCACAGCACAGCAAAATTCGCCAGCAAAGCCAGCTCGTGGTACAGCATGACCTGCACCGACTGCACAAAGCGCGGCCAACCCGTGAGGCCTGCGTCCAGCGGGGTTTTGCGCGGACCAGTGATCCAGCCCGTGAGGAAGGCCAGTTCGTGCCAGCCCCACATGACGATCACGCTGCCAAAGGCTAGGTAGGCGTTGTACACGCTGACCTCTTGCATGCTGTGGGCCACGCCCCAAAAACTCAAAGCCAAAAGCACCGTCCAGCCCGCCAGGCTGAAACGGAAGCTGCGCACAGGCAGCCGATCGAGCCACAAAATCACGCCTGTGCCGAGCCACCAGCACAGGGCCGTGAAAACGCAAGCCCAAACAACTTCATTCACCATGCGGGTTCCATGCGGACCTGGGGTGACAGGTCTTGTTCAATCACGGGCATGAAGTACAGGCGGGCAAAGGTGGCCGCCGCTTTCACGGCGCACACGCCTTGCTGCAGCTTGCCCGCCACACCGCCACGCGCTTTGGCTTTTTCCATGGCTTGCGAAATGGCAAACAGGCGCTCCAGGCCTCGGCGGAAATCGGGGTGGTCGGTGTCGAGCGCCAGCGGGAAGACCTGCTTGGTGATCTCGGTGGTGATGCGGAACACCTGGTAGTCGTATTCACTGGAGTCGAGGCCCATGGCTTCGTGCAGCATGGGGCGGGTGTGGTCGCGCACGTACATGGTGGCGTACACCGCCAGCAAGAAGAAGCGAATCCACAGCTTGTTGCCACCGCTCAGCAGCTTGGGGTTGGCACGCATGATCAAGGCAAACGATTCACCGTGGCGGAACTCGTCGTTGCACCACAACTCGAACCAGCGAAAGATGGGGTGAAAGCGTTTTTCCGGGTGCTTTTCGAGCTGGCGGAAGATGGTGATGTAGCGCGCGTAACCAATTTTTTCGGACAGGTAGGTCGCGTAGTAAATGTATTTGGGCTTGAAGAAGGTGTATTTCTTGGTGCGCTTCAAGTTCCCCAGATCGATGCCGAGGTTGAAGTCGCGCAGCGACAGGTTGATGAAGCCCGCGTGGCGCGATTCGTCGCGTGCCAGGTAGGTCATCAACTGCTTGATGTCGGGGTTGGTGACGTTCTTGCGGATCTCGTTGTAGAGCACACAACCAGAAAATTCCGACGTGAGTGAGCTGACCAAAAAGTCCATGAATTCCTGGCGCATTTCGGGTGACAGACTGGCCATGCCCGAGGCCACTTCGTCTGCAAAAGCTTCGTCGCGCTGGAAGTGGTCGTGGTTGTTGTCGCCCTCGTACTCGGCCATCATCTTATCCCACTCGGCGCGCACCGGCTCGATGCTGATGCGGTCCATAGCCGCAAAGTCGGTGGTGTAAAAGCGCGGGCTGATCATGTCGTCGTGCACGGCCTTTTTGTTGGCGTCTTCAGCGGTTTCGATGGTGTGGACGGCGGTGGCGGTCATGGTGTTCTCCGGTGCGGGACGTTTCAATTTCAGGGGGCTTTGTGGCCAGCCAGTCGCAGGCTGGCAAACACGGCGGCGTTGCTGGGGCCAAACGACTCCAGGTCAATGCGCTGGCCGGTGCTGGGGTCTTGCAGGGTCAGGCGGCCGTCAGCGCGACCGATCAACAAAAAGGGGGCTTCTTTGCCCAGACTTTCGCGCTGGCGTTCACGGGCCAGTGCCCGCAAAGTGCTGCGCAAAAAACCTTGCTCGCCAGAAAACACAGCCACTTTTTGGCCGGTGCGGTGGTCCAGCACGGCAATATCGCCGTTGGGCAAGTCTGTGAATTGCAGGTCGCGCTGCCACTGCACGGCGGCGTCGGGCGTGCGCGGGTCCAGACCCGACCAGCGGGCCAGGCCCACGGCCACCAGCATGGCCAGCAGCATCACCCCGATCCAGGCCATGGGCCGGTTCAGGCCCTGGGACTGAGTCGCTGGGCGGCTGGGCTGCCAGTCGTGCTTGGGCAGGGTGTTCATGCCAGCATGCCTTGGTGAGGTGCCGAAGAGTGGCTTGGGACCGCTGCATCGCCCAGCTGCAAGTTTTGTCCCGAACGCTCGGCACGCCACAGGTTCAGCAGCAGTTCGCCCACTTCTTGGCTGTCTGGCACGCAGCGCAAAGTGGGCTGCGGTTTCGTGATGTGCCAGGCGCGTTGGTGTGGCCACAGGTGGAACCAGCCGATCCGGTCTTCGGCGTGCAAAGCCAGTGCGATGTCGCCAGTGCCCGCGCCTTGGGACTTCAAAGAAGCGCCTGCGATGCGTTTGAAGGGCAGGTTGAAGGTCAGCGTGAGCACGATGCCGATGCGCATGACCACCCGTTTGTTGGTGAGGGTGTAGAGCGTGCTGCGCGCCGACATCCAGGCCGAGCCCAAGAGCAGGGCCAAGGCCAGGGCGTAAAGGCTGGCGGCCACAGCCAGGGGTTTCCATTCGACTTCAGCCAGTGGTTTCCAGCCTATGCCGCTGTCGGGGGCCGTCAGGTTGATCGCTTGCACGGCCAGCATCAGCGCGAAGTACAGCGCAATTTTGCGCACATGAAACGCGTGGATGGCAAGACGTTTCCAGTCGGGCGCGCCCTGCCAGACCACGCGCTCGCCCTTGGGCAGGGCGCTGGGCAGGCCGGGGGAGGCCTCCCACTCGTGTTCGTGGGTGGCTTTCATATGATGGGTTCCTGACGCTCAGG
>JBIKSF010000171.1:0-2534 GCA_044348785.1 Limnohabitans sp.
GCTCGTCCACATAGGCGTGACCGGCTTGGATCAGCGCCTCGGCGGCGCGGTACATGAAGTCGAAGTAGTCGCTGGCCTGGTAGGGCGCGGCGCTGCCAGCGGCCTGGCCGATCTGGGCCCAGTCAAAACCGAGCCACTTCACGGCGTCGATGATGCTGTTGACGTATTCGGTGTCTTCTTTTTCGGGGTTGGTGTCGTCAAAGCGCAGGTGGCACACGCCGCCGTACTCTTGGGCGAGGCCAAAGTTGATGCAGATGCTTTTGGCGTGGCCCACATGCAAATAGCCGTTGGGCTCGGGCGGAAAGCGCGTGCGGATCTTGGCGGGGTCAGGCTCGCCAGCGGCGTGGTGAGCGGCGTCGCCGGGGCTGCCTGCCCAGCGGCGGGTGGCGTAGGTGCCTTGCTCGATGTCTTTGTCGATGATCTGGCGCAGGAAGTTGCTGACTTTGTGGTCGGCAGACGTGTCTTTGTCGGTGGGGGAGGTCATAGCGCTTGATTTTAGGGGCTGGCGAGGGGCTGCCCGTGTGGTCGCCGTTACGAATGGAAACCACTGTAAAGCACTGGCGGTGCACCAATCGCGGGGCTGCCGCGCTAAAGGCGCAGGGAGCCCGTTTGCAAGTCAAACCAACGTGATCAGAGGTACTTTGTCATGCGTTATCCGTTCAAACCGTCTTTTTCAAGAGCCATGGCGCTGCTCGGTCTGCTGGGCTTGGGTCTGGCACAGGTGGGCTGCGCCCATCCGGTGGTGGTCCAGCCATCGGTGTCGGTGCATTCGCGCATCGGCCATCTCCCGGTTTACACCCAGGTGGGGGTTCCCGGTCCGGTGATTTATGCCCCACCGCCCCGCGTGATCTACGCCCCGCCACCGCCACCTCGGGTGGTGTACGTGCCCCGTGTGTATGCGCCGGTTTATGGCTGGGGGCATGGGCATGACAGTCGTCAAAGGGGCCATGAACGCAGGCACAACCGGCACGATGACCGCGAGTACGGGCGGGGTGGTTGGGATCAGCGGCAAGACGGTCGCCATGATGGTCGCTACGATGGGCGGCGCTGATGACGCCTTGCTGGCAGAGCCCTGAGGCGGTCAGTTTTTAAGGGCGCTGACGCAGGATCATCTCGTCGCGGCGGATTTCCACATCGAAGTGTTTTAGAAAATTCTGGCCCAGCAGGGCTTGCTCGGGCTGTAGCCCGCTCAGGCCCACCGTCACGCTGGCATCGTTGAGCACCAGATGCCCCGCCCGCACGGGCACGCTGCGCACCAGTTGACCGGGGCGCTGGCCGTTGGCCGTGTGCAAGGTGATGCTTTGGCCCGCAGGCAACCCGGCTTGTGTGGCCAGCGCTTCGCTCACACTCACATGGCTGGCCCCGGTGTCCACCAAAAAGCGCACAGGCTGGCGGTTGACCTCGCCCTCGACATGAAAATGCCCGTCGCGTTGGCGCGGAATGACCAAGTCGCCCGAGCTGAGCGCATAGGGCTTGAGGCTGGCTTGGCGGTTTTGCTCGACGCGCTCAAACACCAAATACAAGACCCCAGCCACAACCAGCCACACGGCGGCGATGGCCAGTGCGCCGATGCGGGCGGTTTTGTGGATGGAAGGCGGTGGCATGAGTGGTGGGCTGCTGTGGCGAAGAGGCCCAAGGGTAACGTGTCCTGCACGTATCTGTTACCGCAGGCTCTTTTCTGTCACCCCGGGCTTGACCCGGGGTCCATCTTCTGGGGTTATCGCGCTTGCCCTAACTAAAACATGGATCCCGGATCGAGTCCGGGATGACGGTGGTCTGTGATGAAGGACCTTCTGCACAAAGACGATAATCCCCCCAGATTTTTGAGGAGCGTTTGTGGACCTGATGTTGTTGCTGAAAGCCGCCGTGATGGGCGTGGTCGAGGGTTTGACCGAGTTCTTGCCGATCTCGTCCACCGGGCATTTGATTTTGGCCGGGGCTTTGCTGGGCTTTGACGATGACAAGGCCAAGGTGTTTGACATCGCCATCCAGACAGGCGCGATTTTGGCGGTGATCATTGTCTATTGGCAAAAGATCAGCTCCACCGTGCGTGCCTTGCCGCGCAGCGCCGATGCCCAGCGTTTTGCGCTGAATGTTTTCATCGCTTTTGTGCCTGCCGTGATCTTGGGTCTGGTGTTTGGCAAAGCGATCAAAGCGAACCTGTTCACGCCAGCCGTGGTGGCCACCACGTTCATCATTGGCGGTTTCATCATTTTGTGGGCCGAGCGCAGACAGGCCAGCGCTGTGCGCATCGCCGAGGTGGAAGACATGCGTTGGCAAGACGCGCTCAAGGTGGGCTTGGTGCAGTGCCTGGCCATGATTCCGGGCACCAGCCGCAGTGGCGCGACCATCATCGGCGGCATGTTGCTCGGCATGTCGCGCAAGGCGGCGACAGACTTTTCTTTTTACCTGGCCATTCCCACGCTGATTGGCGCGGGGGCTTACAGCCTGTACAAAGACCGCGCATTGCTCAGCATGGCCGATGCGCCCATGTTTGCGGTGGGGCTGCTTTTCTCGTTCTTGAGCGCTTGGGT
>JBIKSF010000086.1:0-9168 GCA_044348785.1 Limnohabitans sp.
GAGGGCGTATTGGCTGGCGGCGGCCGGTGTGGCGAATTCGGGCACAAACCGCATCACGCGGTCGGTGCTGGCGCTGCCACGGCCACTGGCCACGGACACTTGCGCGCCAAATGCGCCATTGGGCAAAACCCTGGAGCACGGCTGAATTCGGAATTTTCCCATGGAGATGGGTTGGTGTGAACAATATGAAATAGTCATGTATTTTAACGAAGGGGGTCGAACCGCTTTTTCGGCCCTCTTGGGGGCTGTGCAGCGGCACGGGTCTTGGCATGTCCTGCTGCCAAAAAAGCGCCCCCATATGCAGACCGTAAGGCCTGCCCAAGAACAGCACCGTGCAGAGGTGCGTCAAAAAGGAAGCAAAAAATCGTCTGGGCCCAGCTTAGGTAAGCATGGCGGGCGATGTGCACAGTGGAGGACAAGACTGGCATCCCTCTGCCGGGATGCGCTATCGGCTCGCAAGGAGCTAGATGGGCATAAGTCGCCAATGGCGTGCTGCACTGTAACACGTTCGTGCTGGGTGTGCTTTTGCCGGCTGCCCAGCTCACACCCAGCGCGCGATGCCCGCAGCCACCATGCTCAGCAACAAGGTGCTGGTGATGGGGATGAAAAATTCACGCCCGAACAAGCGAAAGCGAAAATCGCCGGGCAAACGGCCAAAACCGAGTTTTTGCAGCCATTTTTGCAAGCCACTGAAAAGGATCAGGGCCAGAAACACCACGATGAGCCAGCGCAACATAGCGTGCCTTGATGCCGTTTACAGGCGATGTGACCGGTCGCCTTGGGCAAAGCCCTGAGCGGCCCAATCGGACGACGTGGCGAACCCGACCACTTTGAACAACTCGCCCATTTCGTGCTCGTTGATGAGGCGCTGCGCTTGGCTTCGTTCGGCCAAAGAGGCCTCGGCCATGCGCTCGGCCAGGCCCAGATTCAGCAAAAACCAGGCTTGACTGGCGTAGCCCAGCACCTGCAGCCCCGCGTTTTGCGCGGCCAGCGCTACCCCAGTGAAGTTCACATGGGCGGTGATGTCCTTTTGGCCCACCGCCACCAGCGGGTTGTCGTCCGCTTGGTGCAGCTGGTGGCACATCACGGTGCCCATGTGGCGCTGGGGGTGAAAGTATTCGCCCTCGGGAAAACCGTAGTCCAGAAAAAACGCTGCCCCGCCCCGTCCCGCCAACAAGCGCTCGGCCAAGCTGGCGATGAAGGCTTCGGCTTGGGGGTGAATTTCGGTCAAATAGTCGTGCTCGCCTTCGATGTCCACGGGCGGGCGCAGGTCGGTCAGGCGGTCTTGCCAAGCGAAATCCCCCCCCGCACTGACCACGCCGCGCTCATGCCAAACGCCTTGCGTGCGTTGCAAAAGCTGTACCGGCATGGCGTCGAGCACCTCGTTGCCCACCACCACGCCCTCGATGGCGTCGGGCCAAGCGTCGAGCCAGCGCACTTTATCGGCGTGTTTCAACAAGGTATCGGCCTGACGGGCGCGCAAAGTGCCCGACAAGTCGATGATGTTGTAACGGCGCACGGCACCGCCCAGGCGGTCCAGCAGCTGCAGGGCCAGCGCCCCGGTGCCCGCGCCAAACTCCCAGACTTCATCGGTGCCGGTGGCGTTCAACGCCTCACGAACCTGCACCGCCAAAGTTTGGCCAAACAGGGTCGACATGCCCGGCGCGGTGACAAAGTCACTGCCCGAAGAGGGCATGGCGCCGAACTTTTGCAGGGCGTTGGTGTAGTAACCCAGACCCGGCTCGTACAAGGCCATGGCCATAAAACGGTCAAAACCGATCCAGCCACCGGCATGGGCGATGGCCTGGTGGATGCGCAGGGTCAGTTCGGAAGGGAGATTGGGATTCGGCGTGCTCACGCGGCGATTGTCGCCGAAGGTTTACAGGGGTTTGAGTCGAACGATGGTTGACATGGGCCGCTTGCCCGATAATCCAAACCCTGCGAAGCCTACTGTCATGCCGAACTTGATCCGGCATCCACGGTTGAACAAGCATGGACCCCGGATCGAGTCCGGGGTGACAAGCGTTTTCAACAATGACTCGCAGGTCAACCACTTTCTTTCTTCGAACCGCACGCTGCTGACATCCATGAAACAAGTTCTGGTCACCGGAGGTGCTCACCGCCTGGGCGCAGAGATCGTTCGCCAATTTGCGGCGGCGGGCTGGCGCGTGTGGTGCCATTACCAACGCTCGGGCGATGCGGCCATGGCGCTGCAGGCAGAACTCCAGGCGACAGGGGGTTTCGTTGAATGCGTGCAAGCTGATCTGGCCCAGAGCGAACAAGTCGAACAGATGATGGGGCAGATCGCGCAAAGCCACGGCCCGCTCGACTGCTTGGTGAACAACGCATCCTTATTCGAGCCCGATGAAGGCACCGCCATGGACTTGCACGGCGCGCGCCTGCAACTCGAAGTGAATTTGATCGCGCCCATGTTGCTGGCCTCGTTGATGGCGCAGCAATCCTCACCCAAGGCCAAGCCCGGCCAGCGCAGTGTGATCCACATCCTGGACCAGAAGGTGTTCAACCTGAACCCGGACTATTTTTCGTACACCGTCTCCAAATTGGCGCTGGAGCGCGCGGTGGCCTTGCAGGCGCAAGCCTTGGCCCCCTTGCGCATATGTGGCGTGGCTCCGGGCCTGATGTTTTTGAGCGGCCCGCAAACCCAAGAGAATTTTGACCGCAACAGCCGCGTGAACCTGCTGCGCGAGCCGATCGATCCGGCACAGGTGGCGGCCACTTGCCTCTTCCTCGCACAGAACCCTTGCATCACCGGCACCACGGTGTGTGTGGACAACGGACAGCACCTGGTGCCTTTGGCGCGCGATGTGATGTTTTTGGGTGAACCGAAAGACCCTGCATGAGCGACCTGATGACCGATTTGGCGCTGAACTGCCGCCGCCTCTTTCTGCGCAACCACACGGTGGACGTGCGCATCGGCGCGCACGACTTTGAAAAGCTCGGCCCCCAGCGCATCGTCTTCAATGTGGAGCTGTTCGTGCCGTACAGCGCGTCCACACCCACGCAAGACGATCTGGCGGAAGTGGTGGACTACGACTTCATCCGCGAGGTGATCGCCAAGCGTGTAGCCCAAGGCCACATCGTGCTGCAAGAGACTTTGTGCGACGACCTGATGCGCGAGCTGATCGCGCACCCGCAGGTGCAGGCGGTGCGCCTGTCGAGCTGCAAACCCGATGTGTACCCGGACTGCGAAGCCGTCGGGGTTGAAATTTTCCAAATCAAACCCGCGCCATGAAAACCCCTGCCGGACACCAAACCCTGGAGTTGACCGGTTTGCGCTTTGACGCGAATCTGGGCATCCTAGAACACGAAAAAACCGACCCGCAACCGATACAGGTGGACGCCGAGCTGAACCTGGGCACGCAGCCCCTGCTGCCCAGCGACGACGACATCCATTCGGTGCTGGACTACCGCAAAGTGCGCAAAATCATCATCGACGAATGCACGGCTGAGCACATCAACCTGCTGGAAACGCTGATCGGCAAAGTCTCGAACCGCCTGATGCAATTGCCCGGCGTGTTGGGCGTGCGCGTCAAGATTGCCAAACTTGAAATTTTTGAAGACTGCGAAGTGGCCATTCGCATGGAAACCGGACAGTGGTGAACCTCATGAACACAGACACAGCAGCAGACAACGCCTGGGTGCAAGCGCAAGCCGAATCAGAGGCCGCCAAAGCCATCAAGATCGAGCGCGAAACCCATAAGCTCGAAAAACGCCTGTGCCGCCAAATGGGCCAGGCGATCAGTGACTTCAACCTGATCGAAGCGGGCGACCGCATCATGGTCTGCATGTCGGGCGGCAAAGACAGCTACGGCATGCTGGACATCCTGCTCAAGATGAAAGCGCGCGCCCCGGTGGACTTTGAATTGGTCGCGGTCAACCTGGACCAAAAGCAGCCGGGTTTCCCGGACCACATCCTGCCTGCGTACCTCAAGGAATTGGGCGTGGAGTTCCACATCGAGACGCAAGACACCTACTCGATCGTGAAAGACAAGATCCCCGAAGGCAAGACCATGTGCAGCCTGTGCTCGCGCCTGCGCCGGGGCATTTTGTACCGCGTGGCGCGTGAGTTGAAGTGCAACAAGCTGGCGCTCGGCCACCACCGCGACGACATGCTGCAAACCTTCTTTTTGAACATGTTTTTTGGCGGCAAACTCAAAGGCATGCCCCCGAAGCTGGTCAGCGACAACGGCGAGTTCATGGTCATTCGTCCGCTGGCCTATGTGGCCGAAACCGACCTGATCCGTTGGGCAGAGCACCGACAGTTCCCCATCATCCCCTGCACTCTGTGTGGCAGCCAGGAAAATCTGCAACGTCTGCAGGTGGGCAACATGCTGCGCGAGTGGCAAAAGAAGCACCCTGGCCGGATTGAAAACATGTTCTCGGCTTTGCAAAACGTGGTGCCTTCGCATTTGATGGACGCCAAACTGCACGGCTTCAAGGACCTGAAGATCACTGGCATCGCCGACGACGCAGGCGACAAGGCTTTTGACGAAGAAGAATTCAAGGAACCCTCTTTGCCGGGCATTCAGGTCATCTCGATGTAACCCTCAGGAGGACAGGTCATGCGCACAGCAAATCGGCAGCTCACGCGGTGGTTTTCGGTGGCCTTGGCCGCGATGGCCTTGACCGGGTTGACAGGCTGCGCTTCGATGCGCCTGATCGACAGCGATGTGGTGTCCGTTGCGGCGGTGCCGCCCGGCATGAACCTACAAGGGGCCAAGTACCGTTTTGAGAGACTGCCCTCCCAAGTCAACAACCCAGAAGCCGGTTTGGCCGAGCAGCAAGCCCAGGCCGCCATGACCGCCGTGGGCTTGGTGCGTGATGACGCCGGAGCCAGCCTGAGCGTGATGCTGGGTTTCAGCGGCTCGCAGTACCTGGCCGACCCTTGGGGCCGTCCACTCGGGCCAGGCTGGACGCCCTACGGCAGCGTTACCATCGGTTCCGGCTTTGGCTCTCACATTGGGCTGGGCATGGGCATGCGCTTTCCACCGCCGACACATTACCGCCGTGAGGTCAGCGTCGTCATGCGCGACCTGAAATCGGGCCAAGTGGTCTACGAAACCCGCGCCAGCCACGCCGGCCCTTGGAGCGACAGTGTGCCGATTTTTGCCACGCTGTTCCAAGCTGCGCTGGCCAACTTTCCCAACCCGCCAGCAGGTCCGCGCCGGGTCAACATCGAACTGCCTCGCTGAACGCGCCCAAATTCATGGAACCCACACGCATTTTGGCCATTCGCCATGGAGAAACAGCCTGGAACGTGGACACACGCTTACAAGGCCATCTGGACATCCCACTCAATGAGGAGGGTTTACGCCAAGCCGAACACCTGGCCCGCGCCCTGGCTGAACGCGAAGAAGTGAATGCGATTTATGCCAGCGATCTGTCGCGGGCGCACGCCACGGCCCAAGCCATTGCCAAGGCCATGGGCCACACGGTGAGCACGAACATGGGCCTGCGCGAACGCCACTTCGGGGTGTTTCAAGGGCGCACTTTTGGCGAGGTGGAAGCCGAATTGCCCGACCACGCTTGGCACTGGCGCAAACGCACGCCAGACTGGTCACCGCCAGAGGGGGGCGAATCGCTGCTGGTCTTGCGCGAGCGCATTGTGCGCACGGTGGACGAGTTGGCTGCGCGCCACGCCGGTCAGCAAATCGTGCTGGTGGCGCACGGTGGCGTGCTGGACATCCTGTACCGCGCTGCCACCAGGCTGGATTTGCAAGCCCCGCGCACTTGGGAGCTGACCAACACCGCTGTCAACCGCCTGCTGTGGAGCCCACAAGGTCTTTCGCTGGTGGGCTGGGGTGATACCTCGCACCTGGATGCGTTGGGCCAAGACGAATCAAGCGTTTAAAGCCTGTCACCAAAGGACTTGGGGGGCGTGACGCCCAAATGCTTGAACGCGGCCAAAGTGGCCATGCGCCCGCGTGGGGTGCGCTGCAGATAGCCTTGCTGAATCAAATACGGCTCGATCACGTCTTCGATCGTGTCGCGCTCCTCGCCGATGCTGGCCGCGATGTTGTCCAAACCCACAGGGCCGCCGTCAAAACGGTGAATCACCGCTTCGAGCAGTTTGCGGTCCATCAGGTCAAAGCCTTCCGGGTCGACGTCCAGCATGACCAAGGCTTTTTGGGCTAGTCCCTTGTGGATGGTGCCGTCACCCTTCACATCCGCATAGTCACGCACCCGGCGTAGCAAGCGGTTGGCAATGCGCGGCGTACCGCGTGAACGGCGGGCGATCTCAAAAGAACCCTCCGGATCGATCGGGGCTTTGAGCAACCCAGCACTGCGCGTGACGATGCGGGTCAGTTCTTCGGGGGTGTAGAACTCCAGCCGCGAGACGATGCCAAAACGGTCGCGCAGCGGGTTGGTCAGCATGCCCGCGCGCGTGGTTGCGCCCACCAGCGTGAAGGGCTGCAAATCGAGCTTGATGCTGCGGGCCGCCGGGCCTTCGCCGATCATGATGTCGATCTGGTAGTCCTCGAGCGCGGGGTACAAAATCTCTTCGACCACGGGCGACAGGCGGTGGATCTCGTCGATGAAGAGCACATCGTTGCGCTCGAGATTGGTGAGCAGCGCGGCCAAATCCTTGGGCTTTTCAAGCACCGGGCCGCTGGTCTGGCGCAAGTTCACACCCAGCTCGGCCGCAATGATGTGGCTGAGCGTAGTTTTGCCCAAACCGGGCGGACCAAACAGCAGCACATGGTCCAGCGGCTCTTCGCGCATCTTGGCAGCGCTGATGAAAATTTCCAGCTGCTCGCGCACCTTGACTTGGCCCACGTATTCATCGAGCAACTTGGGGCGCAGGGCGCGCTCAATGGCCTCTTCTTGGTGCGACACGGGGGCCGCTGAAATGACCCGGGGTTCGGGCTGCGGTGCAAAGTCGTCGGTGCGGATGCTCATGGCTCAGTTCGTCTTCATTTGTTCAAGGCTTTGAGCGCCAGCTTGATGCCGTCGCTCACACCCACATCGGCGGGCAAGCTCTTGAGGGCAGCAGCAGCTTCTTTGTCGTTGTAACCCAATGCAATCAGCGCTTGCTGGATGTCGCTTTGGGTGTCGGGGGTGTTCACGGCAAACAAACCACCCAAGTCGCCGCCCAACTTGCCTTTAAGCTCCAGCAACAAACGCTCGGCGGTCTTTTTGCCAATGCCCGGCACTTTGACCAAGCGCCCCACTTCTTGGGTGGTGATGGCCTGCGCCAGATCGTCCACACTCATGCCGGACAAGACACTCAGAGCTGTGCGGGGGCCAACGCCGGAAATTTTGATGAGCTGGCGAAAGGCTTCGCGTTCGGCCAAGGTGGCAAAGCCGTAGAGGATTTGCGCGTCTTCGCGCACCACAAAGTGCGTAACCAAACTGACTTTTTCGCCCGTAGCAGGCAAGTTGTAGAACGTGCTCATGGGCACATTGACTTCGTAGCCCACGCCATGGCAGTCCACGATCACCTCGGGTGGGTTTTTATCGCTCAGGATGCCGGTGAGTTTGCCAATCATGGAGGACCTTTGGGTTGCAAGGATATGGAGGAGAATCGGGGCTCCTTGGCCTGCAAAAAACCGCAAAACCACCCACGGACAGGATTATCCACTTGATCGTCAGACACACCTTCATCCCGCACAACAATACCCGCTTGTCGCACCTGTGCGGCCCCATGGACGCGCACCTGCGCACCATCGAGGCGGGCTTGCAAGTGGGCATTGCGCACCGCCACGAGCAGTTCAAGGTGGACGGCCCCAAGGCCGTGGCCATGCGGGCCATGGAAATTTTGCAAGCGATTTATGAGCGGGCAGACCGACCCATTTCACCCGACATGGTGCAACTCATGCTGGTGGGCGACAGCGGGGGCGAAGAGGCAGACTTGCCAGCCTTGCAAACCCGACGCACCGACCTGAAGGCGCGCACCCCCGTGCAAGCCGCCTACCTGGAAAGCATTGCCAGCCACGACATCAGTTTTGGCATTGGCCCAGCGGGCACCGGCAAGACTTATCTGGCTGTAGCCTGCGCGGTGGATGCGTTGGAGCGCGCCAGCGTGCAGCGCATTGTGCTCACGCGCCCGGCGGTGGAAGCCGGTGAACGGCTGGGCTTTTTGCCGGGCGACCTGTCGCAAAAGGTGGACCCGTATTTGCGCCCACTGTACGACGCGCTGTACGACCTGATGGGCTACGACAAGGTGCAAAAGGCCTTTGAGCGCAACGCGATCGAGATCGCACCGCTGGCCTTCATGCGCGGGCGCACCCTGAACAACGCGTTTGTGATCCTGGACGAAGCACAAAACACCAGCACCGAACAGATGAAGATGTTCCTGACCCGGATTGGCTTTGGGGCCAAGGCGGTGGTCACCGGCGATGTGAGCCAGATCGATTTGCCCAAAGGGCAACTGAGCGGCTTGATCGATGCCGAGCGGGTTTTGAAGCGCGTCAAAGGCATTGCCTTCACACGCTTTAGCAGCGCCGACGTGGTGCGCCACCCTTTGGTGGCCCGCATCGTGGACGCCTACGACGCGCAAGGCAGCGCACCGATGCGAGCGGGCGTCGTGACCCGCCGCAAGCCCCAGCCCACCGACGATTGAGCCCTGTCAGCCGCGTGCGTTTTGTCAGACGTTTTCACGCGAACTCACCTGCACATTTTGCCCCCTTTTGAGAACGCTTATGGCCCTCCAAAAACTTCAACTGTCCCTGCAATTTGGTGAAATCCCCAACGCAGCCCGCCACCGCGCTGCCCTGCCACGACATGCGGTGACCCGCGCCATTCGCCACGCCTTGGCCGATGATGCCGAGATCACGGTGCGCATCGTGGGCGAGGAAGAAGGCCGTGCGCTGAACCAGAGTTACCGCAAAAAGGACTACGCCACAAATGTGTTGACGTTTGACTATGAGCAAGAACCTCTGGTGCTGGCCGATTTGGTGCTGTGCGCCCCGGTGGTCGCACGCGAAGCCAAGGAGCAAGGCAAGACGCTGGCCGCGCATTACGCGCATTTGCTGGTGCATGGGACTTTGCACGCGCAGGGCTGGGACCATGAGACCAGCGCGGCCGATGCAGAGGAGATGGAGGCCTATGAGATTGCGATCTTGGCTGGCTTGGGGTTGAAGAACCCTTATCTGTGACTGTGTGAGGTTTCGGTTTGGGTAGGGCCGGATTCCTCATGACGGGGTA
>JBIKSF010000172.1:0-2501 GCA_044348785.1 Limnohabitans sp.
GATGATGCAGCCGCGCTTTGAAAAGCGGGTGGGCAGCACGCCCTTTGGCCTGGTCGAGCAGCCACGCTTTCGTGCCGGTTTTGACTTTTTGCGTTTGCGTGCTGACATCGAAGAAGTGGACATTCGTTTGGCCGACTGGTGGCAAGAGTTCAGCATGGCCAGTGATTCAGAGCGTGAGGACTTGGTGCAAGCAGCCAAGGTTGAGCAGCAGGCCTCGCAAGCGGCTAAGCCCCGCGTGCGCCGTGCCCCCCGACCCGAGGGCGCGCCCGCCCCAGCCGAGAGTCGCCCTTCAGCAGAGGCTGAAGGTGCCGATGAGGGTGCCGCCAAAAAACGCCGCCGTCGTCGCCGCAAACCCGGCGCTGCAGGTGATCAGGCGGGCGACGGCGGCAGTGCCGCTTGAATCTTTGATCTGAACAGCAAGGGGCGATCTTGAGAGACCCCGTCACCGCTTATGTGGCCTTGGGGGCTAACCTGGGTGACGCCCGCACGGCTGTGCTGCAGGCCTTTGAGGCACTGACCTGTTGGCCAGAGATTCAAGTCACAGGCCGTTCCGCGCTTTACCGCACAGCGCCCCATCAAGCCCAAGGGCCTGACTTCATCAACGCGGTGGCCCGCATCGACACACGGTTGACTGCACCCGATGTGCTGGACGCTTTGCAAGCCATCGAGCACCGGGCGGGCCGTGTGCGTCCCTATGTGAACGCACCGCGCAGCCTGGACCTGGATCTGCTGTTTTACGGCGATGCCTGCATCCACAGCCCCCGCCTGACCGTGCCCCACCCGCGCTGGCGTGAGCGGGCTTTTGTGCTGGTTCCCTTGGCCGATGTGTGGCCTCAGCGCGTGGGCCCTGAAGACCTCGCCCGCGTGGCGGACCAGGCCATCGAGCGTTTGCCTTTGGAGTGTCGATGACTTTTTTCACCAGCTTGCCCGTGTCGCTGCAGACCATCTTGCTCTTGCTGGCCAGCAACGTGTTCATGACCTTTGCCTGGTATGGGCACCTGCGCAACATGTCCACCGCCCCGTGGTATGCCGCTGCCTTGGTCAGCTGGGGCATTGCCTTGTTCGAATACATGTTCCAGGTGCCAGCCAACCGAATCGGTTACACGCAATTCAGCGTGGCGCAACTCAAGATCATGCAAGAGGTCATCACCTTGACTGTGTTTGTACCCTTTGCGATTTTTTACCTCAAAGAGCCCTTCAAACTGGACTATCTCTGGGCGGCTTTGTGCATGGCGGGCGCGGTTTATTTCATTTTCAGAAGCCAATGAACCATTGGTCAGGCGAGACAATTATCTCCGGCCAAGTTTTGGTTTCACTGGCTGATTAAGCGAGCTGCCTCGATCTGGTACTCAAAGTAGCGCTGGAAGCTGAAGACAAGACTGGACATCAAGACGGTGGTGCCCAGCAGCAATGCCACGAGGATGCCAATGATCGTACCCCAGTGCGTGCGACCCGATGGCGTCAGCGCATCGGCTTTTGGGTTGAATTTGGCATTCCATTTTTCGATGGGCGTCAGGCCATAAATGATGGCATTCAGGGCGCAGCCGGCGATGGTGAAGCCCAGCAAAGGAATCAACATCCAGCTGAGCGTGTCGTCCTGGCCAAACTTCTGCACACGCTCCAAGCCATAAAAACCCAGCGCCGTGGGGATAGGCAGCAGCCAGGCCAGCATGTCCGTCAATCCGTACAAGTAGAAACGGTGAAGACCCAATGGGCCTGTCCAGAAAGCCAGCCAAGTCGCAAGTGTTTTATTTTTCATGGAGCGATTATTGCGGAGGGCTGCTGTCACCTGCGCCCAAAGGCTTTTCCATCATCACGACATCGAGCCAGCGGTCGAATTTCCAGCCACAGGACTTGAGCACGCCGACGTGGCTGAAGCCCAAGGCGGTGTGTACACCGATGGACCCCGCATTGGCCGAGTCACCGATCACGGCCAGAAATTTGCGCACGCCCGCTCGTTCGGCTTGGGTGCACAACTCGGCCAGCAGGGCGCGGCCCATGCCCTTGCGGTGGGCGTCCGGAGCCATATAAATCGAATCTTCGGCGGAAAAGCGGTAAGCGGGGCGGGGCTTGAACCAGTTGCAATAGGCAAAACCGATCACGCGGCCTTCGTCTTCAACGACGAGGTATGGCAAGCCCTTGGACAGTACATCGGCGCGCCGGCTGGACATGTCTGACTCGGAGGGCGGATCGATCTCGAATGTTCCGGTGCCGGTGAGCACGTGGTGGCGGTAAATGGCCGTGATGTCGGCGACATCTTCGTCGCGGCTGGGGCGGATCAGAGGCAAGGCAAGGCTCCCGTTGTATAATGGTGGGCTTTTCAGTGTGTCACTGGCCGGGTGGCCAGTTGCGTGTCTCAAACGCTGAAGGATACCGGGCATCTGGGCAATTGTTCCCAAGATACCCAACCACCCAAGGATAAATCATGGTTGTTATTCGTCTGAACCGCGGCGGCTCTAAAGCACGTCCTTTCTTCAACATCGTCGTTGCTGACAAGCGCG